>CAVEMP010000184.1:0-11511 GCA_963616835.1 uncultured Oscillospiraceae bacterium | reverse complement strand
CGCTCGAGAAGGCGTTTGCCAACACCGATGCCCCCAGCGTCGTGGTGGTCCCCGTTGACTACTCGGCCAACATGGAGCTCTCCAACAAGCTCCACGAGGCCTACGCGTAGGGGTGCGGGGCTGGCGGGACAAAAACGCTGCAAATCGGCCATCAAAATCGATATAGGTTAGTAGCTCGAAAACCTGCAGGTCTCTGACCTGCAGGTTTTCTATTGTGTACTGGTCAGATACTTGGTAGTCGCAAATTTGATGACCGACTTGCAGCGTTTTAAATTTCGAGAGTCTGCGCTTGGCCTGTCTTGGGTATGTAATGCCCATGAACACCATCATCTGTGGCATATCGGCTCTGCGCTTCTGGCGCATGCCCCCTTGGATCGCGCTCATCATGACCGAGCCCGAGGAGGAGTACCGCAACCTGGGCTTTTCCAGCGTCGAGGAGTTTGCCCGCGTGCGCGAGCGCATGGCGCTCGAGTCGCCACTGGCCAAGGAGTGCGCAGACGATAAACGCTGGAACTCGGCCGGTGAACATGCCCGCAACATCCGCGACGCCGCCTCGTTGCTTGGGCAGTGCCTGGAGTTTCCCGTTGATGTTATGGTGCGCAGTCGTTCTGAATGGAGCAAGAGCGGTGTCATAGCGCCAGTCATGTACAGCAAGCCGTTGCCTCCGGGATCGACCGTAGCCATCACCGACGAGATTTCTGTCGTGACGCCAGAATTCGCCCTGTTGCAGTTGGCGGGGACGATGCAGCTTAATCAATGCCTGATGATAGCTTCCGAGCTGTTTGGCGCGTACTCGGCCTATCGTGCGCCGCGCGTCTTCTGCGAATGGCTCGAATCGCGCTTGAGTCTCGCCACGGTTCGAAACCTGATAGGGGAGCGCTACGGCTGGACACCCTGCGTTATAGGCGGCAAGCTCCATGACTTGTGGAGACGCGAGCCGTTGGTCACGGCGGGATCGCTACAGGCAACCGTTGCCCAAAGCGAGACCAACCGAGGATGCGTTCGCGCGCGAAAGATTTCTGAGCTTGTGATTCCAGGGGCTGCATCGCCTTTGGAGTCGAGGGCCGGCCTGTTGCTTTGTCTGCCTAAGACTTATGGCGGCTTGGGCCATACGGGAATGATTCACAACTATGAGGTTCGTCTTGCAAACAGCTCTCGTGCGCTTGCCGGGAAACACCGCTGCTATTGCGACCTCTATTGGGACGAGGGCGTTGACCTCGAGATTCAAAGCAAGCTGGCCCACGAAAACGGGGCGTCATTCTTATCGGACTCAGAGCGCATCGCGGCTCTTCTCAATGAGGGCATTACAGTCCTTCCGGTTACGGCAAATCAACTCGGTGACCGTTCGACGTTGCTGGAGCTTTCAAAGACCTTGGCTAAGCTACGTGGAGTTACGGCTCCCACCTTGACTGCTCGGCAAGAGGCGCACTCGCAGAAGCTTTTTGACGATTTGAAGGCCTTGTCCGGGGACTGTCTAGATAAAAAGCGATAAGTCGGCCATCAAAACCACGTCGGGCGAGTAGCAAACGATTATGAAGAAAGAAACCCGCAGGTCAAAGACTTGCGGGTTTCTTAACTACTTGGTAAGTTCGAATTTGATGGCCGACTTGCAGCGTTTTGGGTCTTAAGACTCGCAACCCTTACAGGAACAGCTGGTAGGACCAGCGGATATCGTCTTTGCTGCCGTCGATGCAGCAGCTGCCAATGCGCTTGAAGCCGGAGTTTTCGATGACGTGCTGCATGCGCACGTTGTCGGGATGCGTGTCGACGCGCAGCTCGGAGAAGCCGCGCACGCGGGCCTCCTCGATCAGGCGGCGATAAAAGAGCTGCGCCACGTGCTGGCCGCGAAAAGCAGGGGAGACGGCGACGCGGTGGATAGTCGCGTAGTTGACGGTGCCGTCCTCGCGAACCTCCCACGCACCCTCAAGAAGCTCCTCGTAGTTGGGGTCGCGCACGTCGACCAGCGCGGCGGTAGCGGCAACGACGCCCTTCACGGTAAAGACGCGGCCCCAGCCAAACTCCAGGTCAAGGGCAATGTTTCTAAAGTTGGGACCAGTTCCATTTTGCCACTGGTCGATGCCGTCGGCGGCGAGAAGGGCGCGGGCCTCTGCGAGCATGGCCACGATGGTTGGGATATCGTCGACGGTTGCCGGGCGCATATCGCAATCGGCAAGCGAGAAGTTCTTGGCAGGGGTGTCCGTGGAAGTCATATCAATCCTTTTTGCGCCGCGCGGGCGCGTTCACGTGCAGTTTTGGGCCGATAGAACCCGACTATTATGCGTGAATACCTACCAAATGCCAAGAAGGCCCTCGAGGTTTTCAATAAACCTTCTTCTATCCTTATCGCAAAAAGCCGCAGGTCCGCGCGTACGTCCGCCGGCCCGGCGCACCTTTTTCTCCTCGGCGCGAATGAACAGGTCCGAGTCGATCGTGGCCTTGCTATACACGCGTCCGCGCACCCCGATGGCGGCGGCCCCGCGCCCCAGCGCCATCGCAGCTAGGCCGATGTCTTGCGTGACCACGCAGTCTCCGGGCTGCAAGGCCTCGACAATCGCGAAGTCGGCCGAGTCTGCGCCGCAAGAAACCCGCAGCGTATCGACCCAAAAGCCGCCGGCGGGCCTGGCATCCTCGGCGCGACGGGGGTCGCTGGGCCGAACGTGGCACTCGAGGTTTTGCGTGGTGTTGCCCGCGATGACCACGGGCACCTTGGCCCGCCGGGCTACCGTTAGGGCCTCGGCCGTGACGGGGCAGGCGTCGGCGTCGATAAACAAGGTCATGCCCGTGCCCCTACTCTGCGGCCCCGCTGGTCTGGCCCGTTTCCGCGCCCGTCCCCGCGCCGTCGCCGTACCGGTCAAAAAACACCGTCTGCGACAGCTCAAACCGGCGTTTGTGCAGCCGAGAAGGACGGCTCTTCTCGCTGGGGTATCCCATAGGCATGATGGCCACGATCTTGTACGTGGCCGGGATATCAAACTGGCGGCGCAGCTCGGAGGGGTTGATGAGGCCCACCCAGCAGCTGTGGATGCCGCGCTCGGCGGCGGCCAGGCTCATGTGGTCGGCCACAATCGTGGTGTCAACCACGCCGTAGTCCATGACGTCGGGGTTGCGCGCGGCCACGGCCATGTCGTAGGCCAGCACCAAAACCACCGGGGCGCCAAAACGGCAGCGGCTGCAAAGGTCGACGCGGGCCAGGTCATCGGCCTCGCGAAGCACCAAGATGCGTTGCGGCTGCTTGTTTTCTGCAGTGGGGGCCACGCGTCCGGCCTCCAAAATCGCGGCTAAATCCTCGTCTTTAACTGGGGTATCCGAGAAGCGCCTCTCTGAGTAGCGCTCTTTCATCACATCAATTATTGACATAGTTGCTCCAATCGTCAGCCAGGGCAAACCAAAGCATGTTTCGCCAATTTTATCCATTGCGTGTCGGTAAATGGTTGAAACCCGCCGTTAACTGGTCAAATAGAATGTTTCTAGCATGTTATATATCGACGGATATGGACTAGGTGTGAACGCAACGGGTCCACTATGTCATTCGTCCACAGGAGGCGCCCCGGCGCCACAAGAAAAGGATCACGCAAGAAAATGTTCTTCGCAGCACTATCCATTATCGCTATTGCAATTTAGCGCGGGTTGGTTAGACGCCAGCCCGAAAGATAATGGGCGGCTGTCGAAAGCGAAGGTGTAAAGGCCGCTTGGGTTTCCAGGCGGCCTTTTTTGCGTGTTCCAGAAGGAAGGTTTGCTCGTAAATGAACGGAATCGTACTGATGCTTGTCGCGGCCGTGGTCCTGGCCGCAGCCTACCTGCTCTACGGCAGGTGGCTGGCCAAGTCCTGGGGTGTAGACAAGGACGCCCTCACCCCAGCTCGCCGCATGGAGAACGAGAAGGACTTCTCTCCCGTCTCTTCTTTTATGGCCTTCTCCCACCAGTTTAGCTCCATCTGCGGAGCCGGCCCTGTCACGGGCACCATCGTGGCCATGGCCTTTGGTTGGGTCCCCGTCGTGCTTTGGGTCCTCGTCGGCGGTATCTTCTTTGGCGCCGTGCACGACTTTGGCGCCCTGTACGCCTCGATGAAGAACAACGGCAAGTCCATCGCTCAGCTGGTCGAGAAGTACATTGGCAAGACCGGCCGTCGCCTGTTCCTGCTGTTCCAGTGGCTCTTCTGCATCATCGTCATCGCGGCCTTCACCTCGATGGTCTGCGGCACCTTTAAGTACACCGCGGCTGCCGAGGGCGGCATCGACTTCACCAAGTCCTATGCCGCGGGCTGCGCCGGTACTATCTCGATCCTCTTCACCTTTGTGGCCATCGCCTTCGGTTGGGCCCGAGAGAAATTCAACCTCGAGGGTGTCAAGGAGTTCGCCGCCGCGGTTGTTGCCATCGTCGTGATGTTTGCCGTGGGCATGCAGTTCCCGTTGTACCTTGACCTCAACCAGTGGATTGCAGTCGTCATGGTCTACCTGGTCTTTGCCTGCGCCATGCCCTTGAACGTCCTCAAGACCCCGCGCGATTACCTGACCACCATCATGATGGTCGTTATGATCGCCTGCGCTGTTGTGGGCATCGTTGTCCTGGGCGTCCAGGGCAAAGCCACCATTACCGCCCCGGCCTTCGTGGGCTTCTCCACTAACTCGGGCATGATGTTCCCCGTCCTGTTTGTCTCTGTTGCCTGCGGCGCTCTTTCGGGTTTCCACAGCCTGGTGTCTTCCAACACCTCGTCTAAGCAGGTCTCCAACGAGACCGACGCCGTCAAGGTTGGTTACGGCGCCATGGTCCTCGAGTCCTTCGTGGGCATCCTGGCCATCATCGTCGCCGGCATCATGTTTGCTGACATGAACACTGCCGGCACCGGCGCCCTTAACAACGGCGTGGCCTCGACCCCGTTCCAGATTTTTGCCGCCGGCATCGCCCGCGCTATGCAGGCCTTTGGTGTGGACGCCACCGTCGCCACCGTCTTCATGACTATGAACGTCAGCGCCCTGGCCCTGACTTCCCTTGACGCCGTGGCCCGCATTGCCCGTGTTGCCTTCTCTGAGTTCTTCGCTTCTTCCAACGATGCCCTGGCCGTTGACGCCGAGAAGACCGGCTTCATGAAGGTTCTGGGCAACCCCTGGTTTGCCACCGTCGTCACCTTGATTCCCGGCCTTGCCCTTACCTTTGGCGGCTACCTGGCCATCTGGCCCCTCTTTGGCGCCTCCAACCAGCTGCTGGGCGGCATGACCATGATCACCCTGGCTGTCTTTTGCAAGTGCACTGGCCGCAAGGGCGCCATGCTCTACGTGCCCGTCGCGTTCCTGCTTTGCTGCACCTTCACCTCGCTGGTGCAGTCCATCATGGGTTGCGTGACCGCGCTGAGCGCTGGCACCGCCGCCTCGGTTTTCAACTCTGTCCTGCAGTTGATCTTTGCCGTGCTGCTGGTGGTCCTGGGCGTCATCGTTGCCTACAACTGCCTGAAGGAGCTCTTCACCAAGCAGGCTGGCTCCATCCCCGACGAAGAGCCCGAGTGGACCGAGCTTGGCCGCAAGCACTGCGCCGAGGCACTCTCCAACGCCGCTCCCGCCGCTGCTAACATGGCGGCCGACCAGCAGCAGTAAGCTGCAGCGGGTTTCTCGCCCGCATTTGCGACCCAGCCCGCCGCCCGGCGCCCCGAACCTTGGGGCGCCGGGCGGTTTTTTCGTGCGTCGCGGCAGTATGGCTGACTTATGTTGGATTTATACAAAAACCGGGAGCATCAAGGGCATGATGGCTGCGTTTGCCCAGTTGGCAATAAATCAATTGTGCGGGGATACCGGGGAAATCCGTGTAAATCCAACATATATCAGACATGCAATCAGCCAGGCCCCCAAAACGCCGCCCGGTGCCTGCCGTATGGCCGTGCGCCCGTAGGGGTAAGCTAGGCCATAGCAACCAACACGACCCCGCCTTATGCGGGCGAGAGGAGCCAATATGTCCGAGCTCATTAAGAACGTCGAGAAGTCCCAGGTATTTGACCTGGCCGGCCTGGTTGAGGTTGAGCCCGGCTGCGTCAATAGCCTGACCTTATCCCAGATGCCCGCCGCCAAGGTGACCCTGTTTGCCATCGATGCCGAGGAAGGCATGTCCTCGCACGCGGCCGGCGGCGACGCCATGGTGAACGTTCTTGAGGGCACGGGTGAGATCACCATCAACGGCGTGCCCCACCAGCTGGGCGCCGGCCAGTCTATCGTCATCCCCGCGGGCGCCCCGCACGCCGTGCGCGGCGTCACGGCCTTCAAGATGCTGCTCGTCGTTATCTTTGACGCCTAAGTAGCAGGGGAGAAGACCATGGGATTTCGAAACCTCCCCACCCAAGAGCCGCGCCCGCTGGCAGACCTTGTCGAGGCTCGCGCCGGCCAGGTGACCAGCCGCACGATTACCCGCGTGGGCGATCCGGTTGCAGGCACCGTCCTGGCCTTTGCCGCGGGCGAATCGGTGAGCGAAGAGCGCTACCCCGGCGATACCCTTTACTACTTGATCGAGGGCGAGGCCGCCATAAACGGCCAGGTCATGGCCGCAGGAGACGTCCTGGTGGTCCCGGCCGGCACCGAGCACGCCGTTAACCCAAACGGCGCGGCCAAGCTCCTGCAGCTCACGTTGCAGTAGGCCCCGCAGCCCGCACCGCGCTGCGATGCTGCACCCCCCGCGCAAAAAAACGGCGAGAAGCCCACCCGGACTTCTCGCCGTTTTTGTGTCTATGTATCCCGTGGCTTACTGCGCGTGCGCCCAGGTAGTCTCGGGCGCCAGCTTGAACGCGATGGTGTACTGGTTGATAAGCGGGTCCACGTGGCAGAAGAACACGCGACCGTCCAGGGGTGCCACCAGCATCTCTTTGACGTGGGCGTCTCCCGCATCCACCACCTGGCCTAAAGTCTGGCCCGCTCGCACACGCTCGCCGGGCTCGACGTCGCGCAGGAAGATGCCCCCGGCGTTCTCGCAGCGCACGTCAACCAGCGAGCGTTCGTCCAAATGGGCGCTCCTGAAGCCGCCGGGCTCCACACTCTTAATGATGCCGCGGGCGTCCATGAAGCGCATGATGCAGTCCTCGACCTCCTCGGCCCCGCGGGTGGACAAAGAGCCCATCTCGCGCACAAAGACCGAGAACGCGTGGGTATCCCACACCTGCCAGTTGTAGTTAAGCGTTGTAGTGTCAAAGCTCGAGGGCTTCTTGGCCACCACATAGGGGAAACCAAACGAGTCGGCCAACTCAAGCGACTCGGCGCTGATTTGGCCCGCGTCGGTCACGCGCACGTGCGGCTGGAAGTCGCCGGGCAGGTAGAAGCTGCACAGCTGGATGCCGTACTCGTAGCCCTGCACCGCGCGAAACAGCCCGTCGGCGATGCGCTGCGTGGTCTCGCCCAGGTCGTATCCCGGGAACATGCGGTTGATGTCGGTGTTGTCTACCGGCCAAAAGCGCTTCTTGATGTTCATCGAGAAGGGATTGACAGAAGGCACCACCAGCACGCGCTTGGTGGGGTCCATAAGCCCGCGCTCCTCAAGCGCGGTCAGACGGCGCACCAGGTCGGCGCACACGTAGGTCTGCTCGACCTCGTTGCCGCGCATGGACCCCACGATCGCCACGCACTTCTCGGCGTCGTCCCGTCCAAACTCGTAGCCCCAGATGGTCAGCGGCTCGCGGTAGGGCGTGTCCAGGGTGTAGAGGCTCACTTTTCTCATTTGACGTCTCCCAGGATACGGGCGAGCAAAGATCCGGGGTAGACCACGGGGTACTCTCGCAGGGTGAACAGAAGGCCAGACTCGGGTGCCGTGACCTCTTGGGCCACCTCGCCGGTTAAGGCATTGGCAACCACGCCAATAAGCTGGCCCTTCTCGACCATCGTGGCGTGCTGGGCCTGGGGCAAGAAAATGCCTCCGGCCGCAGCGTTGAGGTAGCTCACCTTGCCGTCGTGCGAGATGATGGGGTCGCTGGTGACCTCAAAGTCGCCGCCCCAGGCGCCCAGGTAGGCGGCCAGGCGAAGCAGGCCCTGCGTGAGGTTGTGGCCGTACTCGTGGGTGATGCGCATGCCCACGCCCGTCTCGACCACCAGGGTGCGGGTGCCGCGCTCGTTAAGCGCGTAGGCAAAGGTGGACTGCAGCACGGTGGCAGAGGCGTGGACCCATACAAAGTCGACGTTCAACAGCGGCGCCAGCGGCACCAGCGCCCCGGCAGAAAGCTCGTTCACGCGCACCTGCGGCATCTCGCGCAAGAAGATGTTGGACGCGTGGATGTCCACGGCCACGTCTGCGCCCTCGATGTCGGCGATGACGGCGGCGGCCAGGGTCTCGGTGAGGTCGGCCTGGGAATTGCCGGGGAAGGTACGGTTGAGGTCGACGTCAAACATAGGGACACCGCGCTCGATCGAGTTGATGCCCAAGGGGTTGATGGCAGGGTAGATGTCCACCGTGCCGTAAAGCTTGTCCTTGTTGGCCTCCAGGATCTGGCCCAGCTTAAAGGCCACGTACTGACCCTCAAGCTCGTCTCCGTGGATGCCGGTGACCACGGCCATGCGGGGCTTGTGGCCGTCGAGGGCGGCTTCCCCGCCAAAGGGGGTGGCCGCAGTGCCCTCGATCCTGTGCTTCTTTATCTGCAGGTGCTCGCCAATGGGCAGCTCTGCCGAGAAAACCGTGCTGATCACTTACAGAACCTCTTCTGCCCCCAGGTGAGGGTTGCCAACCCACGGGGCGTCGTCGACTACACGTACGCGCACGTGCTGAGCCTGACGCGCGCCACCAGTGAGAATACCGCTTTCCACGGGGCAGTCGGCAAAATCGCGGCCGTGCGCAATAGCAATGTAATCTGTGTTGACCAAGCGGTCGTGGGTGGGGTCAAGGCCCACCCAGTGGCGGCCGTCATAGGCCTCGCACCAGGCGTGGGTTGCGCCCTCGCCTAGCATAAGGCCACTCACGTAGCGAGAAGGGATCCCGGCCACGCGAAGGGCGGCCACCAGGATGTGCGCATAGTCCTGGCACACGCCGGTGCCCTGGACCAGGGCCTCCTCGGCGCAGGTGTCGACGGTCGTGGAGCCCTTCTCGTAGCGCATGGCGTCAAAGACGGTGCTGGTGATATGAGCGGCCTTCTCGGCGGCTGTGGCGTCGTCTAGGCCGGCCAGGGTGTCGTTGACCAAGGCTTGGATGGCTGCGCCCGGCTTGCACTTCTCGCTGGTTCTAAGGTAGATGGGGTGGCAGTACTCAAGGGCCGGCGTGGCCTCGGCCAAGTCGCACACCATGACCGAGCCAGACGAGATAAACGAGAAACACGTGTGCTCCTGGGCAACGCGTCCTACCAGCAGTTTGTTGCCAAAGCCGTCGGTTTGTTGGGCGATCGAGGTCGTGGGCGTGACCATGGCCTGCGAGTCCAACACCGTCTGCACGCTGTTGCTGGTGGGCAGGCAGCGCAGGACAAAGTCGTGCTCGCGCACGGGCTCGCTAAACTCAAGCTCGGTCTTGAAGGTGAAATTGAGGATCTTCATGCGGGCCTCCTATGACGTGGTGAACAGGTGCGCCACGCAGGTGAGAAGCTCGCCGAGTTCGGCGTAGGTGGTGAAGTGCGGGAAGCGGTCCGAGTAGACGATATCGACCATCGTCTTGAGGTCGGCCTGGCTGTAGGGCGCTCCGGTGCGGTTGATGCGGCTGGCAAGGCGGTGGACCTCCTGCTTTAGGCGGTCCAGCCTAAAGTTGAGACGCGCATAGAGGTCGATCCTCTCGCAAGAGATGCCGCACTTGATGATGTTTCTTGCTGCGTCGTCGTCGACAAAGTCGTCGACGCAACCCTTGAACGCCATGATGTTGTCTTGAACCATCTGCAGGTCAAGCAAAGGAGCGTCCGAGAGCTTGGCCGCCACCAGGGCGTCATAGGCCATCTGGATGTAGCTCAAGGTCTCGGTGCCCAAAACGTCACGCAGGCGCACGGCGTTGTCGTAGGCGCCGTCCATCGAGTGGGCCACCGACTCGGGTATGCTTGAGTCAAACAGGCATGCCCTAAAGAAGTCGCGCGGGGTCTCGGTCTGGGCATCGAAGCCCAGCTCTTCCAACTGGCCCTTCCAGTTGCCCTCCGTGCTGTCCAAAGCGCGGTCGTATGTGGCGATGATAAAGCGCTGCGTGGTGTAGCTGCGCTCCATGTAGCGTCCAAGCCAAAGCAGGTGGTCGACCTTTTCTATTGAGAGAGCACCCATGTGTCTTTGAACCCTCCTCCCTGGGACGAATTGACGATGGCGCTGCCCGCGTCGGGCGAGAAGCGCGTCAGGCCGCTGGGCCAGACGGTGGTTTCTTGGCCGGCGGCAGAAAGAACGAAGGCGCGCAGGTCGGCTTTTCTCGGCTGGACCTGGCCGTCGATCATGGTGGGCAGGCACAAGAAGTCGATGACCTCCTGGGCGATGAAGCGTCGAGGCTCGCGGCGGATAAGGGCCTTCAGGTCCTCGAGCTTCTCGGCGTCAAGGCTGGAGCCAAAGACGACGCCGTAGCCGCCCGCCTCGGCCACGTCCTTGATGACCAAGGTGTCTGCGTGGTCTTGGACATAGGCCATATCATCGGGATAGAAGGGCAGGTAGGTGGGGGCGTTTTGCAGGATGGGCTTCTCGCCAAGGTAGTACTCGACCATCTTGGGGACAAAGTAGTAGATGCCCTTGTCGTCTGCGGCGCCGTTGCCGGGGGCGTTTACGATGGCTAGGTTGCCGGCGCGGTAGGCGCTCATAATGTTGGGGACGCCAATGAGCGAGTCCGCGCGGAAGCACAGCGGGTCTAAGAACTCGTCCGAAAGGCGGCGGTAGATGGCGCCGACTTTACGGTTGGTCTGGGCGTCTCGGTACCACAGCTGTTCATTCTCGACAAAGAGCTCGGAGGGCTCGGCTAAAACGCAACCGGCGCGTTCGGCAAGGTAGGTGTGCTCGAAGTAAGCGGCGTTGTAGCGGCCCGGGGTGAGAAGCACGTTGATGCCCCCGCGGTTCACCGAGTCCATGACGCGGCGCAGGCGCTCGCCGTAGTCGCGGTTGTCCACCAGCGGCGTGGCGCGGAAGGTCTCGGCGTCGCAGCGGCGGCACAGGTCGCGCGCGATCAGCGGGTAAGAGGCGCCCGATGGGATGCGCAGGTTGTCTTCGAGCACAAACCACTGGTCGTTCTCGCCCTCTACCAGGTCGATTCCCGAGATGTGGCTGTAGATCTTGCCTGGCGGCACGATGCCTTCGCACTGCGGCAGATAGCCCGAGCTGGCAAAAGCGAAGTCCTCGGGCACGACGCCGTCTTTCACGATCTGCTTGTCGGCGTAGATGTCTGCCAGATAGGCGTTAAGGGCGTCGACGCGCTGGGCCAGACCGCGCTCGAGCTTTGCCCAGGTGGGCGCGGCGATCGTGCGCGGGATGGGGTCAAACGGGAACAGGCGCTCGTTGAAGGTCCCGTTCTTGTACAGACCAAATTTGACTCCATAGCGCGCGAGCTGCTGATTTATCTTGGGTGCATGCTCTAAGAGCTCGTCATATTGCGGCATGGCCCATCCCTCTCTCACTTTTG
>CAVEMP010000183.1:0-2884 GCA_963616835.1 uncultured Oscillospiraceae bacterium | reverse complement strand
TGGCCATTTTCCTGGGGCGCTTCTTCCCGTTTATCCGCACCTTCGTGCCCTTCATTGCGGGCATGGGCGGCATGAAGTGGCACAGCTTTGTGTTGTTCAACGTCCTGGGCGGCATCACCTGGTCGACGCTCTTCACCCTGCTGGGATACTTTTTTGGCGGCATCCCCTTTGTCCAGGAGCACTTTGAGCTGCTGATCGTTGGCATCGTCTTGGTCTCGGTCATCCCCACCGTGGTTGGCTTGATCAAGGCCAAGCTGGCAAAGAAGTAGGGGTGGCCAACACCGCGCATCCAAAGCCCCGTGCTTGAAGCCATGTGCTTAAAAACCCGGCGTTCTCTGTGGCGAGAGCGCCGGGTTTTTGCGTTTTTGCAACCCTTACGTGTCCCTAGTCTTCGGTCGCCGACCCAACACCGGCGGCGAGAAGTGCTGCGCCTCCCAGCGCTGCTGCGGCGGCGAAGCCAGCGCCGCCCTGGTCACCGGTGGCGGGCACAGACCCGGTGCCGCGCCTGGTCGCCGAAGTCACGGTCGTCTCGCCGTCGCTCGCCGGGGCCGGCGTGGGCTCGGGCGTGGGCGCCGGCACGGTCTCATCGTGATCGGTAATCGTGATGCGCCCGGCGCCGTTGGGGTTCTCGTACCCGGCATCCACGACGCCCTTAAGGTTGTCGCGAATGTAATCGACCAAGGTGATGATGTCGAAGCCAAACTTCTGGGCATCGGCGGCGTTTGAGGGCGTGGGCAGCTTGCCGCCACGCGTTAGCACAAACTCGCTGCTAGCTACCGTGTAGCGCCCGTCCAGGTCAATCGCCTTTCCGCCAATTAGTACGTTCTTGACGCGCCTCTCGCCGTTGATCTCCTTGAACGCCGAGCCTTCAAAGACAACCGGCGTGGGGATGTCCGTGCGAATCGTGAAGCTAATCCCGTCCGATACCTGCAGGAAGTAGCTGTTGTCCTTGGGCGCGTTCGAGGCGCCGGCCTCCAGCAGGTCCAGGAGGTACTGGCCCGAGACCTCAAGCGCCACCATTCGATTGCAGTAGGACTCGACTTCCAGCAGCTGCGCGTAGGTGATCTTGCCTGCGGGGATGTTCTTGCGCACGCCAACAGCGTTAACGATGGCCAGGTCACAGGCCTTGCCGGTATGAGCCTCGTAATAGGCGCGCACGGCGTCGCACGCCAGGTCGCCCAGGTTGGTCTCTTGGTTCTTGGTCGAGCCGGTAAAGTCGCCCTCCGGCGCAGCATAAAGGTTGACCTCGGCGGTGCCAATGACGTCGCCGGGCAGGGGCTCCACACCGTCGCTTACCTGCGCTATCAGGGCCGAGATGTCTTCGTCCTGGCCGTCCCATGACTCGATGAGCTTGGCCGTGACGTCAAGTGATGCCGTGGCCTGACCCGTTGCCGGGTTTATCTCGATGTGGCCAAAGCTCGCGAACTTGGTGCCGGTCTGGGCAATCACGACGTCTTGGCCATTGGCGTTCTTGACGGTCTGTACGTACTTCTCGTGCGAGTGCCCATCGATCACCAGGTCAATACCCGAGGTCTTGGCAACCAGGGTGTCGCTGCGCCAGCATTCCTCGCTGTCCTTCTCGCCAAGGTGGGCGAGAAGGACCACGTAATCGGCGCCGTCAACCGTGCGCGCGGCCCGGGCAAACGTCTGCACCCTAGAATAGAAAGCCTGAGGATCGTCTTGGAAGAAGTCCCAAACAAAGTTGCCGTCGTTGTCTTGGAACAGCGT
The DNA here is from genome assembly GCA_963616835.1 of uncultured Oscillospiraceae bacterium. GTDB lineage: Bacteria > Actinomycetota > Coriobacteriia > Coriobacteriales > Atopobiaceae > Paratractidigestivibacter. The sequence continues at coordinate 1,156 of CAVEMP010000183.1, read as the reverse complement.
AACGTCGCCGCGCGTCAGAGTCGTAGGAGTAACCACGCCCAGGTAGGCGATTTTGACCTGTTTACCTGCAACGTTGTATTCAACCACGTGGTAGGGATCGAGTTGCAGGTTTCCGCTGTTGTCTGCAAAGTTGCAGCACACGTACTTGAGCGCGCTTTGCGCCGAGGCAAGGTCCAAGAAGTTCTCGACGCCAAAGTCAAACTCGTGGTTGCCCACGGTTACCACGTCATAGTTGCACGCGCCTTCTACCTGCATGGGAATTCGGCCGTCGCTGGTTGCGCCCAGCACACCGCCTTGAATAGCGTCGCCGGCGTCTACCAGCGTGACGTTGCCCGTGGCGTGGACCTCCTTTTGCGTGTCGACAAAGTCGACCAGGGCGCTGTAGCCCAGCTTAGTCTTAATGTTGTACATGCCACAGTGGACGTCGTTAGTGTGGACGATGGCGATCTTCTCGCTAACGTCGTCTGCGCTTGCGCTGCCACTGCCCGTCTCGTCCGCGAAGGCCTTCGCGGGTCCCGAGGCCAGCGTGAAGCTAACGCTTGTTAGCGCGGCGGCCGCCCCGCCCACAAACGCGCGGCGAGAAAAGAGCTTGTCGAACATGAATACCTCCTGATAAAAGGCCTATACGTGTAAATCTAGCACAGCGAACCCTAGGATTGCGCCCTGGCCTACAATGGGTGCAAACACAAAACGGGAAGGGGACAGATGATTCGAATTGCCTGCGACGTGCACACGCACACGCTGTTTTCTCGCCACGCTTACTCGACGCTTGAAGAGGACGTAAGAGCCGCGGCTAACAAGAACCTGGAGCTTTTGGGCGTTACCGACCACTTTTCGAGCATGCTCTTTGACGAGCAGACCCTCAAGAATTTTCAGTACTTTATTAACTTCTCTACCTGGCCGCGTGAGTGGCATGGCGTCACGCTGCTGCGCGGCTGCGAGGCCGATATCGTGGACGGCCAGGGCAATCTCTTTGGCCACGACATCATGGTTGATAATGGCATCACCGGCGAGGGTCGTCGTCCCAAGACCTTGAAGCATGAGGTTTTCAAGCAGTGCGACTACGTGATTGCGAGTATCCACCGCAATGACTTCACGCGTGAACAAACCCCAGCTCAGAATGCCCAGATGTATATCAACGCACTGCAGGACCCCA
>CAVEMP010000182.1:0-4538 GCA_963616835.1 uncultured Oscillospiraceae bacterium | reverse complement strand
TCTACCTGCGCACGCGCCAAAGCAGCTACAAGCGCTACCCCCTGCTGGCCCGCGACTATGCCGTGCTGGCGGCAAGCGTGGCCCTTATCGTTTTGGGCGTTTTGTTCTAGGCTGTTTGCGAGAAGACCCCGCAGGGCCCGCGGCTTTACAAGCTGCGGGCTTTTTCTTTGCCGAGACGGGCTTCTTCGCTGCCGCGGCGGCCTTGGCGCCCGGGCGAGACTTCGCGCCCGCACGGCCCTTCGCCGCCGCACGGCTCTTCTCGCCCACTGGCTTCTTGCGCACGCTATACCCAAAGGTTCCCAGGCTTTGCCCCAGGTCAAAGTACTCGCCGTGGCTGTAGGCAGTAAGACCGACGGCGCCCAAGTCCAGCCGTCCGCGGACATCGAGAAGCTCCTCATCCACCTGCACGGCCTCCACGGCGGCCAGGAACATATGGTGGCTGCCTAGCTCCTTGACCTCGACTACGCGGCACTCGATGTTGACCGGGCTCTCGTCGATCACCGGCGCCACACCCAGCTTAGACGCCGGCGCGGCCGTTAGCCCGCACTCGGCCCACTTGTCATAGTCGCGGCCCGACCTTGCACCGCACCAGTCGCAAACGCGCTGCAGGTCACGAGTGGTAAGGTTCACCACAAACTCGCCCGACTCGCGAATGATGTGGTAGCTAAAGCGCTCGGGCCGCAGCGAGATGTACAGCATGGGCGGGTTAGTGCACACCGTGCCCGTCCAGGCCACGGTCACAATGTCGCTCTCGCCGGCCTCGTTAGCGCAGCTCACCATAACCGCAGGCAGCGGGTAGAGCATGTTCCCCGCGCGCCACGTCTGCTTAGCCACGCGTGCCTACCCCAGCCACTTGTCAAGCACCACGGCCAGACGCTTGAGGTCCAGCGGCTTAGCAATGTGCTCGTTCATGCCCACGGTCTTAGCGGCCTGGACGTCCTCGGCAAAGGCATTGGCGGTCATGGCCACAATAGGCACCTGGCGGCAGTACGCGCGCTTCATCGAACGGATGGCGCGCGTAGCGTCGTTGCCGTTCATCTTGGGCATCTGGATGTCCATAAAAATGATGTCGTAGTAGCCGTCCTTGCAGTTGGCCAACTTCTCGACGGCCGCAGCGCCATCATAGACGCACTCGACTTCCAGGCTGGTCATCTCCAAGAGCTCCTTAGCAATGTCGGAGTTAAGCTCGTTGTCCTCAACAAGAAGGACGCGCTTGCCCGCATAATCGGCCTCGCTAAAGTCGTGAATGGGATTCTCATCTCCGCGCCTGGCCTCTTCTTCGCCCGTGGTGATGGCGTGGAAGGTACGCGCCAGGCGCGACCTAAACAGCGGCTTGGTGATAAAGGCGTTTGCGCCAGCCTCGCGGGCCTCTTCCTCGACGGCGGTCACGTCGTAGGCCGAGATAATGATGATCGGCACGTCCTCGCCCACAGCAGCGCGAATACGGCGAGTCGTCTCGACGCCGTCCATGTTGGGCATCTTCCAGTCCAGGATGCAGGCGTAAAAATCTCGACTCTGCTCATGGTGGGCAACGGCGCTGTCGACGGCCGCCTGGCCGCTGGTCACGCCCTCGGGGTTCATCCCCAGCTCGTCCAGAATAAGGCAGACCGAGTCCAGGCTGTCCTGGTCGTCGTCGGCCACAAGGACGTCCAGGTCAACAAAGGCATCCTCGGCCAGGCGCGGAGCCTTCTCGTCCTGGAGCTTAAGATTAATCTCGACGGTGACGCGGGTACCCACACCCTTGGTGGACTCAACGGTCACGTCACCACCCATCATACGGGCAATGTTTCGCGAGATGGGCATGCCAAGACCGGTACCCTGCGCATTTGCGACCACAGCGTCATCCTCGCGCGTGAAGGGATCAAAGACCTGGTCCAAGAAGTCCTCGTCCATGCCAATGCCATTGTCCTCAAAGACAAAGACGTAGGTGGCCACCATCGGGTCGTCGGTGGCGCGCTCGCTCACAGAAAGGCGAATCTTGCCGCCGTCGGGCGTGTACTTGATCGCGTTGCTCATGATGTTGACAAAGATCTGCTGGATACGCAGACTGTCGCCCACCACATTCTCGTGCTCAAGCTCGCTCGAGACAACGTAGAACTCGTGCTCGCGGGTCTCGAGCTGCTGGTGAATCATGACAACCAGATTGTCCATGAGCTCAGCCAGGTTGAACTCATCATCGGTAAGAATGACCTGGCCCGTCTCGATCTTGCTCATATCCAGGACCTCGTTGATAAGCGACAGCAGGTGCTTGCTCGAGGTCGAGATCTTGCGCAGGCAGTCGGTCACTCGCTCTTCTTCGCCAATATGGGCGGCAGCAAGCGCGGTCATACCAATAATGGCGTTCATGGGCGTGCGGATGTCGTGGGACATCGACGTTAGGAACGACGACTTGGCGTTGTTTGCGCGCTCACTGGCAATCAAGGCCTCTTGCAGGGCCTTGTTTGAGTCCTTCCTAAGCTTGACCTCCTCGTGCACATCGCGCAGGGTCACGCTGCAGTAGCCGGGCATGCCAATAGCAGTGGCATTAACGTGCAGGTAGCAGCCCACGCCCTCGGAAATCTCCTCGAACTCAAGATTTTGGCCCTCCAGAGCAGGCTTCCTAAAGAAACCGAGCCACTTGCGGTTGGCGTCGGGAAACAGCCCGTAGAAGCGATTGCCCACAAGGACGTCGCGCGCGGCACCCAAAAGATTGCCCATTGCGTCATTGGCGTAGGCAAAGGTCCAGTCAACAGGCTCGCCCTGCTCGTCGAGCTCAAGCTTAAGCACCCCAAATGCAAGATCAGAGTGATCAAACAGGGACACCGAGAAATCGGTGCGCAACTCGCCCGCCTGCGGCAAGGCAGAAACGTTAGTCGTCACATTGTCAGACATCGAGTCCTGGTTCATCGCGGGGCTTTCTCCCTTGACAGTGAATTTTCACAAGCTTTTAGATTTTGGAGAATCGGCCGCTCCCAATCAAGTTTTGACACATTTGCCTACAATATCAACAATACCCGCGACCTGCGGGAACGTTCACCCTGACCCTGCGAGGAGAGCCGTGCGGCCCCAAAAGATCTACCTAACATACGAGTGCCAGGCCGAGCTTTCACCCGGCCTGGCACTTCTGGCCACCGAACTTGCCCAAGCGGGTGCCGTATACGAGAAAATCGCGCAGGTAGACAGGCCTATCAAGTTTGTCGTAGCCGAGAAGGGCACGGCCGGCCTGCGGCCCAGCGACGCGCTAATCGCACTTTGGGACGGCAGCGAGGACGGCGGGCTTCTCGCCGGCTGCGCGGCTGGCTGTCCGGTCTACGCCATCTGCCCGACCGCCGCCGACGCAGCACGACTGGGCGATGCCTGCGCCCAGAAGAATCTGCAGTACCATGGGGCACTTCTCGTCCCCAACCTGGGAAAATCAGCCATCCTCGCGCACTCACCGCGCATGGGCTTTGCGCGTCGCAAGGTAAGCGAGGCGGCCGACCGGCTGCTCTACGCGGCCCGCATGGGCGAGGTCTTTGAAATCCAAACGGCCCGGTATAGGACCCTGCGCGGCTAGGCGCGCGACTGGCCCAAAAACGCCGCGACCTCGTCCAGATTGCTCGCAAAATGCACGTTTTCCAGGCGTCTATCGGTGCACAAGCCCGCCTCGACGATCCGCTTTAGGTGCGCGAGCAAAAGGTCATAGAACCCGTCCAGGTTATAGAAGACGCAAGGCGCGTCAAGGTGTCCCAGGCTCAGCATGCACATGATTTCGGAGACTTCCTCCAGGGTGCCCACGCCGCCGGGAAAGATCACAAAGGCGTCGCCACGCTCGATCATCTTGGCGCGACGCTCGGCCATGGTCTTGGTTACAATCAGCTCGTTTACAGCGTCTAGCTGCAGCTCCTCGGCCATAAAGAACTCGGGCTCGACGCCCGTGACGTAGGCGCCGGCCTCCAAGGCAGACGTCGCCAACTCGCCCATAAGGCCCACGCGCGAGCCGCCGTAGACCAAAGAGTTGCCAGACTCACCAATCCAGCGGCCAAGCTCGCGCACCGCCGGAACAAAATGCGGGTTGTTGCCGTGCCTTGAGGCCAGGTAAACCGTGATGTTCATGTTTTCGTGCCCTTCTTGACGCGGCCCGGGCGGGCCGTGCCTTTCTCGTCGCCGCAGCCCATACGGGCCGTACCCGGCCTAAAACGTGACGTTGCCAAACTCCGAGAGCTCGAGGCCCTCGTTGTGCTCCTGGGCCCAGTTGAGGTTCCAGGGGCTGGTGAACAGCAGCAGCTTGCCGCCGCGCATATCCTCGACACGGGCGGTGTCGCGCGTGAGACTGAGCCTTGCCACGTCGATCTCGTCGGGCTTGTTGGTAATCCAGCGAATGAGGTTGTACGGCAGACCCTGGCGATAGACCTCCACGTGGTACTCGCTCTTAAGGCGCTGCTCAAGCACCTCGAACTGCAATACGCCCACGACGCCCACGATCACCGACTCCATGCCGGCGCCCATCTCGCGGAAGATCTGTACCGCGCCTTCTTGCGCCAACTCTTCCATGCCCTTAACAAACTGCTTGCGCTTTA
>CAVEMP010000181.1:0-9060 GCA_963616835.1 uncultured Oscillospiraceae bacterium | reverse complement strand
ACCTACATTGGCAACGACTTTGGCGGCATGATGGCAGGCGCCATCCTTACCGAGACGGTCTTCAACTGGCCTGGCGTTGGTAACGAGACCTACCGAGCGATCTCTCAGCGCGACTGGCCCATCGTTTTGGGCTCGGTCACGGTCATCGTCGTTTTGGTTATGGTCATCAACTTGATCGTCGACGTGTCCTATGCGTTCCTTGACCCGCGCATCCGTTTTGACAACTCCGGTAATGAGTAGGGAGGTGCATCGCATGTCTAAAGAGATCGAGAACAATAAGACCGTGAACGAGGACGAAGCAACTACCTCTGCCAACGCTAAGGCAACCAAGCCCGCCGAGGCCCGTACCCTTTGGGGCGACGCCTGGAAGCGCCTTAAGAAGAACAAGCTTGCGATGGTCGCCATCGTCTGGATTATCTTTATCGTCTTGGTTGCTTTGACCGCAGACCTGTGGGCTCCTCAGTGGTTGGGCGACCCAACGGCTGCCGACTCTGCGACCATGACGGCCAACTCCCGCTTGGCACCGTCGCTTGAGCACCCGTTTGGTACCGACACCCTGGGCCGCGACGTTTTGTGCCGCGTTATCTATGGCGCGCGCGTCTCGCTGGCCGTTGGTCTTCTCGCCACCGCAATTTCTACGGCGATTGGCCTGGTTATGGGTGCCATCGCGGCTTACTACGGCGGTATTTGGGACACCATCGTCATGCGCCTGGCCGATATCTTTATGGCCTTCCCGTACACGCTGTTTGTTATCGCTATGATCGCGGTCTTGGGTAACGGCATCCAGAACGTCTTTATCGCTATTGGCCTTTTGGGCTGGCCCTCGATTGCCCGCGTGTTCCGCTCGGCCATCCTCTCGGTCAAGGAGAACGACTACGTCGACGCGGCCCGTGCCATGGGTGCCTCTGACGTGCGCATCATTGCCCGCCACATCTTCCCCAACTCGGTGGCCTCCATCGTGGTCTACGCCACGATGAGCATCGGCGGCGCCATCCTCACCGAGTCGTCGCTGTCCTTCCTTGGCATGGGCGTCGTCCCCCCCGATCCCTCGTGGGGCAACCTTATTTCTGACGGACAGACCTATCTGTCCACCCAGCCTTGGCTGATGATCATGCCCGGCCTGGCAATCCTTTCCACCGTCTTGGCGTTTACGCTTTTGGGCGATGGTCTGCGTGATGCCCTTGACGTTAAGATGAAGGACGCATAAGCCATGTTTGGAAAAAAGACTGCATACGATCCTTCTAAGGATCTTAAGAACCAGCCGGTGCCCGAGGGCTCCCACCTGCTTGAGGTTGATGACCTTAAGATGTACTTTCATACCCAAGACGGCGTGGTCAAGGCTGTCAACGGCGTGTCCTACACGCTGGACCGCGGCGAGACCCTGGGTGTTGTTGGCGAGTCTGGCTCGGGTAAATCGGTGACCTCGCTTACCATCATGGGCCTCATCGAGATGCCCCCGGGCAAGATTGAGGGCGGAGACGTTCGCTATCGCGGCAAGTCCCTGCTCAAGATGTCCGAGGCCGAGATGCAGCAGATTCGCGGCAATGACATCGCCATGATCTTCCAGGATCCCATGACGTCGCTCAACCCCGTCTACACTATTGGTCGCCAGCTGGGCGAGGGCCTGCGTCTTCACCGTGGCTACACCAAGGAGCAGGCGCTCGAGCGCTCCATCGAGCTTCTTCGCCTGGTGGGCATCGCCAATCCCGAGCAGCGCGTTAAGGACTACCCGCACCAGTTCTCGGGCGGTATGCGTCAGCGCGTCATGATCGCCATGGCGCTTGCCTGTGACCCCGACATTTTGATCGCCGATGAGCCCACCACGGCTCTGGACGTTACCATCCAGGCCCAGATCGTTGAGCTCATGAAAAAGATGCAGGAAGAGAACGGCAACGCGATCATCATGATTACCCACGACCTGGGTGTCGTGGCAGACGTCGCCGATAAGATCATGGTCATGTACGCTGGAGCCCCCGTCGAGATGGGCTCGGCCGACGAGATTTTCTACGAGCCGCACCACCCCTATACCTGGGGCCTCATGAACTCTATCCCCAAGGCCGAGGGTGACGAGAAGCGCCCCCTGACGCCGATCAAGGGCAACCCGCCCTCGCTGGTCAACGTTCCCGAGGGCTGCTCCTTTGCGCCTCGCTGCCCGTTTGCCACCGACAAGTGCCGTGCCGAGAAGCCCGGCCGCGTCGAGGTCTCCCCGGGCCACTTTGCACGTTGCCACTTTGCCGCCGACGAGAAGTTTGTCTTGGCAAACGCGCCCGAGAATTCCCGTACTAAGAAGGGAGGGGAGGCCTAATGGCTGACGAGCGTACCCCCCTGCTTTCCGTCAAGAACCTGTGCAAGGACTTTGCCGTGGAGTCCGGCTTCTTTGGCAAGCGTTTCTCTAACAAGGCCGTCCACGCCGTCGATAACGTCTCGTTTGACATCTATCCTGGCGAGACCTTTGGTCTTGTTGGCGAGTCCGGCTGCGGCAAGTCCACAACCGGCCGCTGCATCATGCGCCTTACGCGTCCCACGAGCGGCCAGGTGTTCTTCGAGGGCAAAGACGTTGCCCAGATGAACAAGAAGGAGCTCAAGGAGATGCGCCGCAACATGCAGTTCATCTTCCAGGACCCCTATGCGTCGCTGAACCCTCGCATGACCATCGGCGAGATTGTTGCTGAGCCCTTGATCATCCACAAGGTCATCACCGATCCGGCCAAGCGCGAGGCCCGCGTGCGTGAGCTTCTTGACATGGTGGGCTTGAACCCCGAGCACATCAACCGCTACCCGCATGAGTTCTCGGGTGGTCAGCGCCAGCGTATTGGCATTGCGCGCGCCTTTGCCTTAAAGCCCAAGCTGATTATCTGCGACGAGCCCGTCTCGGCGCTGGACGTGTCCATCCAGGCTCAGGTCTTGAACCTGTTGAACGACCTTCAGCAAGAGACCGGCACAGCCTATCTCTTCATTGCTCACGACCTGTCTGTTGTTCAGCACATCTCCGAGAACATCGGCGTTATGTACCTAGGCAGCATGATGGAGTACGCGGACTGGAAGAACCTCTATGAGAGGCCCTTCCACCCTTACACTCAGTCGCTTCTCTCGGCCGTGCCTGTGCCCGACCCCGATATCCAGGCCTCGCGTAAGCGCATCATCTTGGCCGGCGACCCGCCCTCACCGATCAACGCACCTTCTGGCTGCCGTTTCCACACGCGCTGCCCGATTGCTTGCGAGAAGTGTTCAAAGGAGCGCCCTGAGTTCCGAGAGGTCGAGCCTGGCCACTTCTGCGCCTGTCACCTGGCGGCCCCCAACCCGATTAAGGAATCCTCGATCGAGCTTTAAATGGGGGAGAATTAGTTGCTTTACCAGCCCTTTTCCAACTAATTCAAAATTTTTAGAAATTAGGGCTTGCACTTTGTTTGACCAAGGTGTTATATTCTTTCTCGCGCAAAAGCGCGACCAAGTCGGAGTGGCGGAATTGGCAGACGCGCTAGCTTGAGGTGCTAGTGACTACTCAACGGTCGTGCGGGTTCAAGTCCCGCCTCCGACACCACGAAATCAAACGGGTCTTCTTAGGAAGGCCCGTTTTTCGTTATAAGTCCAACGCGAGAATTCCTCGTTACTCTCGCGTCACATTGGCGATGGCATAAGGTTTGGCGGGTAGGCTCTTCTCAGCTAGATATCTAGCAAGAAGAACTAAGGAGTCCCCATGGTTGAACAGGTCACCGTTTGCCTTCCCGACGGCCCGGGTAAGCTTGCCAAGATGTGTCACTTGCTGGGCGACCAAGGCGTGCAGATTCATGCCCTTATGGTTGCCGAGACCGTTGATTTTGGCATCATCCGAGTCATTTGCGATAAACCGCGCAGTACCGCCGCTATGCTGATCGCCAACGGCTACAACGCTATGTGCTGCAAGGTTGTGGCCATCGAGGTCAATAATATCCCGGGTGCCCTGGGGCATTTGCTGGACCGCCTGGCGTCGTGTGACCTCAACGTCGAGTACGCCTACACCTGCTCGGTCGACAACCGCACAATCGATGTGGTTAAGGTCACCGGCGAGCCGCTTGAGATCAAGTTGCGCGATACTGGACTCACGTTTTTGTCCGCAGAACAGCTCTACCAGACAGATTAGGTTCTCATATGCCAAAAGGCGCGCTTTCAAAACGACATGTGGAAGGCATAGGAGAGGGGAGTCTTATTGGCACCCTCTCTTGTTTGTTGCAGCTCACCAGCGAGGTTGTGCTGGTCTTTGACGGGGCTGGCCGGGTTCTTCTTGCCAACGAAGAGGCGCTGCACGTCTTTGGCTTTGGGCAGGAGAAGATTGTGGGCATGGACGTGCGCCTGCTGTTTCCCTCTCTTGAGGGGGCGGGGCAAGGGGCGCCCGCGCAAGCCGTGGCCTTGAGTTTCTCGCCGGATGACCTGCCGTTTGAGTGCGACGGGTCTTCTGGGCTTGCGTCGTGCCGCAACGCCGAGGGTTTGCAGGAGGTGCTGCGCGTTAGGTGCGAGAGGGTACACGCGCCGGGTGACACCTATCTTTTGGTGGCGAGAAGTGCCGGTGCCGTTAACGACGCCGGGCGCGAGTACGACCGTGCCTTCGAGGAACTCAAACGCGCTAACAAGAGGCTCTCGGGTGCTTTTAAGATCGTCCTGGACACCATCGACACCGCCGACATGGGCGAGCTCTTTGGCCGCGTGTTGGACGAGATCAGCGAGACCATGGAGGCCGATGGTACCCTGGCCTACCTGGCAGAGTCGGACGGCTTTAGGCTGCGCGGCGCGAGCCGGGGTCTGGACGTGTCGCGTTGCCCTCGCTTTATGATTTTTGGGCGCACGGTAGAGGCCATTGCCACGCGCGAGGGGCGCACCGTACGCCTGCGCGTTCAGGCGCCCACGGCAGAAGAGCTGCGCGCCGGCAAGCTCACCTACCGCAACATCGTAAACGAGGATACGCGCGAGGTCATTAAGGTCAAAGCCACCCTGTTGCCGCCGTTCACAAGCTTTATGGTGGTTCCCGTGTGGTTTGGCGGCCACGTTATCTCGATCATCGAGGTGGGCTGGGAAAAGCAGCACCCGCTGTTCAAAGAGGACGCGGGACTATTGAACTCTATGGGCCATTACCTGTCTGTGCAGCTGGTGAGCGCCTTTGCGTCGCTGCGCTCGCAGAAGGCGACCCACTTCGAGACGCTTCAAAACGACCTGCGAGAAGAGCTTTTGTCGGTGGCCGACGGCTCGCGTTCGCAGACGGGTTCGCACAGCGCGCTTGAGCGCCTGGACGAAATCTTGGGTGAGGTCGCGGCCGAGCTCGAGGCGGCTCTTGTTCCCCTTGAAGTCGCAGACGACGGCACGATGGGGGCCGAGCTGCCCTTGACGGGCAAGCGCGAGCTTCTGGCCAACATTGATGACGTGGTGGCGGGCTGCGTGGCCGATGGCGCCGCCGTGGTGGACCTGCGTCCTTCGGCGGGTCTCTCACAGGTGCTGCACGGCCTGGGCGAGCCCTGCTACGGCGCTTTGGTCGACCTGGGAAAGATCGCGGGCCAGCGTCGCGCCTACCTGATGCTTCGCCCCGACGGCTCCGAGCCGCTTGATGACGTTGAGCACGCCTTTCTGGTGCGCTTTGCGGCTGACGTGCGCGACATCGCGCAGGGCGAGGAGGCCCGCGCACAGGATAAGCGCATCTCGCAAGCCCTGCAGCTGGGCATGAAGAATGAGCTGCAGGACGTCGACGGCATCACGGCGCAGGGTATTTACTCGTCTGCCACGGCGGCGGCCTTTGTGGGCGGTGACTTCTATGACTTGATCCGCCTGCCGGGGCGGCGTGCTTGCGTGATCATGGGAGACGTCTCGGGCAAGGGCGTCGAGGCGGCGTCGGTCTCGGCGGCCGTCAAGACGGCGCTGGGTGCCTACTCGTGGGAGGGCTTGGCGCCTGCGCGCATGGTGCGCTCGCTCAACGACTTCTTGCTGGGCTTTTCTCGCGTGGAGACCTTTGCCACGCTTTTTGTGGGCATCATCGACCTTGAGAAGCAGACCATCACGTACTGTTCGGCAGGGCACCCGCCCGCGCTTTTGGTGCGCGGTGGCCAAGAGATCTCTATCCTGGATGTGCAGTCGGGCGTGGTGGGCGCCTTCCCAGACATCTCGTACCGCGACGGCTGCGTCAACTTTAAGTCGGGCGACCTGCTGCTGCTCTATACCGACGGCACGACCGAGGCTCGTGCGCCAGGCGGCGCCTTCTTTGGCGAGCAGGGCCTTCGCGACATGGTGATGCGAGAATGCGTGTCCGGCAAGCCCTTCGAGGGTCTTCTCGACCGCTTCTTGGCTACATTGGACACCTTTACGGGCCAGCGTCTTGACGATGACGTGGCCATGGTGTGCTTGCGATTTGACGCGCCCGGCCAGAAGTAAGAGTCCCGGTTGTCGCGTGCCGTGAATACCCGGCGGCAGCTTGGGGAAAACAAGGCATATGAGTGCTGAGACAAACATCGCTGTTGTGGTGGTCGACCGTGACCTGGACGTCACGTGCGTCGACTCGGTGCGGCGCCATATCGACTCTTTGATCGAGACGGGCTGCCGGCGCATCGTCATGAGCCTTGCCGGTGCCGATTACGTCGACTCGGCGGGTATGGGACTCATCTTGTGCGAGCTGCGCCGCATGCGCTCGCTTGGTGGGCTTATCTCGCTGGTGGGGGTGCGCCCGCGCGTCTACCAGTCGCTTTGCCTTATGCGCATGAGCGACTTTCTCCCCATCTCGCGCTTTGGGGTTAAGGCCGAGGTAAACGAGCTTGATCCTTCTGTCTTGCCTGAGTGGAGAACCACGTTTTGTGTGGACGCCGGCCGTCTTGAGGCCGCGCGCGCCCGTCTTGAGGAGCTTTTGGGTGGCCTGCCGTTATCGTCGGACGCTGTCTTTGACCTAAAGCTGGCTTCGGGCGAGGCCGTGGGAAATGCCGTCGACCACACAGACGAAGGGGGAGTGCTGGTCACGGTTGCCGCCTATGCCGATCGCGTGTGCGTGGACATCGCAGACAACGGCCAGGGCTTCTTGCCCGACGATTTGGACGACGACACGCTGGACGCCTTTGCCGAGCGTGGACGTGGCATCAGGCTCATGAAGCTTCTGGCCGACTCGGTGAGCATCGAGCCAAAAACGAGCGGCCAGGGGACCGTTGTGCGCCTGGTTAAGATGTTCTCGAGCCCCGAGGCTCAAACAAGTGCAGGTAATTAGGGGTAGTTGGCGAGAAACGCGCCCGTATTTCTTTGCGGCGGCAGACAAATTTTCAAATAAATCGAAATTTGTGCTTGCATGCCCGGGTGGCTTTAGGTAAAGTACTCCTTGCGTTCGCGGGCTTAGCGCAGTTGGTAGCGCGCAACCTTGCCAAGGTTGAGGTCGCGGGTTCGAACCCCGTAGCCCGCTCCATGTGAGCACCGAAGCCGGTACTTGTATCGGCTTCTTTCATATGGCGAAGTGGCCAAGTGGTAAGGCAGGAGCCTGCAAAGCTCTCACCCCCGGTTCGAATCCGGGCTTCGCCTCCAGTGAATAGTCGGGCACCCACGCGGGTGCCCTTTTTTGTGTGACTTGCGGGTCATCGCCTACGATGATGGGACCAAAATCGCAGATTCTCGCCAAATTGAAGCGCTTTATGTGCGATTTGGGTCCCGCCATCGAAAGGGGAGTGCGGGTGGGCGGCTGGTTAGCGGCTAAAGAGGCCGCCCAGGCTCGAGAGGAAGGATGTGGCGGCGGCTCGGACGGCGGCGGGGTCGAGCTTGGACATGTCGATGCGGCACTTGTCGGCGGCGCTCTTTAAGGCGAGAAGGTCGAGCTTGGACACGTCGATCTGTGAGAGATCGAGCTTAGAGAGGTCGACGCAGGACAGGTCAAGCCCCAGTTCGCCAGCGCGCGCGACGACGCCCTGGATAACGGCGTGGATGTCGACGCCAGCGGCTTCGGGTGCCACGGCCGTGACAGCGCCCTTGGGGTTTGCGATGAAGTCCTGGGCGCGCTCGGGCGCGGCCTGAATGGTCTCGACGATCTTCTCGACAACTTCTGCGGTCTGCATGGTGCGGCCCCTTTCTTTGGGCTGGTTGCCCTTGTGTTTCTGCTTGACGGCAGATTCCCGTTTGCCGTTCTCTGTGGGCTATTCTATACATTCGTTTGAATCGCGGGGCTGGCTAAGGAGAAGGCATGCGTCACGTCAAGATCATCGATGACATCACCAAAGACGGGCAGGTGGAGTTTGGTGACGGCTACAGTTTTGTCGAGAAGACCGAGGACGCCGACGCCATTCTTATGCGATCGACCGACCTGCACGGCTACGAGCTGCCTTCATCTATCCGCGCGATCGCTCGCTGCGGCGCGGGCGTGAACAACATCCCGGTGGACGAGTACGCCAGGAAAGGCGTCGTGGTCTTCAACTCGCCGGGTGCCAACTCCAACGCGGTCAAAGAGATCGTCATCGCGATGCTGATCTTGTCCAGCCGTGGCGTCGTGCAGTCCATGGACTGGGTGCGCGCCCACGAGGACGATCCCAACATCTTGGTGGATGCCGAGAAGGCCAAGAAGGCCTTTGTGGGCCACGAGCTCAAGGGCAAGCGCATTGGTGTAGTTGGTCTGGGAAACGTTGGCTCCAAGGTTGCCAACGCTTGCGTCAACCTGGGCATGGACGTCTATGGCTACGACCCGTTTATCTCGGTCGAGCACGCCTGGTCGCTCTCGCAAAACGTCCAGCGCGTGGGCACGCTTGAGGACCTGTGCCGTAACTGCGACTACCTTACGCTGCACGTTCCTTCCAAATCCGATACCATCGGCATGATTTCTGGCGAGCAGCTGGGCCTTTTGAAGCCGGGCGCGGTTCTCATAAACTATGCGCGTGAGACGATCATCGACGAGGACGCCGTGGACGCCGCCCTTCGTGGCGGCCGCCTGTCGTGGTTCTCGTGCGACTTTGCCACGCCCAAGACGGTCAAGATGCCCAACACCTTTATCACCACGCACTCGGGCGCGGGCACCGGCGAGGCCGAGGCCAACTGCGCCGACATGGCGATCAGCGAGCTTAAGGACTACCTGGAAAACGGCAACAT
>CAVEMP010000180.1:0-2685 GCA_963616835.1 uncultured Oscillospiraceae bacterium | reverse complement strand
ACACGTTGCCGTCGCAGCGCATCGAGCCGTTCTCGAGCGAGCAGTCAGAGATGCCCAGCGTAAGGAACGTCTGGCGCAGCTTCTCCATAAAGAGGCGCGCTTCCTCGGGGGTGCGCAGGTCGGGCTCGGTCACCAGCTCGATCAGCGGGGTGCCACAGCGGTTGTAGTCGATGTAGGACTCCGCGGCACCGCCGATGCGGCCCTCCTCGCCGCCCACGTGGACCATCTTGGCGGCGTCTTCTTCCATGTGGATGCGGAAGATGCGGATGGGCGTGGTGTAGGAGCCGTCGGAGTTCTTGTCGATGGTGACAGGCGCGGCCTTCTCCATGCCGCCGGGCGCGACGTTGCCGGTCTGCACGTGGTCGGGGCGCTCCTGGGCGCCCTGACCCGAGACCTCAAGGTCAAGGTGGCCGTACATGCAGAAGGCCACGGGACCCTGGGTAGTCTGGAAGTTCTTGGCCATGTCGGGATAGAAGTAGTGCTTGCGGTAGAACATCGAGTGCTTCTGGATCTGGCAGTTGGTGGCCAGGCCCGCCATCACGATGGACTGAATGGCCGCACGGTTGGGCACGGGCAGGGCGCCGGGCATGCCCAGGCACACGGGGCAGACGTTGGTGTTGGGCTCGTCGTCGTGGGACAGGCGACAGTTGCAGAACATCTTGGTGTCCAGGGCGGTGAGCTCGGTGTGGACCTCAAGGCCAATGACGGCTTCCCAATCCTTCAAGACTTCGCTGAGGGTCTTCATTACAGGTCGCCTCCCTTCCCGGCAAAAGCGGGCGCGACGGTGCCGGCCGCGTCAAAGGCGCGCTCGATGGCGCGGGCAAACTGCAACAGGCTGCGGTCCTTGAAGGCCGGGCCCTGCAGCTGCGCCGAGACGGGCAGGCCGGACTCTGCGCCCAGGCCCAGCGGCACCGAGATGCCGCCGTTGCCGGCGATGTTGTTCGAGATGGTGAACATGTCCGAGGCGTACATCTGCGTGGGGTCGCTTATCTCGCCAAACTTAAAGGCCGTGCGCGGAGACGCAGGCATCAAGATGACGTCGCACTTCTCGTATGCCGCCGTGTAGTCGCGCGTGATCAAGGTGCGCACTTGCTGGGCCGGGTAGTAGTACTTGTCATAGGTGCCGCTGGACAGAAGGTAGGCGCCCAGCATCTGGCGGCGCTTGGCCTCGCTGCCAAAGCCGTGGGCACGCGAGAGGGACGTCTGGTCTGCCAGGTTGGCGCAGCCAGCCTCTTGGTAGCCGTAGCGCACGCCGTCGAAGCGGGCCAGGTTAGAGAAGGCCTCGCAGGGAGCGATGACGTAGTAGGCGGCGATGGCGCTCGCAATGTTGGGCAGGTCGACCTCGACGATGTTGGCGCCTTGGTCGGCGAGCTTCTGGGCAGCGGCGTTGAGGGCGGATTTGACCTCGTCCGTCAGGCCGGCGGCCTCCATCAAGGCGGGCACGACGCCCACGGTCTTGCCCTCGATGGGGTCCTCAAGGTGCTCGAGGAAGTCGACCGGGCAGTCCTGGCTCGTGGAGTCGTACGGGTCGCGGCCGGCGCCCACCAGGGCATTCATGGCCAGGGCCACGTCTGTTACGGTGCGGCCAAAGGGACCAACCTGGTCAAGCGACGAGCCAAAGGCCACCACGCCGTAGCGGCTCACGGCGCCATAGGTGGGCTTCATGCCCACGACGCCGCATAGCGACGCCGGCTGGCGGATCGAGCCGCCGGTGTCGGAGCCCAGCGAGAGCGTGACCTCGCCGGCAGCCACGGCCGCGGCCGAGCCGCCCGACGACCCGCCGGGAACACGCGTAGTGTCCCAGGGGTTGTTGGTGCGGTGGAAGGCCGAGGACTCGGTCGACGAGCCAAAGGCAAACTCGTCCATGTTGGCCTTGCCCATGGGCGTGGCGCCTGCGTCCAGCATGCGCTGCACACAGGTGGCCGTGAAGGTGGACTCGTAGTTCTCAAGCATCTTAGAGGCGCAGGTGGTGCGGGTGCCCAAGAGGTGCATGTTGTCCTTGAAGGCAACCGGCACGCCCGCCAGGGGGCCGAGCTTTTGGCCGGCGGCGCGGGCGGCGTCGGTCTTCTCGGCTGCTGCCAAGGCAAGGTCGGCGCTGACCTGCAGGAAGGCCTGGACCTCGGGCTCGCGGGCGTCGATGGCCTCGAGCGAGGCGCGGGCCACGTCGACGGCGCTAAAGTCGCCGGCCGCCACGCCCGCCGCGATCTGGGCGGCGGTAAGGGTATCGAAGTTTGCCATTAGCGGTCGCCTCCCTGGTCGCCCAAAATCGAGGGGACCCTGAAATAGCGGTCGTGGGACGCCGGAGCGTTCTTGAGCGCGACGTCGATGGGCAGCGCGCGGACGTCGGTGTCCACAACGTCGGCGCCCATCACGTTGGAGAGGTCGCCGATGGGGTGGAAGGTGGGGTCTACGCCCTCAAGGTCGTACTGGCGGATGGGCTCTAAAAGCTCGACCGCCTCGTTCATATACACCGTCATCTCTTGGAGCTCTTCGTCGGTAAGGGCGATGCGCGCGTAATCTGCGATGCCCGCGACGTCTTGGCTAGATAGAGCCATACATCCTCCTGTCAGGCCGATAAACCCGGCTATTGTACGGCAGGCGGGGCTAGGCGGGACGCGCCGGGGGCGCCGCGAAACCAGACGGACCAAAT
Organism: uncultured Oscillospiraceae bacterium; assembly: GCA_963616835.1. Lineage (GTDB taxonomy): Bacteria > Actinomycetota > Coriobacteriia > Coriobacteriales > Atopobiaceae > Paratractidigestivibacter. The sequence continues at coordinate 35 of CAVEMP010000180.1, read as the reverse complement.
CACGCCGCGGTTTCGCGGCCCGGCGCGGCGCGGGC
>CAVEMP010000179.1:0-4993 GCA_963616835.1 uncultured Oscillospiraceae bacterium | reverse complement strand
AGCTGGCCTTTGTGGCGCAGCACCCCCAGATGGCCGAGGCTCGCTTCGACCTTATTGGCAACCTGCAGAAGAACAAGATCAACCAGGTAATTGGCAAGTGCTGCTTGATCCACTCGATCAGCTCGACCGAGCTGGCCCGCCAGGTTTCCGAGCGCGCCCAGAGGGACGGTCTTCTTGTCGACGTTCTTTTAGAGACCAACGTCTCTGGCGAGCAGAGCAAATCTGGCTTCTCGCCAGACGAGCTTCGCGCCGCGGCTCAAGAGATCTGCGACCTACCGGGCATTAGCGTGCACGGTCTTATGACGATGGCGCCTAAAGCCGATCGCGATTGCGCCAGGCGTACGTTTTGTGGCCTTCGCGAGCTACGAGACGAGCTTTCCTTACGAATGGGTATCCCTTTAGAGACCCTCTCGTGCGGGATGAGCGACGACTTTGACATAGCAGTCGAGGAAGGCTCGACCCTGGTGAGGCTGGGGAGAACGGTGTTTAGCCCAGACTACGTCATGGGCGAATAGCCGGCATAGACGCCACGCCGGCAGCACGGATTGAACGAATTTACGACGCGCAACCGCGCGTTTCTAAGAGAAGGGCACTGACATGGGGTTTCTCGACAACATTAAGGACCGTTTGCGCGGAGACTCGTACGAGGACGACTACTACGAGGATGATTACTACGACGACGGCGCCGATCAGGGTAGCTACGGCCGCTACAACGACGAGTCGCGTCAAGCCGCAGAGCCGGCGCCTTCCAAGGGCCTTCTGGGCAACACGCCGCGCCCCGAGGCCGAGAGCGTCTCGGTCTATACTCGCAGCGGCCGTCCCGTGGCGGCACGTCCCGCGGCTACCTCGGCCGCGTTTACCCCGGTGACGCCTACGCCGCAGCCGGCCTCTGCCGCCCCAGTTCGCAATTACACGCCGCAGCAGAGCACCCAGACCCACTCGCACTCTTACGAGACCCAGCTGGGCGCCCCCACCACCACTCCCGCCGACTTGGGCCTTACGGCAAAGCCTCGCATGAGCTCTGGCCAGCTGCCGCCCTACGTCCTGCGCCCCGTTTCTTACGATGACGTGCAGACCGTTGTGCGCCGCGTTAAGACCAACCAACCTGTTGTCCTGGTCTTTCGCAACACCAACATCGAGACGGCCAAGCGCATCTTGGACTTCTGCTTTGGCCTGTCCCTTGGTCTGGACGGCGCCGTGCAAGAGCTGGGCGATCGCGTCTTTGCCGTGCTGCCCGCGGGCATCTCTTTGACCGATGCCGACATCAACAAGCTCGTGGCCGACGGCGATCTGGTGCGCTAACGCGGTGCCGCCAGCCTAGGCAGTTAGGATTTTCCCGTATGTCTTTGGACTCCATCAAGTTAGGCGTAATTGGCGCTGGTTCCATGGGTTCTGCCATCGCGCAGGGCCTGGTGACAGCGGGTGCCATGGATGCAGGCCGCATTTTGGTCTCGGGTCACGCAAACGCCCGTCTTGCCGCTATGGCCGAGCAGGGCTTTGTGACCTTCACCGATAACGCGCAGATGCTCGACCAAGCTCCCGACGTGGTCATTCTGGCCGTCAAGCCGCAGGTCTTGCCCGCTGTTATGAAAGAGCACGCCCGTCAGCTGGCCGAGAGGTGCGTTATCTCGATCGCGGCCGGCACACCCACCTCGACCATCGAGGAGGCCCTGCCCGGCGCCCGCGTCGTGCGTGTCATGCCCAACCTGTGCGTTGAGGTGCTTTCTGGCGCCTCTGCCGTCGCGGGCGGCGCCAGTGCGAGCGCCGACGACGTGGCTTTGGCCGCTGAGCTCTTCTCGGCTTTGGGAAAGGCTTCTGTCATGCGCGAAGATCAGCTTGAGGTCGAGGGCGCCGTTGTGGGCACCGCGCCCGCGTATTTTGCCGTTTTTGTCGACACACTAACCCGCGCCGCAGTGAAGGCCGGCATGCCCAGCGCCGCAGCTCGCGAGCTGCTTTTGGCCACCATGGCAGGTAGCGCCACGCAGCTTCTGCAGTCCGGCGAGCACCCTCGCGCCTACGCCGAGAAGGTCACTTCTCCTGGCGGCACCACGGCGGCCGGCCTCTACGAGCTGGAGCCCGCGTTGTTCGAGGGGTCTTTTGCGGCAGTCGACGCGGCCCTGGCACGCGCGGCTGAGTTAGCGGGGAAGTAGCGCATGTACACGATTGCAAGTCTTATCGCGAGGCTCTTCAACGTCTACCAGTTTCTTATTGTGGTTTGGTGCGTGTTGAGCTGGGTTCCAAGAAGCGCGGGCTCGGGCAACATTGGGACCTTCCGCGACGCGTTAGGGATTCTCGTCGAGCCGTACCTGGGCTTCTTTCGTCGCATCATCCCGCCGATGGGCGGTATCGATTTCTCGCCGATTGTGGCAATATTTGCCCTGGGTGTTATTGAGAAGCTAGTTTTCAGCCTTATCTTGTAAAGTAGTCAATACGTGACTTTGTCGCACGAGTTCAAATGAAAGGGAACCAGAATGGCAATCACACCAGCAGACATCGAACAGCAGACCTTCTCTCCCTCCAAGCACGGTTATGACACCGAGGAGGTTGACGCCTTCCTCGAGCAGATCGCCGTCGAAATCGACGCCATGCTCCAGAAGATCGCCGACCTCAAGGGTCGTCTCAACTCCACCGAGTCCCAGCTTTCTGCCGCCCAGGCCCAGGTTGCGAGCCTGCAGGACGCTAGCGCAGCCGCGCCGGCTCCCGCTCCTGCCGTCACCGCGCCGGCCGAGCCCGTCGTGTCTTCTTTGGGCGCTTCCGAGCGTCAGATCTCCCAGGTGCTGATTGTGGCCCAGCAGAGCGCCGACAAGTTGCTGGCCGAGGCCCGCGAGACCGCCGAGAAGGTCCGCAACGACGCCGACCAGAAGGCCCGCGAGGTCATTCGCCAGGCCCTGGCCGAGAAGCAGAACGAGCTTGACGAGATCGACCGCCTTAAGGCCTCCCGCGAGGAGTTCCGCGGCGAGTACAAGAAGCTGCTGCAGCACTTCATGGACGACGCCGAGGCCGTTATGCCTGCCAACGGCTTTGCCACTGCCCCCAACGGCTCTGCCGGCACGACGCACACCGATGCCATTGCGGCTCCCGCGCCCGTGGCCGTGGCTCCTGCCCAGGACACCGCCACCGGCTTCGGCGACTTTGGCGACCTGGACTAGCAGGTACGCCGGGTCTCCCGGTTTTTAGCGTTTTCACAACACAGAAGGGCGCTGGCCATTGCGGCCAGCGCCCTTTTTGCGTTCTGTGGCGTGGTGCGGGTAGAAAAAATACGATATTGGGAATCCAATTCCTCATTTTGACCCCCGAGCGCAGATTTGACTTTTAGCCAACTGGCCTTTTGCCGCGCGCCAGGGCCAGCGAGTCGCTATTTCGCCATTCGGCTTCCCAATATCGTATTTTTCGTTTTCGGGCCTGCGTCCTAATACCCTCTGGGGCCCTCTGACGTGAGTGAATAGAGCTAGAAATCGCAAGACTTCACTAGAAGAACCTCAAGCAGATGCTCTAATGCCGTTGAAATGCGGCGAGAAGACCTTCATGCCTCTAGAACTCGGCGAAGCGCGGGGGAAGGAGGCGGCAGAGGTCCTCGCCGTTGGCAGCCTCGCGCACGTCGTGGACAAAGCGCTGCTCGTCTCCGTTGATAAAATCGCAGGTCAGACGCACGTCCTCGGCAAACTGCGAGTCGACCACCTTGCCGCGGCAATCGGCCGCAAGCCGGCTCACGCGGTCGTACAGCGAGTAGGGGAGACGAATCTCAACCCTCGTGACCTGCGTCATCAATGCGATGGCGTCCTGTGCTTTGGCCGCCTCGACGGCCTCTTTGGTCGCGTTGGTGTAGGCGCGCACCAGGCCGCCCGGCCCCAACAGGGTCCCGCCAAAGTAGCGCGTGACCACGCAGCACACGTCCGCCAGGCCGGCCCCGCGCAGGACCTCTAACGTGGGCATGCCCGAGGTACGGCTGGGCTCGCCGTCGTCCGAGCAGCGCTCGCTGCCGTCGGCCAAGATCCAGGCGGGCACGTTGTGGCGAGCGTCGTGGTGACGGGCCCTCACAAGCGCGATATGGGCCTCCGCGGCCTCCTGTGAGCCAACGTGCACCAACTGGGCGATAAAGCGGCTGCGACGGTCCTCAAACTCGCCGCAGATCTCTATACCGCCGCGCAGCGTGCGGTAACTCTCGACGGCAGCCTCGCCCACGCCTAGCCCTCGACCTCGATAAGCGCCGCCCCGGCGTGCACCTCGGTGCCTGCGACGGGCGCCACCTTAGAGAACTCCTCGGCGTTGGTCACGGTCACGATCACGGTGTCGTCCAGGTTCTTCTCGGCGATAAGGGCGCGGTCGAAGGCAATCAGCGGGTCGCCTGCCTGCACATGGCTGCCGACCTTCACAAACAGCGAGAAGCCCTCGCCGTGCAGGCGCACGGTGTCGACGCCCACGTGCACCAGCACCTCGGCGCCGCTGTCTGCCTTGATGGCCACGGCGTGCTTGGTCTTGACCACGGCGGTGACGGTGCCGGTGACCGGCGAAAACGCCACGTCCGAGGCGGTCTTTACCGCCAGGCCCTGGCCCAGCATCCCGCTGGCAAAGACAGGGTCGGTGACTTTCTCTAAAGGAAGCGCGTCTCCGTTGACGGGGGCGCAGATGACGTGGGAGTTGTTGACGGCCTGGATGGGCAGGGGAGGCTTAGCCTCGGTGGTGAGAAAATCAAGCAAAGCCACGAGCACGCGCCTTTCGACCAGGCTGGCCACGGCGCCAAGTGCCCGCGAGCCATACGCATAACTTGACTATTTTAGTCCCGCGTCAACGCAAAAGCTAGAGAGCGTGTGAATTAGCCGAGAAACGCGCTGCGCGCGTGATAGAATCTCATTCGCGAGGTGGGCCAGGCGACCGCGGGGCGCTCGAGCGATCGGGCGTCATGAGGAAAGTCCGGGCTCCACAGGGCAGGATGCTGGTTAACGGCCAGGCGGGGTAACCCGACGGAAAGCGCCGCAGAAAAGAAGACTCCCAC
>CAVEMP010000178.1:0-3350 GCA_963616835.1 uncultured Oscillospiraceae bacterium | reverse complement strand
GCCAGTCGCTTGTCTCTGCCGCCGTGCCCGGCACGGTGAGCGAGTGGGGCGCGGCGACCTTCGCGTATAGCTACAAGCTTGAGAGCGTGACCATTGGCGATGGTGCGAACGAGGTCCCCGAGCGTACCTTTAGGGATTGCAAGGTGCTGGCTACGGTCCAGATGCCCACAAGTGTCAAGACCGTGGGCCGCCGTGCGTTCCAGGGTTGCCCCAACCTTGCCACCTGCGACCTTTCGCACGTTGAGAGCGTGGGGGCGTACGCCTTCAATGCAAACTCCGGCAACCTTTCGTCCCTGAACCTTGCATCGGTAAAGCGAGTCGAAGAGCACGCCTTCGAGAACCAGAGCACAGCCGGTGACCTGGCGCTTCCCTGCGTTGAGTACATTGGAAGTTATGCGTTTGCCGCCGCCGTGCCCGCGTCTATCAACTTCGAGCTGACCCTGCCCGCGTCCCTTACGACCTTTGAGCCCGGAGCCCTTTCGGGCGCGACCGAGGGCCTAAAGTCCGTTAAGGTCGACCCTGCCTGCGCTGCGTACAAGAGCGTAGACGGCGTCGTCTACTCCAAAGACGGCACCGAGCTTATTTGCGTGCCCGCAGGTTACGCGGCTAAGAACAAGGTCTTCTCTACGCCGGCGCAGGTCACCAAGGTCGCGGCCTACGCTTTTGCTGGGCTAAACGGTGTCGAGAAGGTCGTGCTGGGCGACTCGGTGACCGAGGTGGGGCAGGGCGCCTTCGACCACTGTCAGGCTCAAGAGGTGACCCTCTCGGCCAACCTTGCGGCGATTCCCGACGAATGCTTCAACAACGCGAACATCAACGCAATCGACGTTCCGGCCAGCGTCAAGAGCATTGGCGAGAAGGCCTTCTCTAACTGCGGCTCGTTGACAAGCATCACTTTGCGCGAGGGGCTGGAGTCCATCGGCGCGGCAGCGTTCCAAAAATCGAGCCAGCTTGAGAGCATCAAGTTGCCTGCGAGTTTGACCAGCCTTGACTCCACGGCCTTTACGTTTGCCAACAGCCTGAACGACATCAGCCTGGTCGAGGGCGGCGCGCTCACGATGAAGGACGGCCAAATCCTGGCCGACGACGGCACTAGACTTGTCCTTGCCCTTGCCGCCTCTATCCACGACGGTGTTGTGACCATTCCCGAGGGCGTGACCACCATTGGCAGCTACGCGACCGGCGAGGTCTGCGGCAACAACTCGCTGCGCGTTCCCGACAGCGTGACCACAATCGAAGACAAGGGCCTTTGCTGCTCGGTCACCGGCGGCGGTAGCTCCGACGGCTTCTCTCGCGTGCACGCGATTTACGCTTCGGCTGGCAACCAAGCGGTTATCGACTACGCCAATGCGAACTACCTGCCGGTCTTCTCGCAAGAGACGCCCACCCTGTCTGCCACGGAGTTCTTGCTTAACCCCGGCCAGACGGCCCAGCTGAGCGCCACGGGCATCTTGAGCAACGCCGCCTTTGTAACGTCGGATAATTCGGTGGCCCGCGTTGGCCAGGACGGCGTTATCACGGCCGTGGCCGGTGGCGAGGCCGACATCTTTGTGTGCGCCGGCGAGAAGTACTACTCGGCGCATGTTAAGGTTTCTGGCGATGTGACGGCCGACCCGTATGCCGGCTACACGCGCGTAAAGACCACGGCCGACGCGACGAGCTGGTTTGCTGCCGACGCCCAGTACAACCAGCCGCTGGCCTCCACGTCGCAGGCGCTTTCTGGCGTCTACCTGTACAGCTCCGAGAACTACGCTGGCGTGAACGCTTTCTTGGAGCCGGGAGGCTTCAAGGAGGGCGCCGACAGTCAGTATGGCGAGGGTGAGTACGGTGAGTTCGAGGGAATCGGTGCCAACGCCGGCTCTGAGCTGGGGCAATTCAAGCTGCATGAGAACATCGTGGTCTACAGCGGCTTAGAGGACGCCGAGTTCATCGAGGGCTCGGGCATGAACGTTGTTGACGTCGCCGCGATGGCGGGCAAGACGATCACGGTGAAGCCGGTCCTTAGCACGTCTTTGCTGCAGGGTGTCGCCGACCGCTTTCGCAAGCCTACCAACGAGAAGATCATGCTCGAGATTTACGCGCCTAAGGATTCGACGCAGGGAGCCAGCTTGGGTGGCGCCTCGGTCGTGGCCGACGAGCAAGAGGTAACCTTTGCGCCGGGCACCAAGTTCTACGTGCTGGACGCCGGCGTGCGCTATGCGGATTACTATGGTTACGAGCCCGACGAGGTGGTGGGTACCGAGCCGCAGCGCTACATGAAGCTTGTGTTGGTGACGGACGACGACACGCCGACGCCCGATCCAGATCCCAGTCCGATGCCCGATAACGGTGGCGGCGAGCAAGACGGCAACACCAACCAGGCCAAGGACAAGGATGCTCGGGGCAAGGCTGGCAAGGGCTCGACGCCCTCGACCGGCGACGTTGCGACCACAGGCTTTGTCGGCGTCGCCGCTGCCGGCTTGGCTGCGCTGGCAGCCTTCCTGCGTCGCGCTCGGACTGTGCGCTAGGAGCCGCGCTCGGGCCGCGCCGGCGGCGGCAAGGACCGCGGAAACCCCGCGTCCACGTCGCCGTCGGCGCGTTACTTGCGGCGCAACCAGGCTGCTGGGCACTATGCGCGAGTTGTTCCTCGGGGTCTTTTGCGCGAGAAATTGCGCCCTCTTTACCCGATTCTGCCTTTGCCGGGCAGGCGCGCATGGGCTATAACGTTGCTGTAAGTCGCCGCAGACCGCGGCGCAAATACCAGCAGAAAGGCACGTCCATGTCTGACTTCTTGACCCTTGCCGCAAACCGCTACTCCTGCCGCAAGTTCTCTGAACAGCCCGTGTCAAAAGAGCAGGTGAGCGCAATTCTCACCGCGGGCGTCCTTGCTCCCACCGCGGTTGACAAGCAGCCCTGGCACGCTTGGGTCATTACCGGAGAAGAGGACGTGGCAAAGCTCACCGCCACCACGCGCTTCCACTTTGATGCCAAGACCTTCATTGTGGTGGGCTCGGCCGCCAATGAGGCCTGGGTGCGTAAGTTCGACGGCTACAACTACGCCGACGTCGACGCCGCCATCGCCGCTACCCAGATGATGCTTGAGGTTCAGGACCTGGGGCTAGGCACCACCTGGGTGGGCCACTTTGACGCGCCGGCCTTGAAGGAGGCCTTCCCCCAGATGGCCGCCTACAACCTGTTGGCAATCTTCCCGCTGGGCCACCCCGCCGCCGACGCCGAGCCCGGCCCCATGCACGCTAAGCGCAAGCCTGTCGACGAGCTAATCGACCACGTTTAGCGGGTTTGTCGTCCGATAAGACTTGCATCACAAAGCCTACACATGCATAATGTGCCTGCGGTTGACACAGTGTCAA
>CAVEMP010000177.1:0-3063 GCA_963616835.1 uncultured Oscillospiraceae bacterium | reverse complement strand
CCGACTCGGGCAACTTCGACTACATCATCATCGAGGCCTCGGGCATCTGCGAGCCCGTGCCCATTGCCTACACGATCAGCGCCTTCTGCGACGCCGAGAAGGTCGGCGGCCAGCCCAAACTCGCACTGGACAACATCGTGGCCGTGGTCGACTGTGCCCGCATGTACGATGAGTTCCACGGCGGCCGCGATCTTCTCGCCGAGGACATCGACGAGGACGACATCGAGAGCCTTCTGATCCAGCAGATCGAGTTCTGCTCTACCCTCATCCTCAACAAGGTCGACACCGTGACGCCCGAGCAGCTCGCCGAGCTCAAGGCCATCGTGCGCAGCCTGCAGAAGGAGGCCGTCATCATCGAGGCCGAGCAGGGCAACGTCGACCTGGCAGAAATCCTGGACACCGACCGCTTTGACTTCATGCGCGCCTACAACTCCGCCGCCTGGATCGAGGCCATGGAGCACCCCGAGGAGCACGACGACCCCGAGGTCCTGGAGTACGACATCCAGACCTTTGTCTACCACCGCCGCCAGCCCTTTGACGCCGCCGCCTTCAAGAACTTTGTCGAGAACAACTGGCCCGACTGCGTGGTGCGCGCCAAGGGCATCCTGTGGGCCACGGCCAACCCCGACATGTGCTACCTGTTTGAGCAGGCCGGCCACCAGATGCGCCTGACCGAGAACGGCCTGTTTGTCGACTCGGCGCCCGAGGAAGAGAAGAAGCAGATCCTGGCCGAGACGCCCCAAATCCTTGAGACCTGGGACCCCGAGGTGGGCGACCGCGAGACCAAGCTGTGCATCATTGGCCGCCACATGGACCGCGCCCAGATCGAGGCCCAGCTCGACCAGCTGCTCACCAGCTGGCAGCGCTAAGCGCCCGACCACCCCGCGCAACCTCCCGTGGCCACGACGCCCAACACAAACCAAGACAACCGCGTGTGCGCGGGAGCAGGCCACGACTGTGCCTTCTCCCGCGCCGGCAGTTCGTGCATGGACAACATCCGCCTGTTTGCCGACCTGCCCGTTGACGCCAAACGTGAACTCCTTGCCTGCTCAAGGCACTCGAAGCACGCACAGGGCACCATCCTTGTGCACGAAGGCGACCCCATCGAGTCGATCCTCATCGTGCGCTCGGGCCGCATCAAGACCTTTCGCGGCAGTGTCAACGGCGAGGAGTACGTCCTGGACGTCCTGCACGACGGACAGGCCCTGTGGCACGGCATGTTTTTGGAGAACCACATCTACCGCTACTCGGTGGAGTGCCTGACGCCGGTGCAGCTGTGCCGCATCCACCGCGCAGACTTCGAGGCCCTTCTCTCCAACCACCCCGACGTTGCGCTGGGCCTGATTCGCATGGTCACGACCGAGCTCAACGACGCGGAGGAGAAGATCATGATGCTTTCGATCCGCGACCCGCGCCAGCGCCTGGCCGAGTACCTTTTGATCAGAGACCAGCGCTGCGCCGGCCCCGAGATCCACCTTAAGCTCGAAGACATCGCTGCCTCGGTGGGCCTGCGCCCCGAGACCGTGAGCCGCAACATCGCCCGTTTTGTGCGAGAAGGCCTGGTAGAGCGCACCGGGCGCGGCCGCCTTTTGGTCATCGACCGCGACGGCCTAAAGCGCGTCACCGAGCTGCACGAGTAAGTTGCGGGCGGACGCACGGGTGGCCCGTCGCCGGTCCGTCGCCGGTCCGTTGCCGCCCCGCTGCCGAGCCCCATCGCCGACCCGCTCACCCTTCTCCGCGCAATCTTCTCAAGGCGAGAAATAACAGCTACGCACCCAAAAACTACCGTCTGGCGCCCGTATCCTACCGCTGGCCGACAGTCCCCCTTTATTTCAATAGAATTTCCGAGTTACTTGATTCTGGTCAAGGAACGCACTTCTCGATGTACTAAATTGTCTTTGGTACATTGGCAGCAGCACATGCAAAGGAGGCGGCGTATGCTCGGTATGGTTCACTCGGTGGAGTCTTTTGGCTCGGCTGACGGCCCCGGCGTTCGCTACATCATCTTCTTGCAGGGCTGCCCCATGCGCTGCCGTTACTGCCACAACCCCGACACCTGGAAGACCTCGGGCGGCCAGGAGAAATCCGCCGACCAGCTCTTAGACCAGGCCGAGCGCTACCGCACCTACTGGGGCGCCGAGGGCGGCGTTACCGTAAGCGGCGGCGAGTCCTTAATGCAGCTCGATTTTCTAGTCGAGCTCTTTGAGAAGGCCCACAAGCGCGGCATCAACACCTGCCTTGACACATCACTGGCGACCTTCTCGCCAGATGACCCCGAGTGGATGGCCCAGTTTGACCGCCTGATTGCGGCCTGCGACCTGGTCATGGCAGACATCAAGCACATCGATGCCGCCGAGCACAAGAAGCTCACCGGGCGAGACAACGCCAACATCTTGGCGGGTCTTCGCTATCTTTCGGACCATGGCCAGGCAATGTGGATTCGCCAGGTTTTGGTCCCCGGCATCACCGACGACGACACCTACCTGCGCCGCACGCGCGAGTTCATCGAGCAGCTCAAGACCGTGCAACGCATCGAGGTTTTGCCCTACCACACGCTGGGCACCTTTAAGTGGGACGAGCTGGGTATTCCCTATACCCTGCGCGACACCAATCCGCCCGCGCAAGAGCGCGTGGACAACGCTTTGGCGATTCTTCGCGGCGAGAAATAACGCCGCGAGTCGATACGGGAAACAGCGCCAGGAAATTCGCGCCGGGCGCTACGAAAAGGAGGCAACATGCAGCTTCGCGAAGAGTGGAACGGCTTCAAGGGTGGCCACTGGGTCGACGACATCAACGTCCGCGACTTCATCCAGCAGAACTACACCCCCTACGACGGCGACGAGGAGTTCCTCGCTGGCCCGACCGAGGCTACCGACGCCCTTTGGGGCAAGGTCCAGGAGCTTCAGGCCGCTGAGCGCGCCAACAACGGCGTTCTTGAGTGCGAGACCGAGATTGTCTCTGGCCTGACCGCCTACGGCCCCGGCTACATCGGCGAGGACACCAAGGACCTCGAGAAGGTCGTCGGCCTGCAGACCGACAAGCCGCTGAAGCGCGCCTTCATGC
>CAVEMP010000176.1:0-5612 GCA_963616835.1 uncultured Oscillospiraceae bacterium | reverse complement strand
TGGCTTCACCGACTCCCAACTCGACGGCAAAGAATAACCCTCCCAGCCCCGGCGCTCCCCTCGCGCGCCGGGGCTCTTCTCGCCGCTGGCGCGTGCCTTTCTTTCGTTGACGGGCCCAAAATCGTTGATAAAGCGCTTCAATTTGCTGGCAATCAACGATTTTGGGCCCGTCGGCGAGAAGGACCCGTGTCGATGTTGGGGATCATCAGGCGAACGTCGCTCCACGAGGCATCGCAAGGGTCGCAGAAATACCTTCCCCATGCGCCAACGTGAAGGGGGCGGCGACAGTTGGGGCACAGATACTTCTCGTACATATTGCGGTAGTTTGGGGAGTAGCGGTAGTACTTGTTTTTGGACGCCACGTAGATGGTCTCGCCTCCGCCTGCGACCTCGGCAAGATCCTTGTTTGCGATGGGAGATGCTGCGAGATTCTTCTCGTTGGTCATGGCGATCGCCCTCCTTGTGAGCTGCGTCTTGACCGGGTATGGCGCCCCCCGGCTGATGCCATGAACATACCACCCGTCGCCCGCCGCGCCCACGCGATTTCCTTATCAAGACACGATGTTGAGCGCTGCCCCCGCGCCCGCACCCCAGCCGCTACCCCGCTCTTCGCCGACGGGCCCAAAACCCTTGATAAAGCGCTTCAACTTGCCAAAGATCAACGATTTTGGGCCCGTCGGCGTGGTGGGTTAGCTGGAGAGCGCAAGGCACGTCTCGAGCCAGTGGCAGGCGGCGCGCTCGCGTTCTAAGGCGCCGAGAAGGACCAGGTAGTCGCTTTGCTCGGCGCCTTTTAGAGCTGCAGGCTTGCGGTCGGCGAGAAGATCGGCCTCGTTTTTCTCTAAATGCGCCAGGCGCTCGGTATGGATGCGAAGTTGGTCGCGGAGAAGGACCTCGCGCTCGGCGGGCTTTAGACTGTCCGAGAAAAACAGCTGCAGGCGAAACTCGTCTTTGGGCGTTGGCTTGGGTTTTTGCGGCTTTCTCTCCCATGACATAAACGCACGGCGCCCATCGGCGGTGATTGAGTAGCGTTTCTTCTCCAGCGCAACGCCGCTGGTCTCGACCTCATACGTGACCAGGCCTTCTTCTGCCAGCGAGCGCAGCTCGGGGTAGATCTGGCTATGGCGCGCGCTCCAGAACTCGGCCAGCGACGAGTTGAACTCGCGTGTGAGCTCGTATCCGGTCATATCTTTGCGGTTGAGCAGGCCAAGGACGGCGTATCTCAGGGTTCCCACAGGGCGGCTCCCATTTTGCGACGACGGTCGGGTCTTCTCAGTATCCCATACTTGGACCTGTAAACCCCAACATGTAACCGTTGACACAGCGATAAACAGGGGATATTCTCCAAATCACGCCCAACGAGAGGAGCTCCAATGTCCTGCTGCGCCGCCTTTGTGCCCAAGTACCCGCATCTGTCTTCGCCCATCGTTATAGCCGGGCAGACTTTTGCCAACCGCATGTTCTCGGCGCCCATGGGCGGTACCGACATCACCAACGACGGCTGCATTGGTCCTAAGTCGCGCGCCTTCTATGAGCTGCGCGCCCGCGGCGGCGCGGCGGCGGTCACTGTCTCGGAGTGTATGGTGCACCCGCAAACCGACGGTAGCCACGCCTATCATTTGGACGAGAAAGTCCTGAACTCGCTGGCCAGCGCCACCTACGCGGCCGATGCGATCAACCGCCACGGCGCCGTGGCAAGCTTGGAGCTGTCGCACTCCGGCATGTACGCGGGCACTTACATGACCGACAAGGACCTCCAGCACGATATGTGCCAGTGGGGGCCGTCTGCCTGCGTGCGCCCCGATGGCGTTGAGGTTTGTGCCTTGTCTGTCGAGCAGATTCACGAGATCGCGGCGGCATACGGTCACGTCGCGGGCCTGGCCAAGCGGGCCGGCTTTCGCATGCTGATGATTCACGGCGGTCACGGCTGGCTGATCAACCAGTTCCTCTCGCCGTATTTCAACCACCGCACAGACGAGTACGGCGGCAGCCTGGAGAACCGCTGCCGCTTTGCGTGTGAGGTTTTGGACGCCGTGCGCGCCGCCGTGGGGCCGCGCTTTCCCATCGAGTTTCGCATGAGCGGCTCGGAGCTTTTCGATGGTGGCTATGGCCTGGCCGAGGGCGTGCGCATCGCGCAGGCGCTTGAGAGCCGCGTCGACCTGCTGCACGTCTCGGCGGGTACCTATCAGCGCGGCTTTGGCCTCACGCACCCCTCGATGTTCGAGGACCATGGACGCAATGTATACCTGGCGGCCGAGATAAAGAAGCATGTCAGCGTGCCTGTTGCCACTATCGGCGGCCTTAACGACCCGACGCAGATGGAAGAAATCGTGGCCAGCGGCAAGGCTGACGTGGTCTACATGGCCCGTGCGCTTCTGGCCGACCCCGAGCTGCCGCACAAGGTCGTGTGCGGCCAGGACGAGAAGGTCGTGCGCTGTCTGCGCTGCTTCACCTGCATGTCCGAGCGCGCGGCGACCTCGACCCGCCGTTGCGCGGTAAACCCGCTGATCGGGCGCGAGGACGAGGGCTTTGAGGTCACTCCGGCGCCTCGCCGTCGTCGCGTGCTGGTGGCGGGCGGTGGTCCTGGCGGCCTGTACGCGGCCTACACCGCGGCCTGTCGCGGCCACGAAGTTTTGCTTTGCGAGAAGGACGCCGAGCTTGGCGGCGTTCTTAAGGGCGAGCAGGCCATTCCCTTCAAGCACGAGATGTACGAGCTGGCGGGTACCTATGCGCGTCTGGCCGCCGAGGCCGGCGCCGAGCTGCGCTGCGGCTGCGAGGTCACGCCCGAGTTCGTGGCCCAGTGGGCGCCCGACGCGCTGATCGTGGCCGTGGGCTCGACGCCGCTGGCGCCGCCCATCCCGGGCCTTCGCGACTCGCGCGTCATTCTCGCAACCGACTATTACCAACGCGTCGACGAGGTAGGGGAGAAGGTCGTGGTCCTGGGCGGCGGCCTTGCGGGCTGCGAGCTGGCCATCCACCTGGGCCAGCTTGGCAAGCAGGTTATCTTGGTCGAGATGCGCGACACGCTAGCGCCCGACGCCAACGTCCGTCACCGTCCGTTGCTGCTTAAGCAGGTGGAGTCTTACGTCGACGTCCGCTGCGGCCTGCGCTGCGTCGAGGTTGGCGAGTCGAGCGTCGTGTGCGAGGACGCCGCAGGTCAGCGCGTCGAGCTGCTCGCGCAGACCGTGATTTGCGCCCTGGGCCAGCGTCCCTGCACCGACGTGGCAGACTCACTGCGCAACACGGCGCCCTTCGTGCGCGTGATTGGTGACGCCGGCCGCGTGAGCACGATCACCAACGCCGTCTACGAGGGCTATCACGCCGCCCTGGATATTTAAGCAGGGCGGCGCGGGCGTTAGGATTAAGGTGGCGGGTGGCTACCAGCTGCTACTGGCTCCGCTGATGCTTATCTCACCGTAGTCGAACTTCCAGTGGCAGTTGTGGCACCAATAAGATTCATTACTCTTGAGGCATAAAAAACCTTGCTTGACCCAGATGTCGTAACTGCCGCACTTGGGGCACTTGACGCCGGCCATGGCGTTTGTGTTGGGCATGAAGCCGTCATCTACGTGCTCTGTGGTGATGTAGTATTCGCCGCTGCCAACGACCTCGTTCAACTCGGTGTTTTTCAGGGACTGCTTATCACTGGTCATGACGATCGGCCTCCTTGTGAGTTGCGTTTTTTTGCTGGGGGTAGAACCCCGTCCGTTACCAAGAACATAGCACCTCGGGAGAGCCACAGACCCGCGATTTCCTTATCGGGACACGATGTTGAGCGGCCGTCTGATGGCGGCAGGGCCTCCTTAACGTCGTGCCGACCGTGCGCGGAACAAATAGCACGAAAATGGTGACCAGTTTGGCGTTTCGGCCTGCAAGCACCCCTCTTGCGCCTCGGCGACCTGGTCTTTTGTGAGAGAGAAGGCCATGTCTATTTACCAAACCCCAATACTGGTCCTCATTTTCGAAAATACCGCAAGAAAGGGAGTGAGCGCCCTTACTGAACAACGTGTTGACCAGCACTTTTATCGTAACGTCGACGGCGACGGGTGCTACTATGGGGGTCGCGGAAGCCTTAAGACGAAAGGTTCGATCATGACCGAGAAGACGCAGCCCCTCGCAGAGCAGGAACTCGACCAGACGACTGGCGGCGACAGCGCGGAGTACTATCAGGACCCCAATATTCGCCACAAGTATCAGTGCCCTAAGTGTAACGGCACCAGCTTCAAGCGCGGGAAAGAGACTATCGACTACTGGCCTCTTAAAAGGAAAATCAAGGAGTGGCTCGAGTGCACCACCTGCGGCGCTCACTACCCGATCAATGGCCAGAACTCCCTGATTATGCTCGACTAACGCGCGGGCTCGGCGGCGTAACCGGTTATGACGAGCCGGGCGGCTCCGGTTTCGGGGTCGCCCGGCTTCTTGCGGCGAGGGCCTCTCGCTGACGGGGCTTGCGACGCCCCCGTTCAAGGTAAAAGTACGATATTGGGGACCAGTCTGGCTTTTGGGGCAGCAAGCGCCCCTCTTGCGTCACGGCGACCTGGGTTTTGCATGCGAGAGTTACCTGTCTACTTGTCAAACGCCAATACTGGTCCCCATTTTCAAAAAAACCGCGAGCGGGAGTGGTTGGCAACAAGCTAACCAAAATGTTTTGGCGAGATTGTGCGCTATCTCGACTGAGCAACCCTGCCGCGGCCACCGCGGAACAAAAGCGACGATAGTTGGTACCGGTCTGGCGCATTGGCCGGTATAGGGCTTCTTCGCCCCGCGTTGTGCCCTTTCCGGGGATGCACGCCCCTGCTGATGGCAAGACCATAGCACCCTGGGAGTGCCGCGGCCCCGCGATTTCCTTATCGGGACGCGATGTTGAGTACCGGGTCGCGAAGAAAAATACGAAAGACGGGCGCACTCGGACGTTTTGGTCGATGCATCGCTTTGGCCCTCTTGAATTACCTGCGGTTTTGTCTGGGCTTCTTAGGCGTATGTCCACCAAACGTTACGAGTGCGCCCGTATTTCGCAAAATTTTGAAAGCACGGGCCGCGATTGGCTCGGTGAGCTGGGGTCCCGGGACGGTTTAGATGACCTTGCTCACGATGGCGCTTACCAGCGAGATGACGATTGCGCCGATAAGTGCGGCGCCAAACGAGTCGATGGCGATGCCCTCATGGAAGATGTTGCGCGAGAAGTAACTGGCCAGCTCGAGGACAATCGCGTTCAAGACCAGCTGGAAAAGACCCAGCGTCAGAACGGTAATAGGCAGCGACAAAAGGTTGAAAATCGGCTTGACCGTGGCGTTAAGCAGTGCCAGAACCAAGGCGCTCACGGCGGCGGCCATAACGTTTCCGCCCACAATCTCGATACCTGGCACAATCCAGGCGGCCACCGCGACGGCAATGGCGGTAACTAACCAATTGCTGATGAAACTCATGTTTTTTCTCCCAACTAAATACGTTCACTAAGTTTTGATTATACGTTGCCTTCGTCATATTTACCCACCCCCGCCTCCGCCAGCCACTTTAATGCGCTAAAGTGCTAGGGGTAAATCGACGCGAAAGGGAAGAACGCGCATGACGCAGGCACAGAACACCCAGCAAACCGAGCGGCAACGACTGGTTGC
>CAVEMP010000175.1:0-6525 GCA_963616835.1 uncultured Oscillospiraceae bacterium | reverse complement strand
CCCAAACACTGCCGTTGCTCGAAAACCAGCCACTTGGATTCCCAATATCGTCATTTCTCTCCTACGCTACCGTCACAACAAAACCGAGCGGGGAGGAACGCCATGGATTTGACTCTTTGCGGGACAAGCGCCTTTCGTTTCCATCGCACGCCGCCGCAAGTCCTTGCGTTTTACCCGCCTCTCAAGACGGACCAGCCCGATGCAAACCACCGCGTGATCGCAAGCTCGATAACCACTACCGAGCTGCTGGGGCTGCCTTTGCAGCGTCTGGTCTTTGACCAGAATCATCGCCACAACTCTAAACTCTACGACACACGCCTTATTGCACACGAGTTGCCCCACGGCTCTATCCAAGAGACCGATTTTGGTTTTAGTGTCACTTCACCCGCTGCCACGGTGCTGACTATGGCTGGCCACGTCTCGCGCATCCAACTGCTTATGGCAGCCTATGAGCTATGTGGATCATTTACCGTATTCAATCCCTGCAAGCGAGTTGAGCTGGACCTCGAGGCCGCGTACGAGCAGGGTTTCCTACGACCCGGCGAAGGATGGCGGCGCGTCGAGAACGTTGACGGCATGGGCACAAACCTCTGGAGCAGACGCCCGGCCCTTACCCCCGAGGACCTCGTGCAGTTTTGCGAGCAGGCCTCGGGATTGCGGGGGATAAAAGACCTGCGATGGGTCGCGTCGAACCTAACGGGAATCACCGCCTCGCCTTTTGAGGTGCAAACCTCGATGCTGCTTGGGCTGCCAAGGAGACTAGGCGGCGAGGGGCTTGAGCTTAAGAATAACCAGCGCATCCAGCTATCCCCCGCCGCAAGAACTATCTACCCTTACAACTCCTGCTATGCAGACATTCTTATCGAGGGCAACGCAGACAACGCTGGCGTTATCGTCGAGTGCCAGGGGCGTTCTGTGCATGCCAGCGAGGCCGCAGCGATCTCGGACTCTGATCGCACCACGGCTCTCATAAGCATGGGATACGAGGTCATCCTGCTAACGTATGACCAGATAACCAGCCCGAGGTCCTTCCAAACGGTGCTGGACATCATAGCGACCAAGACCGCGACGCCCATCCGTCCCAAAACCGAGCGGCAGCTGCGAGCGCAGAACGATCTTCGCAGCGAGATTTTTATCGATTGGAACACTTTGGGACAAAACCTCGGCGCCTCTAAAATGAAAAACACGATATTGGGAAGCCGGATGCTGGAATAGGTGCCAAAAGGCTCTCCAGCAACAACAAAACCGCAGGTCACCGGGAAGAGAAAATGCTATTTCTTCGGCAACCTGCGGTTCGGATTCCCAATATCGTATTTTTCATTGGCAGCGTCCGCGTTTTACGCCTGCTGGCGCCTCACGAGGTCGGCGAAGAGGCCGTCTTTCTCGATGAGCTCATCGTAAGTGCCGTCCTCGGCGATGCGGCCGCCGTCCAGCAGGACAATGCGCTCGCAGTGGCGAATCGTGGACAAACGGTGCGCGATGACCAAACGTGTGCACTTAAGGCTGTCCAGGCTCTCGCTCACGATACGCTGCGTCACGTTATCTAAGGCGCTCGTGGCCTCGTCAAACATGAGGATGCGAGGGCGCCCCGCCACGGCGCGAGCGATCATAAGACGCTGGCGCTGACCACCCGAGATTCCGCCGCCGCCCTCGGTGATCATGGTCTGCATACCCATGGGCATCGCGCGGATATCGTCGGCAAAGCCGGCCAGCTCGGCAGCTTTCCAGGCGTCTTCTTCGGTAAGCCCAGGGCAACTGATGGCGATGTTCTCAAGCACCGATCCGCCAAAGAGCTTGCCGTCCTGCAACACCACGCCAATATTGCGACGCACGCTTTTGACGTCCAAAGAACGCAGGTCGCGCCTGTCGTAGAGCACGGCGCCGCGCTGTGGCTCTTCAAACCCCAAAAGAAGGCGCATCAAGGTCGACTTACCACAGCCCGTCTTGCCCACGATGGCCACGTAGCTGCCAGGCTTGACGGTCAGCGACAGGTCGTTAAGCACTGGCTGGCTTCCGTCCTTATACGAAAAAGTAACGTGATCCAGCTCAAAGCCCCCGCCCAACCTGCGAATGGACTCTTTGCCGTGTGACGGCTCGGGGACCGCATCCAGGATGGGCGCCGCACGCTCAAGGTTGGGTTTGATCGTCGCCAGCTGGCTTGCCACCGAGGTAAGCGACGAGAAGGCACCGCTCACCATGCCAAAGGCCGAGGTAAACGCCATGTACTCGGCAACCGTGACCTGCCCAGCCAACGCACACGAGTAAATCGCCAGGGTGCCAGTCAACGTGATTGCCAGGCTTAGGGCACCAGAAAGGCGCGTGATGATAGGGCCGTTATAGGTTAACCACGCAAGCTTGGCATAATCGTTTGCCCACTTAGAGAAAGCGCGCTTCTCCGCACCGGAAAGCTTAATCTTTTGGATGCCGCTGATAAGCGAGAACTCCCAAGCGCCCAGGGTGCCCGAGAGCTCCAGCAGCTCCTTGGAGCGCACCGTCTGCACCAGGCACACCACAATCGAAAGCGTCGTCGAAGCCAAAAGAACCAGCAATGACGGGGCAACCAGAACCGGCGCGAAGGCCGCTATCTGAAAAACATACACAAGTGAGAAAACCGAGGTCAAGGCAGACGAGAAAACCGTACTCTGCAGCACCGAGGCAATCGTCGAGACGCTTGAAAGCCTTGAGCTCAACTCGCCGGTCTCTTTATCCCTAAAGAAGTTAGCGGGAAGCGACAGCAGTCGCATCATGACCGCGGCCTGCAAAGGAACCGTCAGCTTAGACGAGATGCGCGAGCCCACAAGTGACCCCACAACGCCCAAAAACAGCTGCGCCACGCTAACGCCCAGGAAAAGCGAGAGCGCCGGCACAATAAGGCGCGTGTCGGCCAAGTTGATGACCGGTCCAAAGATCACCTGGTTAACCAGCGGCATGAAGAGGCCCAGCAAGGCCGACGCCAAATACGAGACGATTAGCACCACGTAGTCGCCGCGGTCAAGCGAACGCAAGGTATAGACAAGCAGATCGCGAATCTTGAGCTTACGAGAAGGAAGTGGCCTATAAAAGCAGTAGGCCTCTTCCTTGAACTTAAGCTTGGACGCCGTCACAGACTCCACCGAGCCCGTCTGCGGCAGAAGGACCGAGTAACCGCCGCGGGCGCGCGGCAAAAACGCGACAGGCAAATTGTCCTCGGTAAAGCCCACAAAGGCGCCTACTGCGTCTTTGTACCAGCCGGTTGTCAGACGCACCGGGCGCGCCATGACACCGGTGGGCGCAATCCAGTGGTCGATCATCTCGGACACCGACTCGCCGTCGTCTGTCGAAGCGTTGGCGGGGAGCTTCTCGCCGTAGTAGCTAAGAACGGCCGCAACGGCGCCCTCGGCCTGCACGGCCACGTCCGTGCCGCCGCCGCCAACCTTTCCCATGATCGCGTTCGAGATCGCCTGCAGCGACTCCTCTAACATGCGGTCATCGGCGCGACGGCGCTCGTCAATCTGGTTTTCGAACCAACCCATCTTTGTCCTATTCCTGCGAGACAAGACGCGCATAGGCGCCGTCTTGTGCATAAAGCTCTTCGTGAGTGCCGCGCTGCACGACCTCGCCGTGCTCAAGCACAATAATCTCGTCAGCGTCGCGCACGGTCGACAAGCGGTGAGCCACAACCAAAAGCGTGATGCCGCGGTCACGCACCGCCTGCATCAGGCGTTGCTCGGTAGCGGCGTCAAGCGCGCTCGTAGCCTCGTCCATAATGAGGATCGTGGGGTCAATGGCAAGGGCACGGGCAATCTCGATGCGCTGGCGCTGGCCACCAGAAAGGTCGCGGCCATCCTCGGATAGCAGGTGGTCGTAGCCGCCCTCGCGCTGCACAATATCGTCGTGAATCTGTGCGTCACGCGCGGCAAGAATAACCTCAAAGTCCTCGATCGAGGTGTCCCACAGCCGGATGTTGTTAGCAATGGTGTCGCGAAAGAGGATGACCTCCTGGTCGATAACGGCAATGGAGCCGCAGCGCACCGAGCGCGGCACCTCTGCCAACGGCGTGCCATCGACGCGAATCTGGCCTTCCCACGGCTCGTAGAGGCCCGACACCAGCTTTGCGATGGTCGACTTGCCACAACCCGAGGCACCCACAAGAGCGACGCAACCGCCCGGGTTCACGTGCAGGCTCAAATCGCTAACCACGGGCTTCCCAAGGCGAGAATAGCCAAACGTGACGTGATCGAGCTCAAGCTCGCCGCGGAGTTTGCGGCAGGCGTCCGCGTCCTTCTCGCCGCCGCCGTCACCGTCAAAATCGCAGGCCAGCGGGTCAAGCGGGTATTCCATGACGTCCTTGACGCGCTCCATGTCGGTACGCATCTCTTGCAGTGTCTGCCCCACCGAGATAAGCGATGACGCCGGGGAGGCAAAGCGCTGAAGAAGCGACTGCATAGCAAGAAGGCCACCCGTGGTGAGGTCGCCGCGCACGATCAGCCATACACCCGCGCCCATGATTGCCGAGTCGCACAGCAGCGACACGATCTGCGGCAACAGGCCGTAGTTCACGCTCACGCGCTGAAGCTCGACGTTGCCCTTATTGACGCTTGCCTGGAAACCCGCCCAGCGACGGAAGAAGCCGGCCTCGACGCCCTGGGCCTTTAGCGTCTCAATCATCGAGATACCAGTCATAGTAGAGGTCGAAAGGCTTGCCGAGTCTCTCATCATGACGCGCGACGAGTTGACGCGCTTTCCCGATATCATATGCGCAAACAGGCAGTCGACCCCCAAAGAGAGCAGGCCCACGCACGCGAGCGCCGGTGAGTACTGAAACATCAGCACCAGGTAGACGATGAGGGTCGCGAACTGGACCGCGATGGGTGCGAGCTGCTGGGTAAGCTGCTGAGAAATGCTGGCATTGGTGCCCATGCGCTGGACGATGTCTCCCGGCATGCGCTGGGAGAAGAACTCCATGGGCATGTGGAGGACCTTCCACAAGAAGCTTGAGTTCGAAGACGCCGCCATCTTGCCCTCAATGCGCAGCAGATAAACGCTGTTCAAAATCGAAACCACAACCTGGATCAGGCTAAAGGTGCCCAGAAGCACCATGAAGGCGGCCGTCCAATCGGGGTTTCTGCCGGTAAGCAGGCGGTCGAGGAAAACCTGCGAGAAGATGGGCGAGATGATGCCCAAAACCGAGGCGATGATGCTTGTAAGGGCAACAAAGACCAGGGCCGCTCGGGCACCGTGCAAACGCTCGAACGCAAAGTCCATGACCGAAGCGGGCTTGCCGCCTGGCTCGAAATCCTCTGTGGGAACAAACTGCAGGATAACACCGGTGAACTCGCGGTCGAACTCTTCGAAGCTCATGGTCTTCTCGCCGCCGGCCGGGTCGTTTACGTAGACCTTCTCGCCCTTGAAGCCGCGCAGGACCACAAAGTGGTTGAAACCAATGTGGGCAATACAGGGAAAGATTCCGGTCTCTCGCAGGCTCTCGGGCTCGTAGCGATAGCCCTTGGCCTCAAAGCCGTACGAGATGGCGGCCCTAACGATGTTTAAGGCCGATGAACCGTCGCGCGAGACGCCGCAATCGACGCGGACCTGTTCCAAGGGAAGCCACTTACCGTAGTAGGCGCAGATCATAGCCAGGCTAGCGGCGCCGCATTCCAGTGCCTCCATCTGCATGACCTGGGGGACCTTGGCGGCCATCTTACCGGGCTCGGACGGTTTAGTGTGGGGACGCTTTGCCATGTTCGGTTATGCCTTGCTGCTGGAGCTTGTGCTAGAGCTAGAGTTGGACCCTTTATTGTTAAAGAGAAGCGCAACGGGATTGACCGTCTCTAAAACTATCTGCGCGTCGTAGGCGCCGTCGGGAAGGTCGATGGTGATTTCTGCGCTGGCAAGATACACGACGCTTGCTCCCAGGTGAGAGCGAGTGTCGCTGTCAAGGCTCTCGGCAAGCACAGGGTTTGAGCCAACCGAGACCACGTGCCCCTTGACGCTGCCGATATTGACCTCGTCGCCAATGGTAAGAGAGCCCGCGCGCGTCTCTTCCACATAAGCAACGGCACGCCCGTCGCTTACGCGGACGACGCAGCTTTGGACGTCGTTGATACTGCCAAAGACGCCCCAAGCAAGGATGCCAACAAGAAACGCGATGATGGCGCCCAGGATAAGCCAGACGCTGGGGTTCGAGACGTTTATATAGTTGTCGAGGTGCTCGGGCGTTGCCCGGCGCTCGAGTGCTTTCTTGCGAAAGACCTCAGCCATTTTTTGCTCCACTGGTGGTCGAGAAAATCAGGTTAACGTAACTTTTTATCATAGCCGTTTTTGTGGGCAGCTATACAAACAGCAACTAAATGAAAAGCCTTACAGATATATGACCGGCCGCACGGCAAGACGCGTAAGGCAAGCTTGCAAAATGGGCATAATCTATCAACTATCAGTCGCTTATTCGATAGGAGCATCATGGGCAGATCTGGTGGCGGCGGCGCGGGCGCTGGCGGAGGCCACAGCGGCGGCTTTAGCGGCGGCGGACGCTCTTCTGGCGGATTT
>CAVEMP010000174.1:0-7397 GCA_963616835.1 uncultured Oscillospiraceae bacterium | reverse complement strand
ACGCTGGAAAAGCCCAGGTTGCGGTACTCCTCCTCGGGCTCGGTCATGATGAGCGCGATCCAAGGGGGCATGCGCCAGAAGCGCAGAGCCGATATGCCGCAAATGATGGTGTTCATGGGCTGTACATACCCAAGACAGCCACAGACAAGTCCCTCAAAATCAAAAACGAGATAAATGTGCCAACGAATCCGCCCCGGCTAAGTAGACAGGCATTTTACGAATAGGAAACCGCAGGTCAGAGGGTTGCACCTTTCGTGGCTACTCGCTCAACCCCATTTCGTTGGCACATTTGTTGCGTTATTCGTTTTCGGACCCCCCCTCGCACCCCCTCGCACCCCCTCGCACCCCCTCGCGCGGCGACGCGCGGCGACGCGCGCCCCTAATGTGAAGATTATTCGGTACCTTATAAATAATCGTTAGGTACCTTGAGATTTGCCGCGCAGGGGCATAACCTACCTAAGACAAAAAAGCGCGACCAGTTAGAAAGGAGGGGTTAAGGATTGAGAATCACCGATGAGAAGCTCGCGCAGATCCGCGCCACAGAAAGCGTTGACCAGCAGATCTTGAACCTGTTTGGCTACTTTGGCCACTACATGTTTGTCTACCGCGGCGGCCTGGGCGGTAAGCGCCACGTCCTCAAGATGCTCTACATCAAGGGCGGCAAGGTCTGTCAAAAAGACCTGCAAAACGATATCCACATCTCGCCGGCGTCGCTATGCGAGGTCCTGGGCAAGCTCGAGCGCGAGGGCCTGGTCGAGCGCACCCGCTCGGCCGCCGATAAACGCCAGGTAGAAATCGACCTCACCGCCCGCGGCACAGAGATCGCCCGCGACATGCAAAACGAAGAGGCCGACTTCTGCGATCACGCCCTCGAGTTCATGACCGACGGCGAGAAGCGCGAGCTTCTGACCACATTGGACAACATCTTTAACCACTGGAGAGAAAAAGAGATTTTGGACAAGGAGGACTGTTCGTGCAGCAAGAACTAACCAAGTCTGCCGAGAAGATCGACTACGGCGCCATCATGCGACGCCTCTCCCACTCTGCCCGCGAGTACAGCAAGTACACCGTCGCCACCCCGCTGCTGGTGCTGGGCGAGGTCGCCTGCGAGATGACGATCCCCTTCGTCACCGCCGACCTCATCGACACCATCAAGCTGGGCGCCACCGTCTCGCAGATCCTGCCCACCGCGGGCCTTCTGGTCCTGCTCGCGCTGGTCTCGCTGGCCTTTGGCGCCGCGGCCGGCGTCACCTGCAGCTACGCTAGCTGCGGCTTTGCCAAGAACCTGCGCCGCGACCTGTTCTATAAGATCCAGACGTTCTCGTTCGAGAACATCGACACGTTCTCCAGCTCTTCGCTGGTGACGCGCCTCACCACCGACATCACTAACGTCCAGCAGGCGTTCATGATGCTCATCCGCATCGCCGTGCGCGCCCCGTTGGTGCTGATCTTCGCCTTTACGATGGCCTTCATCATGGGCGGCTCGGTTGCCCTGGTCTACCTGGTCATCATCCCCATCCTGGGCTTTGGCCTGTTCTACATCATCCACTTGGTGCGCCCGATCTTCACCCGCGTCTTCCACAAGTACGACGCCCTCAACGAGTCGGTCGAGGAAAACGTCAGCGGCATGCGCGTGGTCAAGAGCTTCGTGCGCCAGGACTACGAGAAGGAGAAGTTCGCCACCGCGGCCCGCGACGTCTGCGCCGACTTCACCCGCGCCGAGAAGCTCCTTGCCCTCAACAACCCCATGATGAACATCTGCGTGAACGGCGCCTTTGTCGCCATCATCTACATTGGCTCGAAGGTGATCATCACCAGCCAGGGCGCCGCGTTTGACGTGGGCCAGATGTCCTCGATCTTCACCTACGGCTTCCAGATCCTGATGAGCCTTATGCAGCTCTCCATGATCTTTGTCATGGTCACCATGGCAGACGAGTCGGCCCACCGTATCGACGAGGTTCTCACGGCCACGCCCACGATCTCCAACCCGGCCCAGCCCGTGACCGAGGTCAAGGACGGCTCGATCGACTTCGACCACGTGAGCTTCAAGTACTCCAAGAAGGCCAAGCGCCAGGCCCTGTCTGACATCGACCTGCACATCAAGAGCGGCGAGACGATCGGCATCATGGGCGGCACGGGTTCTGCCAAGTCCACGCTGGTCAACCTTGTCGCGCGCCTCTACGACGCCACCGAGGGCACCGTGCGCGTGGGCGGCGTCGACGTGCGCGACTACGACATCGACACCCTGCGCCACCAGGTGGCCATGGTCTTGCAGAAGAACATCCTGTTCTCGGGCACCATCGCGCAGAACCTGCGCTGGGGCGACGAGAACGCCACCGACGAAGAGGTTCGCGAGGCGGCCCACCTGGCCTGCGCCGACGAGTTTGTCGACGGCTTCCCCAAGGGCTACGACACCTGGATCGAGCAGGGCGGCACCAACGTCTCGGGCGGCCAGAAGCAGCGCCTGTGCATCGCCCGTGCCCTCTTGCGCAGGCCCAAGGTCTTGATCTTGGACGACTCGACCTCGGCCGTTGACACCAAGACCGACGCCAAGATCCGCGCCGGCCTGGCCAGCTACCTGCCCAACACCACCAAGATCATCATCGCCCAGCGCGTCTCGAGCGTGCAGGACGCCGACCGCATCATCGTGATGGAGGGCGGCCGCATCAGCGCCATTGGCACCCACGACGAGCTGCTTGAAAGCTCCGAGATCTACCGCGAGACCTTTACCTCGCAGAACAAGATGGCCGAGGAGGCCGCCGCGCCCGAGGCCAACGAGCCGCAGGCCACCGCCCCAGTCACCACCCCGCAGGAAGGAGGCGAGGCGCATGAGTAAGGCAACCACCGCCGAGCGCGCGAAGAACCGTCAGCCCGGTACCCTGGGTCGTCTCATCAAGACGCTCTTCTCGTTCTATCCCGTGCTTTTGCCCGCCGTCACCGTGGGCATCATCGCGTGCGCCCTCATCAACTCGATCGGCACGATCTTCCTGCAGAACGCCCTGCAGGTGATCAGCGACTCGTGGCAGTCCGGCGACTGGTCGGCCGCGCAGCCCAAGATCTTCCAGCTGGCCCTGACGCTGGGCATCATCGACGGCATCGGCGTTTTGTGCTCGCTGTTCTGGAACCGCAGCATGGCCGTCATCACGCAGGGCTCGCTCGAGAAGCTGCGCGAGAAGATGTTCAACCGCATGCAGGACCTGCCCATTCGCTACTTTGACACCAACCAGCACGGCGACATCATGAGCCACTACACCAACGACATCGACACGCTGCGTCAGATGATCAGCCAGTCGCTGCCCAACCTGCTCATGACCGTCATCGTTCTTGTCGCCGTCTTTTGCATCATGCTGTACTACTCGGTGTGGATGTGCCTGGTCATCATTGTGGGCGTGACCTGCATGACCCTTCTCACCAAGCTGCTGGGCACCAACTCGGCGCGCTTCTTCATCGCGCAGCAGACCGAGCTGGGTGTGGTCGAGGGCCACGTCGAGGAGGTCATGGGCGGCCAGAAGGTCGTCAAGGCCTTCTGCCACGAGCGCGCCGCCGAGGCAGACTTTGACGAGAAGAACCAGAAGCTCTTCGAGGTCTCCCAGAAGGCCAACATGTACGCCAACATCTTGATGCCGATCCTCATGAACTTGGGCAACCTCATCTACGTCATGGTGGCCCTGGCCGGCGGCATCTTCCTGGCGCTGGGCACGCCCAACCTGTCCTTCTCGGGCCTGTCTTTGTCCATCGCCGTGGTGGTTCCCTTCCTTAACATGACCAAGCAGTTCTGCGGTCAGATCGGCCAGATCTCGCAGCAGATCAACGCCGTGGTCATGGGCCTGGCCGGCGCCGAGCGCATCTTTGAGCTCATCGACCAGGAGCCCGAGGTCGACGAGGGCTACGTCACCTTGGTCAACACCAAGTACGACGAGGCCGGCCACCTGGTGGAGTGCAACGAGCGCACCACCGACTGGGCCTGGAAGCACCCCCACCAGGACGGCACCGTCACCTACACCCCGCTGGCGGGCGACGTGCGCATGGTGGACGTGGACTTTGGCTACACCCCCGAGCACACCGTCTTGCACGACGTCTCGGTCTACGCCAAGCCCGGCCAGAAGGTCGCCTTCGTGGGCGCGACGGGCGCCGGCAAGACCACGATCACCAACCTGATCAACCGCTTCTACGACATCGCCGACGGCAAGATCCGCTACGACGGCATCAACGTCAACAAGATCAAGAAGGCCGACCTGCGCCGCTCGCTGGGCGTCGTGCTTCAGGACGTCAACCTGTTTACCGGCACCGTTATGGACAACATCCGCTACGGCAAGCTTGACGCCACCGACGACGAGTGCATCGCCGCGGCCAAGCTCGCGGGCGCCGACGACTTCATTACCCGCCTGCCCGACGGCTACGACACCATGCTCACCGGCAACGGCGCGCAGCTGTCCCAGGGCCAGCGCCAGCTGATCTCGATCGCGCGCGCCGCCGTGGCCGACCCGCCCGCGATGATTCTGGACGAGGCCACCTCGAGCATCGACACCCGCACCGAGGCCATCGTCCAGCGCGGCATGGACGCTTTGATGACCGGCCGCACCACGTTTGTCATCGCGCACCGCCTGTCGACCGTGCGCAACTCCGACGTGATCATCTGCCTGGACCACGGTCGCGTGATCGAGCGCGGCAACCACGACGAGCTCATCGCCAAGAAGGGCTACTACTACCAGCTCTACACCGGCGCCTTCGAACTGGAGTAAGCGAGAAGACCGCGGGTTTCTCCGCAAAGGCACATATCCCGTCAGGACAAAGCGACGGTTATCGGAAGTTCGTCATTCCGATAACCGTCGCTTTTGCCATGGATCTTCCCACAACCGTCAAAACCTCCGCCGCCATCTTCCCACAACCGTCGCTTTGCCCGGCCGGCGAGAAGGGCGCTCAGCACGCGGCGGCCTTGAGGGCGGCCTGCAGCTCTGGGTCGACCGCAAAGAGGTACAGCCCGTGGACGCCGCGCTTAAGAAGGACGTTCAGCTCGTTGTGGAGGTTCTGCTTCGAGTAGTCAAACGTGCCCTCGCGCTTGTTGGTGGCGCCCTTGCTGCAGCTAGCCGCGCCGTTGAAAACGATGTGGCCGTCGCAAAGCCTAACAGAAGGGCCAATAATCACCCCGGCATAGTTGAGGTCGAAGCCCTGAATCGTGAACGTGGATCCCACCTCGTCGATCGTCTCGGGCCGCTCGGCCCACGCCATGTTGTTCTTCTTTGGCGAGATACCGTAGTTCCACGGCAGGCAAAAACGCTTCTCATCGGCATCGTCCGGCACATATCCGCGCGCGTCACCGTCTGCGAGACCCATCTTCCAGGCGCCATCCAACCCACAGTGGAGTTCAACATTCCAACGCCCGTTTGGGTCGTCCGCGTTTTTACTGCTGCCCGAATATGGCCAGTCATAAGTCGCAAGCAGGCGAGAAAGTCCCAAGGACTCCTCGCCCTCCCCGGCCTTCTCCTTGATGGCGCGATGCAACTCGACGGGAGAATCAAAGATCTTGATCTCGTATTTCTCGTCGTAAGGAATCTGCCCGACGTCTTTACCGTCAATGAAATCGCTGATCCATTGGATTGTCTCGTCGCTAGCATCGATACGAAACTGCTGCTTCAGGACAATGGACGACCGCTTAATGCGAACGCCCCGCCCAAGGTCGACGTCAGAGAAGGTCAGCTCGGTGCTACCCTCGTCCTGCGCGCTTCCCTCGTCTTGCCCGGTCAACGCCCGCAGAGTCGCGGCGTCCCATTGCTGCGCGCTCTCGAGAATCTGATACGGGTCAAAGACGGCCACGGTCACCCTTGCCCTGCGCATCACGTCTAGCAGCATGTTGCTGCCCTGATAGGCCTGGTTGCTTTGGGTGCGCAGGAGATGGGCCTCATCAATTAAGGCGATATCGACGCGGTCGGAGGGTGTATCGACGTCCGGTATCATCTTGCTCCCACTGCGCGAGGGCTTCTCATTGCTAAATTTGTTAATGAAGGTGACGGGCTTGAGGACGACCTCGCCCTTGGTCCTCTGAAGGCAGAGCTTCACGGCTATATTGTCGTAGACGACCTTCTGCTCGTCGTGGTTGACAAGCAGATAGGCGGACTTCCCGGTATTCGCCCCGTTGGCTGCAGCGGCGTCTTGCGCCCTCGTTGCCAACTCGTTGAACAAGTGGCTGATAAGGACCGTCTTGCCGGTTCCCGCCGCACCCTCGACGATGACCAGCTTGCCAAGGGCGCCGGTTTCCAAGTCCTCGTCGGCGATCTCGGCAAGCGCGTCAAGTATTTGTCTCTCGGCCTTAGACTGCTCTTTCGAAAGCTCATGAAACGGCGAGGCCTTGAACAGGGCGGTGTCCCTTATGACCTGCTCCGGCGGGAACAACCTTGGCATACGCTTGCGCAGCATACCCCAAGCAAGCGAGAAGATCGGATCGAGCTCGGTACGCGGATAGTACTCCCCTTGGGGGTTCTGCCGGCGGTTGTTCAGCTTCTTGACCGTTTTGGCCCCCGACAGGTAGTGCATCATGCGGTTCTCAAAGTCCAGCGTAAGAGACTTGTTGAAGTGCGGGTGCCCAATCACAAACTGACGAACGGCGGCGGGATTGGCCTCCATCTTCCTCTTGAAATCCGCCCAGTCATCACGGCTTTTGGGGTCAGTGCGAACATGCTGGTTGGTGCGGACAATGATGTCGTTTGTCTCGCCGACGTATGCATCGAAGCTGCGCGTACGGCCGTTCTCGTCGCAATAGACCACGTAAACCGTGGGGTAAGCAAGCAAGTATCTGTCTGTGCCCTGCTCACGCTCTTCACTAAAGCAGTTGCGCACGCCCTCGTGGTTGCATAGCTCGGCCAGGGTGCACTCGGCCACTATGGGGCTCTCGACCTCGGTCTCTACCATGGCTACAGCTCCGTGTACTTGCGAGAGTTGCCGCAAGCAAGCTCGACCGGATACTTGGCGGCGTTGGCGCAAATCTTCTTATCGATAATCTGCGGGATATCGGCACCGACGGCATCTGCCAGGTAGATTGCGTAGAGCATCACGTCGGCAAGCTCCTCGCAAAGACGGTCGCTGCAAGCCTCCGCCGATGTGTTGGCCCCAGACCACTGAAAGCATTCAAGCAGCTCGGCAGCCTCAACAGAGACGGACACGGCAAGGTCCTTGGGGTTGTGGAACTGCGCCCAGTCGCGCTCATCGCGAAACGCGAGAGCCTTTTGCCTTACGTCTTCAAAATCCATCGGGCCTCCCCAGCTCACTTATCGGCGTCCCCAATTGTAAGCCCCGGCCTCAAACAACCCAGCGAGAAGACCCCCGTATGACGGCGGCGCCCCGGGCAGCAACCGTTACGCGCGCTCGATCACGCAGGTGTGGCGCTTGGTCTTGGGGTCGTA
>CAVEMP010000173.1:0-12113 GCA_963616835.1 uncultured Oscillospiraceae bacterium | reverse complement strand
GCCGCGCCCCACTCGCTCACCGTGCCGGGCACGGCGGCAGAGACAAGCGACTGGCAGCCAAAGAAGGCGTAATCGCCAATGGACGTCACGCCCGCCGGCAGCTCGACCTTTGTCAACGAGCCGCAGGTATAGAAGGCGCTTGCGCCAACGGAGCGCAGCGTAGACGGGAAGCTCACCGAGACAAGCGCCGTGCAGTCGTTGAAAGCGCGGTCGCCAATGGACGCAACGCCCTCGGGGATAACGACCTCGGTCACCGTGTGGTTGCGCTCAAAGGCGCCGTCGGCGATGCCAGTAACAGGGAGAAGACCCAGCGTGGACGGGATCTCCACCTTGCCGCCCGCCCCGGTATAGCCGGTGATAACAGCCTCGCCCAAGACGTTCTTGTAGGTAAACTCGGCGCCCACGGCCTGAGCCACAGCTGTGACCTGGACGCCGCCAGTCTCGGCAGCTACGGCCTGCACGGGCAGCGCGCCCAGCCCCGCTGTCACCGCCGTCAGGGCAATCGAGGCGGTCACGAGGCCGCGCGCGAAGGTCTTCTCGGTAAATCCAAAGCTGCGCGTCGACATGGCGGAGCTCCTTAAATCGCAGGGGTAAGGGGTGCTATCCAAGTATTGTAAAGGCCCGTGCGCACGGCCAGGCCCCACGCGGCAAAAAGTCCTATGCGTCGACCGACTTGATGTGGTTGCCAATGATCTCGGACACGTCCAGGATGCTCACGAAAGCCGACGCGTCGACCGAGCCCACGACCTCGCGCAGTTGGCGCATCTCGTACTGGGTGATCACGCAGTAGAGGACCTTCTTGCTGCCGCTTACCAGGCCCTCGCCATCCATGATCGTGACGGTGCGGCCCATCTGGTCGTAGATGAGCTGGCTTATCTCGCGCTCGTCGTCGGTGATGATCAGCGCCGCCTTGGCCTGGTTCATCGACGACTCGACCATATCCAGGACCTTCGACGTGATGAAGTACGTGAGCAGCGAGTACATGGCGCGGTCCAGGCCAAACAGGATACCTGCCACGCCGTAGATCACGATGTTCATGCACAGAACCATCTCGCCCACGGCCAGGTTGGTGCGGCGAGACAAGATGATGGCCATGGCCTCGGTGCCGTCCAAGCAGCCACCGTTGCGAATGACGATGCCCACGCCCAGGCCCAAGAGCACGCCGCCAAAGCAGACGGCCAACAGGGTCTCTGACGTGGCGTTTGCCCAACCCGAGAAGAGCTCGACGCACACCGAGAAGACCGCCATAGAAAAGACGGCCTTCACCGTGAAGCTTCGACCCAGCTTGAAGCCCCCGTAGATGACGAAGGGCGCGTTGAGCAGGACGGTTAAAAGCGACAGCGGAATGCCAAAGAGATGCTGCAGCATAATGCCGACGCCGATGACGCCGCCGTCCAGGATTGTGTTGGGAACGAGAAACTCCTCGATGGCAAAGGCGGCGATCGCGGCGCCCAGGGCAAGGAGCAGGTAAGTCAAAACGGGATTCGAGGTCTTTTTGTTCACGGGCATGCACCTTTCTTTTGCGCGGTGTTTGCGAGGGGACCCTTTTAACCTACCCCACCTACCTGCTCTTTTATGCACGCGCCCACAACTTTTCCAGGGCCCCAACGCCAGCAGCCCGTCCGTCGCTACTGCAATTTGGGAACATATCTGATGCCTTTGGCCCTTCTCGGCTGCAAAATTTGGACTTGTCTGATGATTGGGCATCAAAAAAGGGACTTATCTGATGCGCAACCATCAGACAAGCCCCAGATTTACAGTGACGGCGAGAAGACCCTCGCGCTGACGAGAGGTGCCCGCACGGCCCTAGTCGGGCCAGACGAACTCGGTGTGGTTGGCCTCACCGCCGTCGATCAGCAGGTTCTGGCCGGTCATGAAGCGGTTGGTCACGCCCACGAAATAGACCCACTCGGCGATCTCTTGGGGAGTAGCCCAGCGACGAAGCGGCGTCAAGTCCATGATCTTTGCCCACATCACCGGGTCGTCCATGACGGGGCGGTTGAGCTCGGTCGTCACGCCGCCGGGGTCGACGCTGTTGCAGATGGCCTGCGGGGCCAGGCGCTTGGCGACGTTTTTGGTGTAGGCAGCAACTCCGCCCTTTGACGCCGCGTAGACGGGAAACTCGCAGCCCGTGTGCCCGGCGGCCGAGCCAATGTTGACCACCGCGCGAATGTTGGGGGCGAGCTTGCGGCCCAGCTCGCGCTTCTCGCCGTCGGCATCGCCCACAAAGGCGTAGCGCTCGGTCACGTTGATCGTGCCCATAAGGTTCACAGCCAGGTCGTCGCCCGAGTTCTGGACACCGGCGTTGTTCACGATCACGTGGGGCTCCAAGCCCTCGGGAAAGCCCGCCGCATCGCGGACATCGCAAACAAAGTGCTGGTAGCTGGGGTGATCAACCGCGGCGGGCGCAATGTCCAGGCCCCACACGTGGTGACCTTTGGCCAAAAACTCCTGCGCGCAGGCCAGGCCAATGCCAGAAGAGGTGCCGGTGATCAAGATGTCCATTAGGCGCTGGCCTTGCTCACGTTGGCGCGGGCCACATCGGCGGCGTGGCGCTGGACGTAGGCCTCGCCCACGCCGTCGCGCTCCCAACCCTTGGCCACCTTAAAGGCCACGGGAGACAGCGCAACCTCGCACAAAAGCTCGGCCACAGCGCCCGTCGCGGCGCACACCACAACCTGAACCGGCGTCCAACCAAAGAAGTTGTAGCTCACGATGATGGCAAAGACCAGGTTGTCCACAAACTGGCCGAGCAGCGTGCTGATGTAGCTGCGCGCCGCAAAGGTGGCAAAGCTGCCGTTGTCGATACGACAACCAATGAACGTGTTCATGTGCGAGTTGACAAAGGCTGAGCACAGCATAGCGGCCGAGCTGCCCAAAACCACGTACCAGGTGCCGGCAAAGGTGGCGTTAAGCGCGTCGTTGACCTCGATAGAGCCGGTGGAGTAGTAGGCGCTCCACATGCCCGGGGTCAAGCTGATCAGCCAGAACAGCACGGTGACGGCCAGGTTGATCACCAGCGCCAGGACCGAGATCTTGACCGAGGCCTTGGCGCCAAAGCGCTTACAGATCATGTCCTGGCAAAGAAACGACACCCAACTCATGGTAAAGCCACAGTCCAGGGCAATCCAGGGGACGCTGATCAGCTCTTTGCTGGCCAGCAGATTCATGAGGATGACGCTCAAAATAAACAACGTCACGGTGGGAGCAGGGACGCTCCGCAGGAGGATCTTGTAGTCCTCCCTAAGCTCTTTCAACATACCTATCCTTTTCTCCTTTGGTTTTAGCTTCTAACGCGCTGGATATCGGACCCGAACAGCGCGGGCAGCGGCGGGGATGCGCCCGCAGCGGCCAACGACCCACTATAGCAGGGCGAGAAGGACACCGTTGCGACTCCAGAAAAGTTGCAGGTCCGCCTGACGGCCCCGGCGGGGGTCCGCGCGGGCACGCCTCGCGAAAAAACACGAAAGACGGGCGCACTGGCGCGGGTTGGCGGGTAGACAGCCCGTCTGGCCAAAGCTCAACTGGGCTTTTGTGGACGACTGCCACCCGTCTACCCGCCTATCCGCGCCAGTGCGCCCGTCTTTCGTGTTTTTGTTGTCGTCAGCGACGCAGCGGGTCCTTGGGACACGAAAAAGTAACAAAATCCCAGGGGACTGAAGCGGCGCGGTGGCGTAAAGTGAAACCTAGTTGAATAGCGCACCTAAACCAATGAGACGGAAAAGTAGTCGCCAGCGCGCGCAGAGCGAGCCCGGGACGGTGTGAGCCGGGAGGAAAGCGGGACGTCGAATGGGCCGTCGAGGGCGCACCCAAAGGCAAAAGCCAAGTAGGCTGCGACGTGCAGGTACACGTTAGTTACCAGAGGCGTGGATGCGCCTCGCAAAAAGGGCACGGCGCAAGCCGTGAACCAAGGTGGCACCGCGGGTTTGTTCTCAAGCTCGTCCTTGGCGTTTCGTTGGCTGAGGATGGGCATTTTTTATGCCCCTCCGCACCGCTTATGTTAGGAGGGTTTATGTCAAATGAAGTGCAGGTAGACGGCGTGTACCCGGCGCTTAGCGACGTCGAGAAGATCGCTGCGGACGGCCAGTATCGCCGTGTGCCCGTGAAGCGCGAGCTCATGGCCGATGCCTTCACCACCATCGAGGCCATGCGCCGCGTGCGCGCAGCCTCTAACCACTGCTTCCTCTTTGAATCGGCCGAGGCGGACAGCCGCTGGGGCCGCTACAGCTTCTTGGGCTTTGCGCCCACCATCGAGCTTACCTGCGTGAACGGCCAGCTCACGGTCAAGCGCGACGTCGAGGGCGCCTGTCCCAGCGTCACATGCGAGAAGGTCGACCACCCCGGCGACGCCATCCGCGCGCTTTTGGCCGAGCACTCCACGCCCCAGCTTGCCGGCTTCCCCCCGTTCACGGGCGGCCTGGTGGGCTACTTTGCCTACGACTATCTCAAGTACGCCGAGCCCACCCTGCGCCGCGAGGGTATGGACCGCGAGGACTTCCTGGACGTCGACCTCATGCTGTTTGACCGGGTCATCTGCTTTGACTCGTACCAGCAAAAGGTCATCTTGATCGCGTCCGTAGACGTGAGCGACCCGGCGCCCGCCGCCGTGGCCGCGGCCTACGACGCCGCGGTGGCCCAGCTCGACTGCATGCAGGACATCCTGCAAAACGGCGAGAAGCACGACTTTGCCCCGCTGCACCTTGAGCGCGACCTGGCCCCGGTCTATGACCAGGCCCGCTACGAGCAGATGGTTCGCACCGCTCAGGACCACATCCACGAGGGCGACATCTTCCAGGTCGTGCTTTCTGACCCCATCACCGCGCCCGCGAAGGGCAGCCTCTTTGACGTCTACCGCACGCTGCGCTGCACCAACCCCTCGCCCTACATGGTCTTTATTAGCTCGGACGACGTGGAGGTCGCGGCCGCGAGCCCCGAGACCCTGGCCAAGCTCGAGAACGGCAAGCTCTTCACCTATCCCCTGGCCGGCACCCGTCCCCGTGGCAAGACGCCCGAAGAAGACGCTGAGCTCGAACGCGGGCTTCTCGCCGACCAAAAAGAGCTGGCCGAGCACAACATGCTGGTTGACCTGGGCCGCAACGACATTGGCCGCGTGGCCGCGCTGGGCAGCGTCAAGGTCGAGAGTTATCACAACATCCTGCGCTTTAGCCACGTGATGCACATTGGCTCGACGGTGACGGGCCAGCTGGCGGACGACAAGGACGCCGTGGACGTAATCGACTCGATCCTGCCGGCGGGCACGCTCTCGGGTGCGCCCAAGCTGCGCGCTTGCCAGATCATCAGCGACCTGGAGGGCACCAAGCGAGGCATCTACGGCGGCGCCATTGGCTACCTGGACTTCTCGGGCAACCTTGACACCTGCATTGGCATTCGCCTGGCCTACAAGAAAAACGGCGAGGTCTGCGTGCAGTCCGGCGCCGGCATCGTGGCCGACTCGGTGCCCCAGCGCGAGTTTGCCGAGTGCCAGAACAAGGCGCGCGCCGTGGTCGAGGCCGTCCGCGCCGCAGAAGGGGGCCTGGCATGATCGTCCTTATCGACAACTACGACAGCTTCTCGTACAACCTCTACCAGCTACTTGGTTCCATCGAGCCAAACATTCGCGTGGTGAGAAACGATGACCTTACGGTGGCCGAGCTGGCCGAGCTGGCGCCCGCCGGCGTGGTCTTGAGCCCCGGCCCGGGACGGCCCGCCGACGCGGGCATCTGCGAAGACGTGGCCCGCGAGCTAACCGGGCGCGTCCCCATCCTGGGCGTATGCCTGGGCCACCAGGCCATCTGTGAGGCCTTTGGCGGCACCGTGACCTATGCGGCCGAGCTCATGCACGGCAAGTCGTCGATGGCAGACGTCGTGCCCGGCGCGCGCCTGTTTGCCGGCTTGCCCGCGCAGGTCGAGGTGGCCCGCTACCACTCGCTCGAGGCCGAAGAGGCCAGCTTGCCCGCGTGCCTGCGCGTCACCGCCCGCACCGCGGACAACCAGCGCGAGGTCATGGCCGTAGAGCACGTGAGTGCACCCACCTTTGGCGTGCAGTTCCACCCCGAGTCGATCCTCACCCCGCAGGGCAAGGCCATGGCCCGCAACTTCATCAAGATCTGCGACGAGTTCGCCGCCGGCACCGCCGCCGCCCCCGCCGCGACCGCCTAAGAGAAAGGAGCCACCGTGATCAAGGAAGCCATCGAGAAGATCGTCATGAAGGAGGACCTCACCTACGACGAGGCCTACACCACCATGCACGAGATCATGAGCGGCGAGACAAGCGCCACGCAAAACGCCGCCTTTTTGGCCGCCCTTTCGACCAAGTCCTCTACCGCCGAGACGATCGACGAGATCTCGGGCTGCGCCGCCGCCATGCGCGAGCTGGCAACACCCGTCCCCCACCCCGGCATCGAGACGCTGGAGATCGTGGGCACGGGCGGCGACCGCTCCAACACCTTCAACATCTCTACCACGGCCGCGATTATCTGCGCCGCCGCGGGCGTGCCCGTGACCAAACACGGCAACCGCGCGGCAAGCTCCAAGTGCGGCACCGCCGACTGCCTGGAGGCCCTGGGCGTGAACCTTGACCAGTCGCCCCAGAAGGTCGCCGCCGAGCTGACCGGCTGCGGCATGGCGTTCCTCTTTGCGCAGCGCTACCACGCCGCGATGAAGTACGTGGGCCCAATCCGCAAAGAGCTGGGCATCCGCACCGTCTTCAACATCTTGGGGCCCCTCACCAACCCCGCCTGTCCCGAGTACTTCTTGCTGGGCGTCTACGACGAGTACCTGGTCGAGCCCGTGGCGCATGTCCTGGCAAAGCTGGGCGTGCACCGCGCGCTGGTGGTCTTTGGCCGCGACCGCATGGACGAGATCAGCCTTAGCGCCGAGACGGCCGTCTGCGAGCTGGCCGACGGCCAGACCCGCACCTACACGATCGCCCCCGAGGACTTTGGCCTTTCCCGTTGCGAGAAGAGCGACCTGGTGGGCGGCACGCCCGAGGAGAACGCGGCCACCGTCCGCGCCATCCTGGCCGGCACCGAGCACGGCCCCAAGCGCGACGCGGCCCTGCTCAACGCTGGTGCGGCCCTGTACGCGGCCGGCACGGTTGAGTCCATCGCCGCAGGCATCGAGCGCGCGGCCCAGGTCGTCGACTCGGGTGCCGCAGCGGCAACCCTCGAGGCCTTTGTCAAAGAGAGCAACGAGTAATGCCCGTCGAAGACCCCAAAGCCGGCAACATCCTAGAGAAGATCGCCGCCCGCACCCGCGAACGCGTTGAGGCCGAGAAGCGCGAGGTTCCTCTGGCCCAGATGGCCCAGCGCGCCCGTGCCGCGGCCGATGCCGAGCTGGCCGCCTCGCCTACCGGCGAGTTTGCCTTTCCCTTCGAGGCCGCCCTGCGCGCGCCCGGCATGTCGTTTATCTGCGAGGTCAAGAAGGCGTCGCCCTCTAAGGGGCTTATCAGCGCCGACTTCGACCCCGTGACGATCGCCCGCGACTACCAGGCCGCCGGCGCCGCTGCCGTGAGCTGCCTCACCGAGCCGTTCTGGTTCCAGGGTGCGGACGAGTACCTCACCGCAATCGCAAACGCCGTGGACATCCCCGTGCTTCGCAAGGACTTCGTGGTCGACGAGTACATGGTCTACCAGGCAAAAGCCATAGGAGCCACGGCCGTTCTTCTCATCTGCTCGATTCTTGACGACGAGCAGCTGGCCGCCTGCGTGGCCTTGTGCCACGAGCTGGGGCTCTCGGCCCTGGTCGAGGCCTATGCGCCCGAGGAGGTCCCCCGCGCGGTTGCCGCCGGCGCCCGCATCGTGGGCGTCAACAACCGCGACCTGCGCACCTTTGAGGTGGACTTTGGCCGCAGCATCGACCTGCGACCGGCCGCCGGGGCAGACCGCGTCTTTGTCTCGGAATCGGGCGTCGAGACGCGCGCCGATGTGGCCCGCTTGGAAGACGCCGGCGTCGACGCTGTGCTTATCGGCGAGACGCTCATGCGCGCGCCCAACAAGCAGGCCATGCTCGATGACCTGCGCGGCGTTGGACCGCGCGTCAAGCTCTGCGGCCTGTGGCGCGACCAGGACATCGA
This sequence comes from uncultured Oscillospiraceae bacterium, assembly GCA_963616835.1. GTDB lineage: Bacteria > Actinomycetota > Coriobacteriia > Coriobacteriales > Atopobiaceae > Paratractidigestivibacter. The sequence goes on along the minus strand of CAVEMP010000173.1, from coordinate 4,039 downwards.
CGCCGTCTTGGCCGCCGCGCCCGACTACTGCGGCTTTGTAATCGACTTTCCCAAGTCGCACCGCTCCGTCACGCCCGAGCGCGCCATCGAGCTGGGCTATGCCCTGGAGGGCAGCGGCATCACCCGCGTGGGCGTCTTTGTCGACGCCGACCCCGAGACCATCGAGCTTTTGGTCCTGGCCGAGGCCATCGACGCCGTCCAGCTCCATGGGCACGAGGACGCCGCCTACGTGCGTGCCCTCAAAGAGCACCTGCGCGGCCGCGCGACGGTGATCCAAGCCTTCAAGGTCCGCGACGCCGCAGACATCGCAGATGCCGAGAAAAGCCCCGCCGACCTGGTTCTTCTCGACAACGGGCAAGGCACAGGGCAGGCCTTTGACTGGGGTCTTCTCGCCGTCGACGCACCTACGCGGCCCCGGCGGCCCTTCATCTTGGCAGGCGGCCTCACGCCGCAAAATGTGGCCACCGCCATCGCTGCCACGCGCCCGTACGCCGTCGACATGTCGTCCGGCATCGAGAGCTGCGATGCAGACGGCCAACCCGCCAAGGACCCGCAAAAATTGATCGACGCGGTTGCCGCCGTGCACGCCGCTGGAAAGGAGTAAGCATGAGCAATTCCCCCGCCTCCCGCGGGCGTTTTGGCATCCACGGGGGCCAGTACATCCCCGAGACGCTGATGAACGCCGTGATCGAGCTCGAGGAGGCCTACGACCACTACAAGGATGACCCCCAGTTCAACGCCGAGCTCACAGACCTTCTTAACAACTACGCCGGCCGCCCCAGCCTGCTCTACTACGCCGCCAACATGACGGCCGACCTGGGCGGCGCCAAGGTCTACCTCAAGCGCGAGGACCTCAATCACACCGGCGCCCACAAGATCAACAACGTGCTTGGCCAGGCACTTCTCGCCAAGAAAATGGGCAAGACCCGCTTAATTGCCGAGACGGGCGCGGGCCAGCACGGCGTGGCCACCGCCACCGCCGCAGCGCTTTTGGGCATGGAATGCCGCGTCTACATGGGCACCGAGGACATGGAGCGCCAGGCCTTGAACGTCTACCGCATGCGCTTACTGGGCAGCGAGGTCGTGGGCGTCTCGGCCGGCACCGGGACCTTGAAGGACGCCGTGTCCGAGACCTTCCGCGAGTGGACCAACCGCATCGACGACACCCACTACTGCCTGGGCTCGGTTATGGGACCGCACCCCTTCCCCACCATCGTGCGCGACTTTCAGGCCGTCATTAGCCGCGAGGCCCGCGCGCAGATCTTAGAGGCCGAGGGCAAGCTTCCCGACGCCGTCTTGGCCTGCGTGGGCGGCGGCTCTAACGCGATCGGCAGCTTCTACCACTTTATTGGCGACGAGGGCGTGCGCCTGATTGGCTGCGAGGCGGCCGGTCGCGGCGTCGATACCTGGGAGACGGCGGCCACGATGGCCACGGGCAAGCTGGGCATCTTCCACGGCATGAAGAGCTACTTCTGCCAGGACGAGTACGGCCAGATCGCGCCCGTGTACAGCATCTCGGCCGGCCTGGATTACCCGGGCGTTGGCCCCGAGCACGCGTGGCTGCGCGACGAGGGCCGCGCCGAGTACGTGCCCGTGACCGACGACGAGGCCGTGGACGCTTTTGAGTACTTAAGCCGCAAGGAGGGCGTGATCCCCGCCATCGAGAGCGCCCACGCCGTGGCCTATGCCATGAAGCTTGCCCCCACCATGCGCCCCGACCAGGTCATTGTTGTCACTTTGTCAGGACGCGGCGACAAGGACGTCGCGGCCATCGCTCGCTATCGAGGAGAAGATCTGCATGAGTAGAATCGCCAGCGCCTTCACCGCGGCCGACGGGTCGCGCAAGAAGGCCTTCATCCCGTTCATCACCTGCGGCGACCCCACGTTAGACGTAACCGAGGAAGCCGTCGTGGCCATGGCCGAGGCGGGCGCCGACCTGATTGAGCTGGGCATCCCTTTCTCTGACCCCACAGCAGAGGGCCCGGTGATCCAAGAGGCAAACATCCGCGCGCTGGCCGGCGGCGTGACCACCGACGATGCCTTTGCACTGGTGGCGCGCCTGCGCAAGCGCGGCGTCGAGCTGCCCATGGTCTTCATGACCTACTCCAACGTGCTGTTCTCGTACGGGCTTGAGCGCTTTGCGGCGGCCGCGGCGGCCGCGGGCATCGACGGCGTCATCTTGCCCGACGTTCCCCACGAGGAGAAGCCCGAGTTCGCCGAGCCGCTGGCCGCCGAGGGGCTTGAGCTGGTCTCGCTTATCGCGCCTACGTCCCACGAGCGCGTGCGCGCCATCGCGAGCGACGCGGCGGGCTTTGTCTACTGCGTGAGCTCGCTGGGCGTGACCGGCGTGCGCCAGACGATCACGACCGACATCGCCGGCATGGTCCAACTGGTGCGCGAGGCCACCGACGTGCCGTGCGCCGTGGGCTTTGGCATCTCGACGCCACAGCAGGCCGCCAACATGGCCGCCAAGTCCGACGGGGCGATCGTGGGCTCGGCCATCGTCAAAATCTTGGCCCAGCACGGTAAGGACGCCGTCCCCTACGTCGCCGACTACGTGCGCTCCATGGCCCAGGCGGTCCACGAGGCGTAGGCGGGCCGCCGCGGTCTTCTCGCCGCCGTATGGGTGGTCGATGTTTGTAATTTTCTTCTTGATTTGCGCCGATGTTTATACATTTTGGCCCCGATTTCTTTAAATGGGCCGAAGTTTGTACAAACATCGGCGCGACCTCTCTCACCTTAGGTAGTAGAGGAACGACAAGAGCTTCTCGGCGATAGAGGCGTCAAGGGCGCCGTCAAAGTTGAGGTGCAGGACGGGGGCCTCGGCCTTGTAGGCCAAGGAGCCCTCCTTAAGGCGCAGCATCGTGTCGGCGTTCTCGTAGAGCGACGCCGCCGTGATAACGCCGGCGCCGCGGCGGGACTCGCATACCTGCTTGGCAATGCGGTACCTTGCGTTGCCACCCGCAAACCGCGCAAGCAAGAGGTCCGCCTCTGCCGTGAGCTCTGCGGGGTCATTGGCAAACGGCGAGAAGCCCTCCCCCACCTGTGCGGTTATGCGCGCCGCCGCAGCGGCCATCTTTTCTTTCAATACACCGAGAAGGACGGCGCGGCGATCAAGCTCGCTCGCGGGAATGTCGTTTGGGTCGGGCGCGCCCAAAGCGTGCAAGTGCTCGGTCGTCTCCCAGGGCATGCCCATTGCCGCTGCGTGCGAGCCAAAGGTGCGGTCCTCGATAAGTTCGTCGTTCCAGAGCATCCAGAACCACTCGGAGAAGGGCATGCGCACCAGGTGAAAGCCGTGCTTGCGGGCAATATCCCACGCGCCGCCCGTGAGGCCATCGCCAAAGACAAGAGGCCACTCGCCTACAAGGGCAAGGCGTCGCGTGCCCGCACCAGCGCCCTTGGCCTCTGCCAGCGCCGTCGCGACGTCCCCCTCAACCAGTACGTCAAAGAGCTTCTCGGCAGAACCCTCGCCAAAGACGCGCTCGAGCTCCCACGGCAAGGTCTCGAACCTCGGGGCCCAGATTTTCACGTCGCCATGGCCACGGGCGCGAAGCAACGCGCGGATGGCCCGCTCAAACTGGTTGTCGGCCTCGGCGCCGCGCGTGGCGGGCAAAACAAGATGCAGGGGCACGCCATCGCGCCGGGCTTCTTGCGCCGCGAGCAAGGACATCCCCAGCAAGGCCGTAAAGGAGCAGTACTCCTTGGTAGAGGTAGCCACGCGCCCCGCATCAAGGGCGCGCTGGTCCAGCGGGGCCACGCGAGCGTCCAGGCCGCGCCCGCGAAGCGCCGATGCGATAAGGTCCCCGTAGACGCCAGCAGCCGGCACCACAACCCGCGCGCCATTGGCCGCCTCGGGCACCTCGCCGCCTTCGGGGATGCACGAGAGCGCCATCGAACCCGCGCAGGCGCCCGCCTTCCCAACGCCGGCAGGCGAGCTCACGCGAACCGCGTCGGCTGCAGAGAGGTGTGAAAGCGCGTTAAGGAAGGCCTCGACGCGGGTGATGACGCCCACGCGGCTAAAGTGCTCGTCGCACTCGAT
>CAVEMP010000172.1:0-15307 GCA_963616835.1 uncultured Oscillospiraceae bacterium | reverse complement strand
CGCATGGCTGCGCGCATCATGTCTCGCCTGGCGCTGCCCAAAGAGACGATCCGCCGCACGACCGCCCTCATTGGCCTGCACGACTACCCGGTGCAGCGCAAGAATCCCGTTAGTACCCGGCGCATGGTGCAAGAGCTGGAGCGCGCCTGCCCCGGCGAGGGCCGCGCGCTGGCCTTTGACCTTCTCAACCTTAAACGCGCCGATGCCCTGGGCAAGGCCGCGGCATACCGCGACCATGCCTTTAAGCTGGACACCATCGAGCATCGCCTGCGCAAGGATATGAGGTGCGGCTTTGCGGTCAACGTGGGCGAGCTGACCATCGACGGCGCAGACGTTATGCACGAGCGCGGCATCGAGCCCGGCCCCGGTGTGGGCATGGTTTTGCGCGAGGCCCTGGAGTGCGTGGTGGACGGCTCGGTTGCAAACCGGCGAGAAGACCTTATTGATTGGCTGCGATACTGAGCTTTGCTAGCTCAATAAACTCCGAGGTCACGCCCCAGCGGTAACCTCGCTTGGGCAGCCCAAACTGGATTTGATAGCGTGAGCGCGGACCCAAGTCAAAGCGCTCAAGCCGCCTCAGCTGCGCGGGCGTGGCCGCCAGGTCGATCAGGTTCTGCGGGCAAAGGCAGGCGCCCGTCCCCTGGATGGCCAGCGCAAGCAGGGTCTCCATGTTGTTGGACTGCACCTTGACCTGCGGGCGGATACCCGCGCCCTCAAACAGGGACACACCCAAGCCGCCGGTGATGTCGCCTGTGCCGCCCATAACAAACGGGCAGCTCGCAAGCGGCGTAAGGTCGCCTTGCGCCAGCGTGTCGCGGATTGCGGCGGCATCGATGCCCTTCTCGGCTAATAGAGAGCTCGCCACCAGCAAGACAATGCGTTCCTCGTAAAAGTCGACGTAGTCGATGTCGGCGCGGCCTTGGGGCAAGACGCCTATGACCACGTCCTCGCGCCCGGCCACCAAGTTGGCCAGAAGCTCCTCGTTGGTGCCCTCGTCCAGACGCACGCACACGTTGGGGTAGGCCTCTCCCAGCCGAGCGATGGCCCCCGGCATGACGGCGCGGCCGCGTGTGTAGGCGATGCCCACGCGCAAGGTGCCCCCGCACAGCCGGCTGGGACCTGCGACCTCGCGGCGCAGGTCGGCGACCTGCTGCTGGATCGTCTCGGCGCGGGCGAGAAAAGCCTGGCCCTCCTGGGTCACCGCGAGCGGCTGGCTGCGCACGAACAGCCGGCAGCCCAGCTCGGCCTCCACGCTGGCTATGTGGGCGCTCAGGGTCTGCTGCGTCACGTGCAGCCGGGCCGCCGCGCGGGTGAAGCTCTTCTCCTCGGCCACGCACAGGATGTACTCGAAGCTCTGCAGGTTCATGGTCTTCTCGCCCTTAGTCACAAATCTAACCAGTAACATCTACAGAGAATAACAGTTTGTATTTGCCACAGCCGAGAAATACCATGGCCCTCGTAGTCAATGCTATGAGGTGTTTTCGCATGGAGCTTCTTGTCATCGGGGCCTTTTGCCTTGAGCTGATCGTCTGCGTGGCTTTGGGCCTTCCGGTCTTGGTCCCGCTGGCTATCGGCCTCGTCATCTTCCTGTGGTACGGCAAGGCAAAGGGGCACGATGCCCACGAGCTTGCGCACATGACCGGCCGTGGCGTCCTTACCGCCAAGGGCGTGCTGGATTCGTTTGTTTTGATCGGCATCTTGACCGCCCTGTGGCGAGCCTGCGGCACGATCTCTCAGATCGTGGTTATGACCTCGGGCTTGATTACCCCTTCCTTTGTGCCCATGGCGTGTTTCTTGCTCTGTGGACTTGTGAGTTACCTCATGGGCACTTCTTTTGGAACCGGCGCCACCATGGGCGTTGTCTGCGGAACGATCGGCAGCGCCTGTGGCGGCAACCCCTATCTTTTGGGCGGGGCCGTCCTTGCGGGTTGTTATTTTGGAGACCGTTGCTCGCCGGTGAGCTCGTCTGCCTTGCTGGTAAGAAGCCTTACCGGCACAAAGATGCCCGACAACCTCAAGGCCATGATGCGCACGGCCGCGGCCCCGCTGGCTGTAAGCCTTGTTTTCTACGCCGTTGCCGGCGCGGTCACGACAGGGGCCTCGGGCCAGGGGCAGACGGGCGTGCCCCAGATGCTCACTGCCTACTACGGCGACCATCTGCTGGCCCTGGTGCCCGCGGCGATTATCTTTGCCTTGCCATTGATGGGCCTGGGCATGAAGCGCTGCATGGCCGCAACCTCGGTGGCCGCGGCTCTGGTATGTCTCTTCTTGCAGGGAGCGACGCCTCTTGACTTGGTTCGCTGGGCCGTCATTGGCTTTACCGCCACAGACGCCGGCGTGAACCAGCTTATGGCCGGCGGAGGCCTTCTCTCCATGGTCAACGTCTCTTTGGTGGTATGCCTGTCGTCTGCCTACTCGGGCATCTTCGAGGGCACCGGTCTTCTCGCCGGCGTCCAAGGCCACGTAAGCGCAGTTGCCGAGAAGTTCGGGCCGTACGCGGCGGTTCTTGCCGTCTCTATCCCCGCGTCCATGATCGCTTGTAACCAGACCTTGGCCATCGTGCTGACCCGTCAGCTGTGCGGCCCCGCCGAGGAATCCGACGCAACTATGGCCATCGATCTAGAGAACGCGCCAGTGGTCATAAGCCCCTTGGTGCCGTGGTCGATCGCTTGCACCACGATCCTTGCGTTGGCCCAGGCCCCCGCTGGCAGCGAGATCTTTGCTGTATACCTTTGGCTCATCGTTGTTTACCAGGCATTTTGCAGATCCAAAAAGTTTTTTCAAAATTCTGCTTGCAATCTTGGTGCGACTCCCATATAGTATTTCCTCGCGCACAGAAGCGCAAAAGCATTGGGACTTCGTCTAGTGGTAGGACAGCGGATTCTGGTTCCGTCAACGGGAGTTCGACTCTCTCAGTCCCAGCCATTGCTTTTATGGCCCGTTCGTCTAGCGGTTCAGGACGCCGCCCTCTCAAGGCGGAGATCACCAGTTCGAATCTGGTACGGGCTACCATGAGTTCTCCGGGGTACTCCGAACCCCTTTACATATGGCCCGTTCGTCTAGCGGTTCAGGACGCCGCCCTCTCAAGGCGGAGATCACCAGTTCGAATCTGGTACGGGCTACCATGAGTTCTCCGGGGTACTCCGAACCCCTTTACATATGGCCCGTTCGTCTAGCGGTTCAGGACGCCGCCCTCTCAAGGCGGAGATCACCAGTTCGAATCTGGTACGGGCTACCATGAGTTCTCCGGGGTACTCCGAACCCCTTTACATATGGCCCGTTCGTCTAGCGGTTCAGGACGCCGCCCTCTCAAGGCGGAGATCACCAGTTCGAATCTGGTACGGGCTACCAAACCTCAGCAGGCTGCCACCCGGCAGCCTGTTTTTGTATGCCGACCCGCCGCGCCCGTTCCGCCATCAAACGAAGAAGGGCCAACGGCGCCTCCCTCTCCACAAAAGGGGCCGAAAAGGTAACGGGGGGATTTCGAGGGGGTTGCAGGCAGGGGCGTGCGTTTCGGATTAATCACGGCAAAGTTTTATCTGCGTCTCTTATGGCGCGATTCTATTCAGGCAGTCGGCGAGTGGTCGTATTCTGCCTTTAGACGGAAATTGAAGGGAGAATTACCACATGGCCGACATGATTGAAATCAAGGGTCTTCACAAGTACTTTGGTGACGTCCACGTGTTGAAGGACATTAACCTTAGCGTGAAGTCCGGCGAGAAGGTCGTCATCATCGGGCCCTCCGGCTCGGGCAAGTCGACCCTCATCCGTTGCGTCGACTATCTTGAGGAGCCCACCTCGGGTGAGGTCATCATCGACGGCACGCCTCTTACCAAGAAGAACCACCTGGAGATGGCGCGCAAGTATTCCTCGATGGTCTTCCAGCAGTTCAACCTCTACCCCAACATGACCGTTTTGGGCAACCTCACCTTAGCCCCCATCAAGCTCCAGAAGAAGTCCAAGGAAGAGGCCAACCAGATCGCCATGGCCGCCTTGAAGCGCGTCGGCATGGCCCACAAGGCAGGGGAGTACCCGCAGAACCTCTCGGGCGGCCAGCAGCAGCGCGTCGCCATCGCTCGCGCGCTTTGCACCAAGCAGCCGATCATCCTCTTTGACGAGCCCACCTCGGCACTTGACCCCGAGATGGTCCAGGAGGTTTTGGACGTCATGATCGAGCTTGCCCACGAGAACATCACCATGATCTGCGTCACCCACGAGATGGGCTTTGCCCGCCAGGTGGCCGACCGCGTGGTCTTCATGGAGGACGGCCAGATTCTGGAAGAGGGCAACCCCGAGCACTTCTTCGACAACCCCCAGAACCCGCGCTGCCGCGAGTTCCTCTCCAAGATTTTGCACTAGCCAAAAACTATGGGCTTCTCGCCTGCGTCACTAGGTATCACCGGCGGGTCTTCTCGCCGAGAAAATCACGTATTTGTCCCAAGGGAAGGGGAACATTATGTCTTCTATGTCTCGTCGTCAGTTCATGCAGCTCATGAGCGCCTCTGCGGCCACCCTCGCTGGCCTGGGTCTTGTTGGTTGCGGCGGTTCCAGCTCATCGAGCTCAAGCTCGGACGGCTCTTCTTCGTCCGGCTCTAAGGTCGCCACCATCAAGAGCCGCGGCAAGCTTAAGGCCGGTGTCAAGAAGGACGTTTTGGGCTACGGCATGCTTAACACCTCGACCAACACCTACGAGGGCATGGAGATTGACCTGTGCTACCAGGTTGCCGCCAAGATCTTCGACGTTTCTTATGACGACGCCAAGAGCCAGGGTCTTGTTGAGTTCACCGACGTCACGCCTAAGACCCGTGGCCCGCTGATCGACAACGACCAGCTGGACATTATCTGCGCCACCTACACCATCACCGATGTGCGCAAGGAGAGCTGGGACTTCACCGATCCCTACCGCACCGACCACATCGGCATCTTGATCAAGAAGGGCACCATGTCCACTATGGCCGACCTCGATGGCAAGCACATCGGTGTCTCCCAGGGTTCCACGACCAAGGACGCTGTAACCAAGATGCTTTCTGATCAGGGCGTCTCGGCTACCCCCGAGTTCGACGAGTATCCCGATTACCCCTCCATCAACTCTGCCCTTGACGCCGGCCAGATCGACGCCTTTGCTATGGACCGCTCGACCCTTAAGACCTACACCACTGACGACAAGGAGCTCCTGCAGCCCCAGATCGAGTTTGGTGCCCAGGACTACGGCATTGCCACCAAGAAGGGCTCTGACCTTTCTGACGTCACCCAGGCCGTTGTCAAGGAGGTTGTCTCTAACGGCTGGATCGACAAAGAGGTCGAGCTCTGGGGCCTGCTCTAAGAGCGAGCCCGAGCCCGAGCGCCGCGCGATGCGCCGCGCCGCCGCCCGCCCCTCACCCGGCCGCCCGGGCCCGCAGCGCCGAGCCCGGGCGGCCCATTGTTTTGTTAGGTAAGTAGAAGGGAAAGAGATGCTAGACGGACTTCTCGACCCCATGCGATGGTCGATGACCTTCGCCGAGATGGACTCTTTGTGGAAGGGATTCTCCCTTACCCTGCAGGTCGTGTTTGCGGGCCTGGCGCTCTCGATTGCGCTGGGTACGGTTTTGGGCGTCTTCTCTACGACGAGAAACCCGATTCTGCGTGCCATCAGCCGCATCTACGTGGAGTTCTACCAAAACACCCCGCTGCCGGTGCAGGTCTTCTTCATGTACATGGCAGGCCCTAAGCTCCTGCAGGCGATCACCGGCGCCGCAAACCCTGTGCGCACCAGCGCGTTTGCCCTGGGTGCCCTGGGCGTGGGCCTTTACCACGCGGCCTATATCTCTGAGGTCATCCGTACCGGCATCGAGGCTGTTCCCAAGGGCCAGGGCGAGGCGGCGCTTTCGCAGGGCTTCACCCGCGTGCAGTCCTACATTTACATCATCTTGCCGCAGACCTTCAAAATCATCTTGCCGCCTATGTGCAACCAGGCCCTTAACCTGGTCAAGAACACCTCGGTGCTTGCGATGATCGCCGGCGGCGACCTTATGTACAACGCCGACAACTTCGTCTCGACCTACGGCTACCTGCAGGGCTACATCATGGCGTGCGTCCTGTACTTCATCATCTGCTTCCCGCTGGCCCTTCTCGTCCAGTGGCTTGAGAAGCGCTCGAAGGAGCGTCCGCGCGCCAAGTCCATCCCCGGCATCACCGATGCCGCCGAGCTTGCGAAGGAGGCGTAACCGATGGATATCTTTACCCCCGACAACGTGAGCTTCATGCTCGGCGGCTTTGGCAAGACCCTGATCGTCTCGTTCTTCGCAATCATCTTCTCGATCGTGATCGGCACCGTGCTGGCCATGGTCAAGCAGTACTGCAAGGGGCCGCTCAAGCCCTTGAGCCTGATTGTCTCGGCCTATATTGAGCTCTTCCGCTGCACGCCTAACCTGCTGTGGATCTTGTTCATTTACTTCACCGTTAAGGGCAACGACGTTGTCATCTCGGTTTTGGCCTTTACGATCTTCACCTCGGCCGTCATGGCCGAGATTGTGCGCGGCGGCTTCAACTCCATCGCCAAGGGTCAGTTCGAGGCCGCCCGCTCGCAGGGCTTTGGCTTCTTCCAGACGATGGCCTTCATCATCTTGCCGCAGACCTTCAAGACGATTATTCCGGCCCTGTTCTCGCAGTGCACGACGGTCATCAAGGACTCGTCGTATCTGGCCGGGATCAACGTCGCCGAGTTCATGTACTGCTCGCGCGTTGTCATGGCCAAGACCACCGGACTCGAGGGCGTCCTTCTCGTCTACGGCTTTGTCTTCTTGCTCTACTTCTGCCTAAACTTTGGCATCTCTCTTCTTGTTCGTGCTTACCAGCGCCGCGTTGTGGCCGCTTAAAGCAATATGTCCGACCCCGCCTTGCGACCTCTTCCCCGCAAGGCGGGGCCTGGGCGCCCTTTAGCTAAGGAGAACCCCATGACCATCGATTCTGACGCCGTTTCTGCCGATGTCGAGAACTACCCCGTGGTCATTACCATCGCCCGCGACTTTGGCGCCGAGGGCCACGAGATCGGCAAGATGCTCTCGCTTGAGCTTGGCATCCCGTTTTACGACAACGAGGTCCTGGTAAGGGCCTCCGAGCGTGCCGGCTCTTCTGTGGCTGACGCCGCCGCATATGACGAGAGGTGCGCGGCCGAGCTGTACGCCTTCTTGCCCGACCGCGTGGACGCGCGCTCTGCCGCCGACAAGCTCTTCGCCCACGTTGCCGACACCATCCTTGACCTGGGAACCAAGACCTGCATCATCGAGGGCCGCCTGGCCGATTACGTGCTGCGCGACAACCCAAACCAGATCGCCGTGCTGGTGACCGCGCCGTTGGAGGCCCGCGTAGAGATCGTCCAGCGCAAGCGCGGCTGGGACCAGAAGAAGGCCAAGAAGCTGGTCAAGAAGATGCAGAAGGGCCGCGAGGCCTTCTATAAGCGTTACTCTAAGGGTAAGTGCTGCCTGCACGACAACAAGGACCTGGTGGTCAACCGTGCGCGCTTTGGCCGCCAGGGCTGCGTCGACATCATCGCCGCCGCTTACCGTAGCAAGGTCGCAGCCGTCAAGGCGGCGCAGGCTGCTGAGGCCGAGGCCGAGGGCGGCGAGGACTAGGCATATGGGGGCCAGGGCGACCGCTTGGAGTATTGACGTGCGCCTTGGCCTGACCCACGGCCCCTTGGGCACTATTTACATTTAGCGAGAAGACATGGCCGCGAGCGGTTTCGCGGCCATGTCTTTTCTCGGCTGCGTTATCCTGCATTGCAGTTGATTTGGGCCAAACGGCCCGCGCGAGAGGAGACTAGACATGGCGGGAAAGCCCCAGACACTGGCAACAACCTCGGCGTTTGAGGTCTTAGGACCCGTCATGGTGGGCCCCTCGTCATCCCACACGGCAGGCGCCCTTCGCTGCGCCACCGTTGCTGCCTCGCTTTTGGACGCGCCTGTGACCAGCGTGCGCTTTACCCTGTGGAACAGCTTTGCCCACACCTACCACGGCCACGGCACCGACCGCTCCCTGGTGGCGGGCATCCTGGGGATGTCGACCGATGACGAGGGCATCCGCGATGCCTTTGACCTGGCCAAAAAGACCGGTCTGGTATACGAGTTTACCATTGGTGGAGACGACGCCACGATGCACCCCAATACCGTGGACATCGACATGCAGACGGCCTCGGGTGCCCACGCTACCGTGCGCGGCGAGAGCCTGGGCGGCGGCAAGGTGCGCGTGAGCCGCATCAACGGCGTGGGCGTCAAGGTCACTGGCCGCTATGCCACGCTCTTTGTGGCCCACCGCGACGTCCCCGGCGTGCTGGCGGCTTTGGCCAACCTTCTGGCCTACGCCAAGGTCAACATCGCCACCTGTCGCACCTACCGCACCGAGCAGGGCGGCCAGGCCTACACCGTCTTCGAGACCGACGGCGCCCCCGACCAAACCGTGCTTCCCATCGTGCGAAAGCTGGATAACGTCGACTACGCTACGTTTGTCTCGCTGGCTGGGTCTGATGCGCTGGTGGCGCCCGGCGTCACGGCCGAGGAACTCTTTGACGACGGCGCGCAGCTGTTGGACGCCTGCGCCGAGCTGGGCATGTCCATTGGCAAGGTAATGCAAACCCGCGAAGAGATGCTCGTGGGCGCAGACGTTGCCGCCGCTGCCATGGACCGCGTGCTGGCTGTCATGCGCGACGAGACAAGTACCCCCATTGCGCACCCCAAGAAGTCGCTGGGCGGCTTTATTGGGGGAGAGGCAAAACAGGTCAAGGACGCGGGCGCTACGTACGCCGCCGCCTTGATGGGCGACGTGCAGACCGACGCCGTTGCCCGCGCTATGGCGGTGTTGGAGCGCTCGGCCGCGATGGGCGTCATCGTGGCAGCCCCCACGGCGGGCTCTTCTGGTGTCGTTCCCGGCTGCGTGCTTGCGCTGGCCGACCACCTTGGTTCTAGTGACGACGCGGTGAAGGAGGCCCTCTACTGCGCGGCCTCTATTGGCCTCAACATCCAGACGGGCGCCTGCGTGGCCGGCGCCGAGGGCGGCTGTCAGGCCGAGGTGGGAAGTGCCGCCGCCATGGCCGCCGCGGCCTGCGCGCAGCTTCTGGGCGCCACGCCCGAGCAGGCGCTGACGGCAAGCTCGATCGCCATCTCGAACCTGTTGGGTCTGGTGTGCGACCCGGTGGGAGGTCTTGTTGAGGTGCCCTGCCAGGTGAGAAACGCCATCGGCGTGGCCGCGGCCTTCTCCAGCGCGCAGCTGGCGCTTTCTGGCGTGAAGTCGCTGGTGCCCTTCGACGAGGTGGTCCACGCTATGAGCGAGGTGGGTCATGCCCTTCCCGCGAGCCTTCGCGAGACGGCCCGCGGCGGCCTTGCGGCCACGCCGAGCGCCTGCGCGGCCTGCGGCGGCTGTCGTTAGCTTCGAGTGTTCATATACAACTTAATTTATGTAAAATCCAAAACATAGTGGATACATTCGAGTCCGTTTAGCTGCAATTTTGTTTCCGCTTGTAAAGTTGCCCTTCTCGCCAAAAGACAAACATCGAGTTTTTGTGTAGACTTCTCGAGTCTTGTAAATCTCAAGTAGAGGAGGGCCTTATGGATCCTATGGAGCTCCTCAAGCTTTTGGGCATTCTCATCGTCGTGGTGGGCTTCGCGCTTAAGCTTGACTCCATCCTCATCATCATGGTGGCCGCCGTCGCGACCGCCCTGGTCGCGGGCATGGACCCCGTGACGTTCTTGTCCACCATGGGCAAGTCCTTTGTTTCCAACCGCTCGATGCTTATTTTTGTGATGACCTTCGTCATTACGGGCACGTTGGAGAGAAACGGTCTTAAGCAGGCCGCGGCCGCGCTGATGTCCAAGTTCAAGGGCGCCACCGCCGGCATGGTCCTGGCTGCCTACGGCGTCTTCCGCGTCATCTTTGCGGCCTTCAACGTTGGCTTTGGTGGCGTCGCCGGCTTCGTGCGCCCCGTCATCATGCCCATGGCCCAGGCTGCCGTCGAGGAGGACGGCCAGCCCATCGCCGAGGAGCAGCTCGAGCAGATCAAGGGCATGGCGGCCGGCATGGAGAACGTCACCTGGTTTTTTGGCCAGGTCCTGTTTGTTGGCGGCTCCGGCGGTCTTCTCGTCCAGTCCACGCTTGCTAACCTTGGCTACACCGTCGAGCTTATCGACATCGCCGCAGTCGAGATTCCTGTCGCCATCATCTCTACCTTGGTTGCCATTGTCTACTACAACGTCGTGGACAAGAAGCTCATGAAGAAGTACCACGCGGCACCTGCTGCCGCTGCGAACGGAGGTGAGAAGTAATGGACGCCTTCATCACCTACTTCACTAGCGCAGACGTGACCTTGTCCAACAAGCTTCTTGAGGTCGTCTACATAATCATCGGCCTAGTTTGCCTCTACACCGGCATCATCAACGCCAAGGACGAGACCAACGAGAAGCGCCCCGGCACCGCCGCTTTCTGGTGCATCTTGGGCATCCTGCTGGTCCTTGGCAAGTGGATTCCCGAGTGGGCTGCCGGCGCTCTTCTTGTGTGCATGTGCATCCCGCCCATCATCAAGCAGGTGGGTAAGGGCACCAAGGGCGCCCCGACCGTCGACGAGATGGAGGGCAACTTTGGCAAGATCGGCATGAAGATCTTCATTCCTTCTCTGTGCATCGGTGGATTTGCCCTTATCTTCGCTCTCTTCACTAAGATCAGCTCCCTAGTTGGTCTTACCTTTGGCGTCATTGTGGGCGGCATCCTGCTCATGGTCTTCTCGCGTGACAACAACCCCCGTGTCTTCTTGGGCGACTGCCGCCGTATGCTGGACACCGTGGGTCCGCTGTCCATGCTGCCGACCCTGCTTGCCGGCCTTGGTTCGGTCTTTACGGCTGCGGGCGTTGGTAACGTCATTTCCACGCTGGTCTCGGGCATCATCCCCGAGGGCAACGCCGTTGTGGGCATTATCGTTTACGCCATTGGCATGGCCCTGTTCACTATGATCATGGGCAACGCCTACGGCGCCATCACCGTCATGACCGTGGGCATCGGTGCGCCGTTTGTCCTGGCCCTGGGCGCTGACCCCACCATCGTTGGTTCGCTGGCGCTTACCTGCGGCTTCTGCGGCACCCTCATGACCCCCATGGCCGCTAACTTCAACATCGTCCCGGTGGCCATCCTTGACATGAAGGACGAGTACGGCGTCATCAAGAAGCAGGTTCCTGTCGCCTTGATCATGCTGGCCGTCCAGATCTGCTACATGATCTTCTTTGGCCTGTAAGCGTTGAATCTTGCTTTAGGCTGAGGGTAGAATCGCTTTAGCTACTGGTAAAGGCGCCGAGCCAATCGCTGGTCCGGCGCCTTTTCATTTAAGAAAGGTGTTTGCCATGAAGATTCTGGTCACTGGTTTTCAGCCCTTTGGAGGCGAGTCCATCAACCCCGCCTACGAGGCCGTTCGTCGTCTGCCCGCCACCATCGCCGGCGCCGACGTCGTGAGCGTCGAGATCCCTGTGGTCTACAAGAAGGGCCCGGCCGCCGTAGAGGCCGCCATTCAGGCCGAGAACCCGGACATGGTCCTGTGCGTGGGTCAGGCCGGCGGCCGCACCCAGATCACGCCGGAGTTCGTGGGCATCAACTACGCGAACTTCCGTATTCCCGATAACGAGGGCAACCAGCCCTTGGCCACCAAGCTCGAGGCCCAGGGCCCCGACGCTTACTTTGCCACCATCCCGGTGCAGGCCATGGCCGATGCCGCTCAGCAGGCCGGCATTCCTGCGGGCGTCTCTTATACCGCCGGCACCTACTGCTGCAACGAGGTCCTGTACTCGCTGCTCTACACCCTGGACCACAACCACCCCGGCGTGTGCGGCGGCTTTGTTCACGTGCCGTACCTGGACTCCCAGGCCGCCAACCTCAAGGCCGGCACTCCGTCCATGAGCCTTGAGCGCATCACCGAGGGTCTGACCCTTATGATCGAGGCCATGGTTACCCACGAGGGCGAGGATATTGTCTCGGCCTCTGCTGGTTGCGAGCACTAGAGCGTGGCCGCTAAGCTAGACATCACTGTAGCACCCCTTGAAGACGAGCGCGTCTTTAGGGGGTGCTCTATTGTCACGAGCGAAAAGACCGCCTTTGAGGATGGCGCCGTGCTTGCGCGCAAGTTCGCGCGGGTCAAGGAGAGTGTGGGCGGGCGCGTGATGCCCGTTGTGTCTGCGGCGGTGTCTTTCGCGCCCGCCGAGGTCGGCACGTACCGGTTCTTTATGGGCGACGAGGTCGAGGCCTGTGCTGCCAGGAAGGCCCAGGAGGGGCTGGAGGACGTGCGCGTCCCGGCCGGGACCATGGTTGCCGTTGTGCCGGTGAAGTTTCACCTGCAGGCGTCGGCGGCGCTGGCCGCGGCCAAGGTTCGCCGTGCGTTTTACGAGGACTGGCTGCCGAGTAGCGGCTACGTAAGCGCCGATGACCTGGGCTTTGTTGACGTCGAGCTCTATCACTATCGCCGGCGCCGCTTTCGCCGCGCCCGCAAGATGGTCCTCGACCTGATGTTCATCGTGAAGCCGGCGTAACGCTGCTTTTGGCGCTTCCTCCGCGCCCGCAAATCAAAAAAGTACGAAAGTTAGGACCAGTATCGCCGTTCGTCGAGTAGCTGCCTCCAATCATCAAATTCTACCTGGGGTTTTGTGGGTTGGTCGGCGCGTCTACTCGCCGATTACCGATACTGGTCCTAACTATCGAAAAAATGTTTACGCTAAGGCTCCTAACAATGCGATTGGCTGGAGTCCAGATGGATATCACGCTCTGTGGTGGGTCTGCATTTCGTTTCTATAGGGTTCCGCCGCAGATTTTGATGCTGTATTCTCCACTGCCGGATACCTTTGAAGATTCGAACCATCTCAAGCTGGCAAAATCTCCCATAGTCTCCGAAGTTTTGCACGCGCCAATTCACCGGCTGATATTTAAACCAAAAGATCTCGGTCTTACAAAACTCTATAAAACTCGTTTGATCAAGGGCGACCTGCCATTTGGATCCATATTTGATACCGATTTTGGATTTGCAGTGACATCGCCGGCAGCGACGTTGCTTACGATGGCCCGCGGTGTCTCGCGCCTTGACCTGCTTATGGCAGTTTACGAGATGGTGGGGGAGTTCGCCGTCTTCAATCCCTGTGAGCGTGCGGAAAACTTGCTTGACCAGGCAATTGACCAGCGATTCATTCGTCCCAACGAGGGCTGGCGCCGGGTAGAGAACGTTGACGGCAACGGCACCAACCTGTGGCGTCGCAAGCCGCTTTTGACAATCGATGAACTAAGGTCCTTTTGCGATGGCGCCGCGGGCCTCCACGGCGTAAAGGACCTGCGCTGGGCAGCGGAAAGGGTGACAGGCATAACGGCCTCACCCCTCGAGGTGCAGGCCTCGCTGCTGCTTGGCCTGCCGCGCGCAGCTGGCGGCGAAGGCCTGCCCATCATGAACAACCACCGCATTCAATTGTCGCCCGCGGCAAGAAGAATCTACCCACACAATTCTTGCTACGCAGACATCTTGATAGAAGGCGAGGGCGATGCCGCCGGCGTGATTATCGAGTGCCAGGGCCGTTCCGTCCACGCCAGTGAGGCTGCCGGTATATCGGACTCCAACCGCACAACCGCCCTTATGACCATGGGTTACGAGGTAATCCTCGTTACGGCCGACCAGCTTAAGGACGCGAGGTCCTTCGACTCTGTCCTGGACATCATCGCCAAGAAAGCCAACTTGCCTCGCCGCAAGAAGACCGCCCGTCAGCTAGCTGCCCAGGTCGACCTCCGCCAAAACCTCTTCATCGACTGGTCAACCCTGGGCGACTAACCGCTGTTTAGTGCTTTACCCCAAGTGGTGCTCGGGGACTACACAGAAGACCTCGCAGGGCTCGGTCTCACTGGCGTTGCTCATGGCGTGGCTGTGGCCCTCGGGGCAGTAGTGGGAGTTGCCGGCCTCGACAACCTCTTCAACCCCGTCGTAATTGAACTTCACGCAGCCTTTGACCACGTAAATGATCTCCGCGTTGGCCTCGTGAAGGTGGTAGCCGCTCGTGCAGCCGGGCTCGACGCGGCCATAGATGATCTTGCACTTACCGTCGTCGTGCATCTTGGCGTCAAAGTGGCCCTTGCCGCCCTTGAAGTTGGGGATGGCGACAAAATCCTCGTGGTTGAAGTCGATGACCATGAACCTCTCCTCTCACAAAAAGGACCAGAGGCCGTATCCCCTGGTCCCAATAAACACCAGTTAAACCCTAGAGCGCCATCGCGCGGGCGCGCTCGATGCGGGCCAGGCAGTCCTCGCGCCCCACCAAGGCCATCGTCTCGCCCAGCGGAGGCGACACCATGTTGCCGCACACGGCCACGCGCACGGCCTGGAACACAACGCGCTTCTTGAGGTCCATCGCCTCGGGCAGCGGCTCCAGGGCGGCGTCGATGGACTCGGCCGTCCAAGCCTCTTCGTCCACGGCGAGAAGAGCCTCGCGCGCTGCGTCCAAAATCGCGCCCATACCCTCCTTAGCCAGGCCCTTTGCCACGGATTTCTCGTCGTACTCAAGAGTCTGCGCGGTCGCGAAGACGGGCGCGCACACGGTCACGACGTCGGCCGGGAACTTGGTGCGGGGCTTGACGATGGCGGCCAGCGCGTCGATCCAGGCCTCGTCGTATTCCACGTCGCCGGCGATAAGACCGGCCTCGTGCAGCTCGGGGACCATGACCTGGTCGGCAAACTCGGAGTCGCTCATCGAGCGGATGTACTCGGCCTGAATCCAGTCGAGCTTCTTGGGGTCGAAGGTCGCCGGGTTCTTGGACACGTGGTCCAGGCTAAACTTCGAGGCCAGCTCGGCGCGGGGCACGATGGTCGTCTCGCCGTCGGGAGACCAGCCGAGAAGGGCCAGGTAGTTGACGAAGGCATCGGACAGATAGCCCGCGTCGCGGTACTCCTCGACGTTGGTGGCGCCGTGGCGCTTAGAGAGCTTCTTGCCGTCCTCGCCCAGAATCATCGAGATGTGGGCGAACTCGGGTACGGGCGCGCCCAGGGCCTCGTAGACCATGACCTGGCGCGGGGTGTTGGACAGGTGGTCGTCGCCGCGGATGACGTGGGTGATGCCCATCATGGCGTCGTCGACCACGGTGGCAAAGTTGTAGGTGGGGGTGCCGTCGGTGCGGAAGATCACGAAGTCGTCCAGCTCGCGGGCGTTGAAGGTCACGTCGCCGTGGACCGCGTCGTGGATGGTGACGTCGCCGCGGTCGGCCGGGACCTTGATGCGCAGCACGTAGGGCTCGCCGGCCTCGATGCGGGCGCGGGCCTCGTCCGGGTCGATGTCGC
>CAVEMP010000171.1:0-2689 GCA_963616835.1 uncultured Oscillospiraceae bacterium | reverse complement strand
GCCGCCGGCAGCGCCGCCGCGCACAGCAACAGCAGCACGGGGTCGACGCCGTCGACCATGGGCGCGGCGGCCGCCAGGACCACAACGCCAATTACCCACAGCAAGAACCACGCGTTGCGGCGCAGCAGCCACACCAGGTCGCCACCGTGGGCGTTCTCGTCGTCGGCCGTGGGGCCGCCGGCAATCTGCAGGTCCTCGGCGTGTTCTTCTTCTAGGACGTCAAGCGCGTCGTCGACGGTAACGATGCCCAGCATGTGGCCGTCGTCTGCCACAACGGGCATGGCCAGCAGGTTGTACTTGGCGATGTTCTCGGCCACGTCCTCCTGATCGTCCTCGGGGCTGGCGGTGATTACCTCGTCGGTGCAGATGTCCTTCAACACGGTCGCCGGGTCCGACACGATGATCGCGTTCAAGGTCACGACGCCGCTCAGCTTGTTGTCCTCGTCGGTGAGGTAGACGTAGCGCACGCTCTCGAAGTCGTCGTCCAGGCCGCGCAGCAGCTCGACGGCGTCGGCCACGGTCGCGCCCTCGTCCAGCGCGGCAAACTCCGAGGTCATGATGCGGCCGGCCGTGTCTTCGCGGTAACCCAGCAGCTGGCGAATGGCGCGCTGCTCCTGCACGCCCATCAGGCGCAGGAGCTTCTCGGCCTTGTCGTAGTCCAGCTCGCTCACCAGCTCGGCGGCGTCGTCGGGGTCCATCTCGGAAAGCATGCTTGCCGCGTCGCGCTCGTTCATGTTGCCCATGAGCTCGGCGGCCATCGCGTCGTCGTCGAACTCGGCCATGGCGCCGGCGCGCTGCTCGTCGTCTAGCTGGGCAAACACCTGACCGCGCAGGCGCGGGTCCAGGCGCTCGATGATGTCTGCGATGTCGGCGGGGTGCATGTCGTCCAGCGTCTTGTGCGAAACGCTCAGCTTCACGTTGGACAGGTCGCGCTCGACCAGGTCCATATAGCTCCACGCGATGATCTTCTCGGGCAGCGGCTTGCCAAAGGTGCGCGCCAGGCGCAGGCCGATCTTCTCGATGGCGGGGGAAAGCGAGCGCAGGATACCGCGCGCGCCCACCTCGGCGCCAAGCAGGCGCAGCTGGGTCGAGTTGGTGTCCGACAGCTTGAGGTCGTTCACGCGCACGACGCGCATGCCGCGGGTGTCGACGATCTGCTTGTTTAAGATGTCGCGAGCGAGAAGGACCTCGTCGGGCTGCAGGTACGAGAAGCGAATCTCGACGGCGGTGACCTTGAGGTGGATTTCCTTCTCGTCATAGGTGTCGACGTACTTGCGCCAACTAATCATAAGCGGCGTGCGGCCGGGCCCGCGAAAGGCCAGGCTGGTGACGCGCGGAAAAACTTCGCCGGTGGCAATGCCCAGGTCCGAGACGGTACCGATCTTCTCGCCGTCCGAGGCATACACAGGGTTTCCCATAAGCTGGGAGAGATAAATCATTCGTGCTCCTTTGCCCATGCGCGGCCCACGCAGGCCGCCGCCGTTGCAGATGTGCGCCCTTTGGCGCGATGGAGACACGCCGCAGGGTTATCGACTGGCAGGTCGAGGTTTCATGAGGACCCTTCTCTTGCGGATAAGTTCGACTAACCGTAGTGCATTGTACACGAGCTAGCTGGGTTTTCTGCCGTCGCGGCCGACCCTTACAGTGATGTGACATAAGTCGGTTTTGGGCCGGGGGCGGGCACGGCGGCGAGAAGACCTTCTCGCAAATTGACGAGGGCTCCGCAGGTCACAGACCCGAGGAGCCCCCACTTTGGCAGCTGCCGCTGATGTAAGCAAAACAGTGCGAGTGCGCGGGTTCGCGAATTTAAAGCCGCGCGCTCGTCTCTGCACATCCTCATGATTCCCGGCGCGGGGGATTTTAAACCGGCGGGGACAATTCCTCCACGAGGCTTGGGCGCGGCTGCAGGGCGCCCGGGTCGCCCCCCGTCCGTCGCCCGCCGCCCGCGTCCGGCCTTGGGTCATCCTGTGGAGAGCCACCGCCTGGGGTCGCGCGACCGGGCGATTTTGGGTAAAGTAAGCCCTAGTGTGTTGAATGGGTTCGGGCGACGTCACACCTCGAACCTGGTCAGGACCGGGAGGTAGCAGCCATAAGGGGCCTCTGACGGGCGCCCGTTCCCATTCAGCGCACTGGTGCAACCCCGCAGCTTGCTGCGGGGTTGTGTTGTGTACGGACGCTTTTTGAAGCGCGTCCAAAAACGCGCTTCTTGCCCGACGCGGCTTTGTTGCCGCCACGCCGCCCGTCCCCGCGAAAGGATGCTCATGGGCTTCATCGACTTTATTGTTACCCTGCTCAAAGACCCGCGCACCGCGATTGCCGGCTGGATCGCCGCTGGCCCCCTGATGGCGTACGGCTGCGTCTTTCTCATCATCTTCATCGAGACCGGCGTCGTTTTCTTCCCGTTTTTGCCGGGCGACTCGCTGCTGTTTGCCTCGGGTTTCTTTGCACAGGGCGGCGGGTTTAACATCGTGGCTCTTCTCGCCGTGGCCTGGGTCGCAGCCATCTTGGGCGACCAGTGCAACTTCATGATCGGCCACTTCTTTGGACAGCGGATCATTGCCTCGGGCAAGGTCAAAGCCATGACGCCCGAGCGCATCAAGAAGTCCGAGGACTTCCTGGACAAGTGGGGCCACCTGGCCATTTTCCTGGGGCGCTTCTTCCCGTTTATCCGCACCTTCGTGCCCTTCAT
>CAVEMP010000170.1:0-21091 GCA_963616835.1 uncultured Oscillospiraceae bacterium | reverse complement strand
TGGGAGACCCGCCCTCGACCACAGAGCGGTGGCGGGAGTTTGCGTCTGGCGTCTTATAGGGCATGTCAGCCTCCGTATGGAGTCGATACATTCAGATGCTCAAATAATACGGCACAAACCTCCTGCCCCTTGTGCTCAAATGCCACAATTCCGTGAACGTGATATCCCAGGCAAAACTGCATATTATGCGCTTCTCACTGTATAATGCGAGAAGCGCGCAGAGGTGCGGCCCAAAACGGATGCCAGCTTTGCGCGCTAAGTATCGCTACACAAGAGGGGAGAGAGGCCCATGAAGCGGAGAAACACCAGGCAAGAGGCTATACGCGACTGCGTACGCACAAAGTCGATCAAAACCCAGCGCGACCTTGTGCTTGAGCTCAAAGAGATGGGCTTCAACTGCACGCAGGCCACGGTCTCACGCGACATTGCCGATATGGGCCTGCGCAAGCTCCCCGAGGGTATCTATGTTTTGGCCGAGGACCTGCACTTGCAGCGGATGCTCTCTGAGTTTGTTGTGGGCGTCGCCCGCGCAGAGAACCTCGTGGTTGTACGCAGCCAGCCGGGGACGGCGTCAGGCGTGGCGGCGGCCATCGACGACGCGAGCTTGGCACATACTCTGGGCTCGGTTGCCGGCAACGACACTGTTTTGGTCATTGTCGATAACCCCAGCAACGCCGAGGTACTGCAAGGCTACATCGCCAAGCTAAGCGCCACGGGGTAGGGCGGCGGATTACCCTCGTTTACAGAACCACCTCCCGCGCTCCCACCATACGTTTCTTCTGGCCTCCTGACCGTTCTTTCTCTTGAAGGTAAGCTCGTAGGCAAGTGTCAAGGTGCCGCGTTCCCAGCGGCCCAGGGTGCGCACGAGCGTGGTTGACGCCACATCAAAGCGTCGACCGTCTGGCCACACGATTTGCGTTGGCCGTATGTAGCCCTCTTCGTCTGTCTCGGCAATAACGCGCAGGTAGATGCGTTGATCGGGTAGGGGAATGCCGTTTGTCCCAGCCAAGGTCGCCGTGCTCACTGCAGGTCCAGCTCAACGTGCCAGAGGTTGCCAAAGGCGATCTGCCTGCCCTCGAGCCGCAAACAGCGCGCCACGGCATCGACCTCGCGCACCACGCCCGGCTCTGTCACGTAGCGCCCGGTGTCGTAGCGCTCTATCAAGACCTTGTCGCCGCGCTCGAGCACCGCAAGCTCGGCCGAGAGTCGCTCGGCTTCTTCCTCGGTAAAGACCCGACGGGGCTCTGGCGCCTCAACGGCTTTGTCGACAAGCTCCTGGTAGCCGTCGAGCGCGGCGAACGGCGCCCACTGCGCCGCTCGGTTTGCGATGGTTCCTCTCATGAGTGGTGTCCTCCTACCTGGTTGGCGCGCGCCTGCCCTGTGGCGCACGGCATAAGGCTGCAGCCGCGCATGATGGCGGCGGCGCCGTACTTGCTTTTGATGTTGACCTCGGCTTGCGAGAGCTTTCGCTCGGCTTCCTTGGCCTCAACATCGTCAAAGAGCGACAGCTGCGTGCACTCGCCCTGCGTTAGCCCAAACAGCCCGATGTTGAGCCCGCGCACCAGCCGCTCTTCCTCGATGTTTTGCTCCCAAAGACGCAGGATTGCCTCTTGTAGCGTTGCTCTGGAGTCTGTGGGCATTGCCAGCTTCTGCGATGCCGAGAAGCCGCCTGGTCCCGCCAGGTCGTCCCATGAGTAGCGGCAGTAGAGCGACACGCCCGAGCACGCATGGCCCTTCTCAACAAGGGATAGACAGATCGCTTCGATCATCTCTTTAAGGACAACCAGGGCTTCGTGCGGGCGGTAGTCTCGCATAAGGACTTGCCCTTGGCTTAGCGAGTGCGACTTGGGCGTGTACGACTTAAGATCGGCCATGGTCAACGGGTCGCGCCCGTAGGCGTGGTCGATGAGCCTCTCGGCGTTGACGCCAAACTTGTTGCGCAGCCGTTGCGGGTCAAGGCGGGTCACGCCCACCAGGTCCAGCGCGCCCATGCGCTCAAGCGAGCGGGCCGTGCCGGGGCCAATGCCCCAGACATCGGTGATGGGGCGGTGGTGCCAGATGCGGCGAAAGAACGCCTCTTGGTCAAGCTCGGCGATGCAATCGGGCGAGTGCTTGGCCAGGATATCCATGCCTACCTTGGCGAGAAACAAATTGGTTCCCACACCCGCCGTGGCCTTGATGCGCTTTTGCTGCCAGACGTCGTCCATCAGCTCTTGCGCCAGCTGATGTGCCGTCTTGCCATAGAGCTTGAGGTATGGGCCGGCATCTATCAAACACTCGTCAACCGAGTACACATAGACGTCTTGTGCCGAGAAGCGCTTGAGGTAGATGGCCACGATCTGTGCCGAGACCTCCATGTAGCGCCTCATGCGCGGGCGCACCTCAAGGTACTTGATGCCCTTGGGAATCTCGTGCACGCGGCAGCGGTTGCGGATCCCTAAAGCCTTCATGGCGGGCGTGATAGCCAGGCAGATGGTTCCTTCTCCGCGTGAAGGGTCCGCCACAATGAGATTGGTGGTAAACGGGTCGAGCCCCCGGTCGGCACACTCGACCGAGGCATAGAACGTCTTGAGGTCGATGGCTATGTAGCGGCCCGGCTCCACCTGCGAGGCTCCTTCCAAACGAATGTTCTTGCGCGTGAACCTATGATGGGGCATTAAGCGGACAATAATTACTGAGAACAGCCGTTCGACACACAGATGGCATCGTTTGTTCGGTTTTTTTAAATAACCCGCAGCTAGATGGCTATAGCCGGGCAAATTTACTTGCGCAAAAAAAGCTCCCTGTAGCCAGGGAGCCAAAAGGATTAGTGGGTTGATGGGGTAGTTGTTCCGCCGCCGGTGTTGTTGGTGCTCTCGTTTCTGCCGGCGGTGCCGCCACCGCTGGCCGCGTCGCTCGAGCCGGTTCCGTCGTCACCGCCGCCGTTGCTGCCCGAGCCGCTGCCCGAGGTAGAGGTCGGGGTGGTGGGCGTCGAGGTGTCCTGGCGCGTCGTTGTCGTGGTGGTTGTCGTGCTAGTCGTGGTGGTTGTCTCGTCATCATTCGAGCTGCTATAGCTGTAAGAGTACGAGTAGCCCGAGTTAAGCGAGCTGGAGGTGCCCACAAAGGTCCAGGAGCTGTTGGACTTGTAGTTCACGGTGTCCTTGGTGGTGATGAACTCGCCGCGGTCGACGCCTTCCAGGACCTGGTTCATGTAGTAGGCCCAGATGTACTGCGGCGCGATGTTGGTCGAGGCCACGCTGCCGTTGACTATGACGGTCTCTTGGCTGTCGCGGTAGCCGCACCACACGACGGTGGCCAGCTGCGGGGTGTAGCCGCAAAGCCACAGGTCCTTGTCGTCGTCGGAGGTACCGGTCTTGCCGGCCACGGGCTGGTTGATGGTGAGAAGAGAGTTGGCGGTCCTGGCGGTACCGGTTGTAAAGACGGTCTCGAGCACCTCAGTCGTGGCCTGGGCAACGGCGGTGCTGATGGCCTGGGTGGGGTTGTCCTTGTGCTCGTAGACGGTGTTGCCGTTGCGGTCCTCGATCTTGGTGATGGCCACGGCGTCGCGGTGCACACCGCCGGCGGCAAACGTGGCAAAGACGTCGCACATGTCAAGGGCCGAGACGCCCACCGAGCCAAGCGCGATGGAGTAGTACTGCGGGATGTCCGAGGTGACGCCCAGCGCGTGCGCCATCGAGATGATCTTCTCGACGCCAATGGCCTCGGCCACCTGCGCGTAGCCGGTGTTAGACGAGATGGCCGTTGCGCTGGCCAAAGACCTCACGCCGTACTGGTAATTGCCGTAGTTCTTGACCTTCCAGGTGGGCGTGATCTGCATGGGAGAAGAGCAATCCAGCAAGATCTCGGGGTTCATGCCCGAGTCGATGGCTGCGGCCAAGACGATGGCCTTGAAGCTCGAGCCCATCTGACGGTTGGTGGTCAAGGCCAGGTTGTACTGGGACTCCGAGTAGTCCTGGCCGCCCACCATGGCCTTGATGTAGCCGGTGGAGGGGTCGATAGAGACCAGCGTCGAGGCGAGCTTCTCGTTGCCCAGCTCTTCCAGGCGGCGGCTTACGGCCTGCTCGGCGGCGTCTTGGTACTTGGCGCTGATCGTGGTGTAGACCTTTAAGCCGCCCTGAAGCACAGTCTCGGACGAGAAGTCCTTAAGCAGCAGGCTCCTTACGTAATCGGTGAAGTAGGGGTAGGTACCCACGGTCTCGGACAGCTCGCCGGGGTTCAAGACCAGCTCCTCGGCCTTGGCGGCGTCGCACTCTTCCTGGGTGATGGTGCCGGCCGAGCACATGCGCTCAAGAACGACGTTGCGGCGGCTGACGCTTCGCTCGGGGTAGCTGGTGGGGTCGTAGTAGGTGGGGGAGTTGGGCAGGCCGATCAAAGTCGCAGCCTCGGCCAGGGTAAGGTCGCTGGCGTGCTTGTTGAAGTAAATAATGCTTGCGGCTTCGATGCCGTAGGCGCCGTTGCCGTAGTAGATGGTGTTGAGGTACATGTTGAGGATCTGGTCCTTGGTGTACATCTTCTCCATCTGGATTGCGATGTAGGCCTCGCGCACCTTGCGCTTTAGGGAGTACTCAAACTGCTCGTCAGAAAGAATCGTGTTTCTCACCAGCTGCTGTGTGATGGTCGAGGCGCCCTCGGAGCGACCCATAAGCTGCGAGCCAATGGCGCGCAGAATGCCCTGCGGGTCGATACCGTTGTGCTGGTAGAAGCGCCTGTCCTCGGTGTCGACGGTGCCCTTGATGACGTAGTCAGAAATCTGGGACAGGTCGACCGAGCGGCGCTGCTGCAGGTAGTACGAGGCCAGCTCGTTGCCGTCTGCGTCAAAGACGCGCGTGGGTTCGGCCACCAGGTACGAGTCGGTCGAGGTGTAGTCGGGTAGGTCCTCGAGCCAAGACGAGACGACTGTGCCCAAAGACAGGGCCAAGGCCGTGATCAAAAGCGCGATAAAGCCAAATACGCCGGCTATGCCAAACCCAACGACGTGGGTGCGGGAGTGCATGTGTGCTCTGCGGGTTCTGATACCCATGTGCCCCTCCTTGCGGGAGACCGAGTGAGACAATTGCTCAACATTATAGTGTGCAGGCGCGACGCGGCCCTTTGGGAATAGGTAGGTGCTGTGTCGCTCCAGCTTGTTGCCACAAAATGTACGGGTTTACGGGGCTTTTAGCGCGGTGTGCGCAGGTGGTTTTGGAGCCGCGCGGAAGGTCTTCTCGCCTCCTGAGGATATGCGGTGTGCAAAACGGCGCGGTTTGGTTATTCTATACAGATGTGCGACTTCCCGGTGGGCTTTCGAAGCCCGGGTAGATCGCGTGGAATCAACCTATGGAGGACAGAGATTTGTTGCCAGTTGACGAGCAACTCAAAGTAATCACCTCGGGCGCCATGCAGATCGTGCCGCTTGACGAGCTTAAGAAGAAACTTGAGAAGGGCACGCCCCTAAACATCAAGTTGGGCGTCGATCCCACCAGCCCCGATCTGCACTTGGGCCACGCCGTGCCGCTGCGCAAGATGCGCCAGTTCCAGGATTTGGGCCACAAGGTGACCTTGATTATTGGCAACGGCACCGCTCTTATCGGCGACCCCTCGGGTCGCGACTCGACCCGCCCGCCGCTGACCGAGGAGCAGGTCGAGGCCAACGCCCAGACCTACGTCGAGCAGGCCATGAAGGTCCTGGACCCCGCGAAGACCACCATCGTCCACAACGGCGACTGGATCAAGCCCCTTAACCTGGGCAAGATGCTAGGCCTTATGAGCAAGTTCAACGTGGCGCGCATCCTCGAGCGCGAGGACTTCCACAACCGTTACACCGAGGGGCGCTCCATCGCGCTGCACGAGTTCATCTATCCTGTGCTTCAGGCGTACGACTCGGTGGTCATCGAGGCCGACCTCGAGATGGGCGGCAACGATCAGATCTTTAACCTTCTGGCCGGTCGCGACCTTATGCGCGCCGAGGGCATGGAGCCGCAGGTTGCCCTTACCATGCCGCTTTTGGTGGGCACCGACGGCGTCAAGAAGATGTCCAAGAGCTACAAGAACTACATTGGCCTGACCGACGAGCCAGCCGACATGTTTGGCAAGGTCATGTCTATTGCCGACGAGATTGTGCCCATGTACTATCGCCTGTGCTCGACCAAGTCGATCGCCGAGATCGACGCGATTGACGCCGCCTTTGCCGACGGCTCGGCCGATCCTTACAAGCTCAAGCGCGAGCTGGGCGTCAACATTGTCGATTTGTATCACGGCGAGGGCGCTGGTGCTAAGGCAATGGCCGCCTTCGATGCTCAGTTTAAAGAGAACAAGGTGCCCGACAACATCGCCGAGTTCCCGGCGTCCGTGGTTATGCCCAACGAGGATGGCAAGGTTTACCTGGGCAAGCTGCTGGTCGACGTCAAGATTGCTGCGAGTGCCGGCGAGGCCCGTCGCCTGATCGACGGCGGCGGTGTGAAGGTTGACGGCCGGCCCGTCGAGCCTAAGTGCTACAACGTCGACCCCGCGCTCTTCTCGGCCGGGACCATCATTCAGTCTGGCAAGAAGCGCTGGGCCAAGCTTGTCTAAACGGCACGGTTTCTTATCTGCGGCCCGGGCGCCCGGCGGGATTCCCCGCTGGGCGCCTTTTCTTTGTCGGGCCTGCGAGCTTTTTTAATATCTGCATGTCTGAAACGTCTTGGTGCGAGCTTTTTCGATGTCTGTATGCTCAGACTCACTATTGCTCTAGATTCGATTTAATATTTTATATGCTCAACTGCGTTTTTGCTTTGCACGGGTGAGTGAGCTGCGGCCAAGAGGCCGTTTCAGACATGCAGATATCGAAAAAGCTCGCAGCACAAAGATCAAAGCATGCAGATACCGAAAAACCTCGCGCGATTAGCCGCCCAAGGCTTAGCTCTGGGCTAATGAAATCCCTTGAGTTGAAGGCCTTCATGGGGGGCACCGGCTATACCGCCGGCAACGCGACCTATGGAGAGACGTTACTCAAAAACTAGCACTCCAAATCGCAGAAGGATGGCGTTTTTTGCCGCCTTGTTCCGCGATTTAGAGTGCTTTTTGTCGAGAACCTCGTGGAGTTGGTTGGGGCTTTTGGGGTGCGAATTGAGAAGCTAGACCGTTTGCGCGCAAAATGAGACCGTTTATCGTATATAGGTGCTAAAGCGCTTTAGCAACGTCAGGCAAATGACTATTCTGCATATATGCAACTGCTAAAGCGCTTTAGCACAATGATATCGGCAATAGGGAAGGGAGATACCTAGCGCTCATGAAGAACGTGATTGTGCTCGGAAGCCTTAACATGGATCTCACCATAGAGAGCGAGCGCGTTCCGCTCCAAGGAGAGACTATTTCTGGCAGGGGTTTCTTTGCCAACCCGGGTGGCAAGGGAGCCAACCAGGCCGTCGCAGCCGCCAAATCTGGCGCTACGACCTACCTTGTGGGAACCGTGGGCAGCGACATCTTTGGTGACCAGCTTGTGGATGCCCTTGCCGGATACGGGGTGCGCTGCGATTGCATCAGACGTAGTGAGATTGAGACCGGCGTCGCCGTTATCCTGCGCATCGATGGGGACAACCGCATCGTCCTTTCTAGCGGCGCCAACGCTGCTCTGAGCCCCCTTGATGCCGTGTCCGCCCTTGACGAGCTGGCCAAGGCCGACGATGTCTTCCTGACGCAGATGGAGTGCGCTAGCGACGCCACCGCAGCGGCTCTTGCATTTGCGCACCGCCGCGGCATGTACACCATCGTTAACGTTGCCCCGCCACGCGACCTTCCGGCTAGCGCGTGGAACGACATCGACCTCGTGTGCGTTAACGAGACCGAGTGCGAGGCAATCACTAGCATCAATCCCATCGACGAGACGCTGCTCTTATCTGCGCTTATGGCGCTCGTTGCACTGGGTCCCTCGACAGCGGTCATTACGTTGGGCGGGCGCGGTTCTGCTGCGCTCAGTCAGGGCGAGTACTTGCGCCTGCCGGCGCTAAAGGTGGACGTTCAGGACACTACGGCCGCAGGAGACACGTTTATTGGTGTGCTTGCTGCGGCGCACGTTTCTGGTCTCACCTTCGAGGAGGCCATGAAGCGCGCATCATCTGCAGCCGGGATCACCGCATCACGCAAGGGCGCCCAACAGGCCATTCCCACCGCGCTTGAAGTTGACATGCGTCAAAAGGAGGTTAGCAATGAAGCGTAAGCCCATAATTATCGATACGGACCCTGGAATTGATGATGCGGTTGCCATCGCGATCGCGCTGAATTCCCAGGAGCTTGACGTGAGGCTCATTACCACCGTCGGGGGCAACGTCAGCGTCGAACATACCACCGATAACGCCCTGAAGCTCGTCGACTTCTTCGAGAAGAACGTCCCTGTCGCTGCCGGTGCCGCCGCCCCACTCATCGCCGAGTTCGTTGACGCAAGTGACATCCATGGGGCTTCAGGCATGGAGGGTTACGAGTTTCCTGCGCCGGATAGTTCGAAACTGCTTGGGAAGGTTGCCGTTGAGGCTATGAGGGACGCGATTTTGGCCTCTCATGACCCCGTAACCATTGTTTCGCTTGCGCCCATGACCAATGTCGCTCTGCTGCTTAAGGTCTTCCCGAGCGTTCGTCAGAACATCGAGCGCATCGTCCTCATGGGAGGTACGTGTGGCCGGGGCAACAAAGGCGTGCTATCCGAGTTCAACGTCGCAAGCGATCCCGAGGCGGCGGCCATCGTATTTGGCTCTGGTGTGCCCATCGCCATGGCGGGCCTCGATGTAGGCTGGGGTGCCATGCTGCGTCCGGAGGACAGTGAGCGCATTCGCGACCTCAACGAGACGGGCAAGATGCTATACGCCATGTTTGGTCACTACCGTGGAGGATCATTGAAGACGGGCCTAAAGATGTACGACGCCCACGCCATGGCATACCTGCTTGACCCCGGCATGTATGAGACCCAGGGCGTCTATGTGGGCATTGAGCTCGACGGATCCATGACCAAGGGCTGCACCCTCGTTGACTTGCGTGGCTATCTTCACAAGCCCGCCAATGCGACCGTGTGCACCGGCATTGATGCCGGGCGCTTCCGCAACTGGCTCATCGAATCAATCGCGCGCTGCAAGTAGCCGCGTGCAAGCAAAGAAGGAGAAGGGAAATGAATCCGATTCTGATGTACCTCATTGTTATCGCGGCGGTGGCCGTCGTGATCTACATGCTCATTAAGAAGATGGACATCAAGATTACGCTGTTCCTCATGGGCATCGTGCTTATGTTCGCTGCCATGGCCTGTGGCCAAACCATTGCCATCAAGGACTTCGAGTCTTGCGGCATCCCCGTGCTTGATCCGCTTGTGGCAATTGCAAGCACGTTCAAGTCGACCATTGTCTCCGCCGGGTTTATTATGCTCATCCTTGGCGGCTACTCTGCCTACATGAGCGAGATCGGCGCAAATGACGCCACGGTTTGGGCACTTACAAGGCCTATCCGCAAGATCAAGAGTCCCTATGTGCTCGTGCCCGTGGTGTTTCTGCTTGCCAATGTCTTGTCCCTCGTCGTTCCCAGTGCGTCCAACCTTGCCATCATCCTTCTGGCAACGCTCTATCCTGTTCTCCGCAAGGCCGGCATGACCCCGCTCACCGCTGCGGCCATCATAGCCACCTCCGCGACCATCATGCCGACGCCCCTGGGGTCCGACAACGTGGCCATTGCCAAGCAGCTCGCCGAGACGCCGGAGTTTGCCGGTCTCACCGTCACCCAATACGTCGTGGCCTATCACGCCGTTGTCTCTATCCCGACGCTCATCTTCATGGCCATCGTCCACTTCTTCTGGCAGCGTTTCTGTGACAAGCGTGATGACTTCAATGCTGCCGAGGTTGCCAGCGATGAGAAGGAAATCGTCGTCGACGGCTCCGGCCTACACAAGGCCGTGTACGCCATCCTGCCGTTACTGCCCATCTTGCTGCTTATCGTCGTCTATATAGCCCAGGTTGCCGGCGGCGTCTCCGTCACCCTCTCCGTCGAGGTCGCCGCGCTCTTCTCTTTTGTCGTCGCCATTATTTGTGACGCCATTCATCGCAAGGATGGCAAGGAGGCTCTGAATAAGACCGAGACCTTCTTCAAGGGTATGGGCAATGCCGTCCCCATCGTGGCCCTGCTGGTCGCCGCGAGCGTCTTTGTCGTCGGTTTGAAGTCCGTCGGCCTCATTGACTCGTTGCAAAGCGCCATGACCTCCATCAACGGCAACGATATGGGCTTCGTGTTGCCGCTTATCCTTGTGGGCCTCTCTGCCCTCATCGTGCTGCTCTCTGGCTCCGGCACCGCCTTGTTCTTTGCTATGGTCCCACTCATTCCTGCTCTCGCCGTCGCCGCGGGCGTCTCTCCCATCGCTATCTCCGTGCCGATGGGACTGGCGGGCAACCTCTTCCGTGCTGTTTCCCCGGTGTCTGCCGTCGTCATGATTGTCTCTGGGTCTATCGAGAAAGCCCCAATTGAGATCGTGCGTCGCACGGCCGTCCCCATGGTTGCGGGCGTGGTCTTCATGTTCGTTCTCTCCGTGGTCTGCTTCCTGTAGCGGTCTTTTGAACGATAGGGTGCCCCGGGTGGCCGCTGGCCGCCCGGGGCATTTTGTGTTTTCTACCCGGCACCTGTCGCCATGTGGCAAAGGGGAGCGATACCGTATCAATGTTCTATGCAGAGGGAGGGGTTAGCATGGCTAAAAGAGTTACGCTCAAGGACGTCGCGCGTGAGTCCGGCATGTCCGAGTCTGCTGTCTCGCAAGTGCTTAACGGCCGCCCATGCCGCCTCTCCGAGGAAGGGAAGCTCCGCATCCGTGATTGCGCCAAGCGTCTTGACTATCGTCCTAACAGGGCGGCGCGGGGGCTTGCCACCAGAAGGTCGGGCACCATCGGTCTTATCGTTCCGGATATTGAAAATCCGTTCTTCTCGTCTCTGGCAAAGTGTTTGGAGGGGCGTTGCAGAAAGACCGGACTCGGCCTGTTCATCACCAACTCCGACGATTGTTCCGAGCAGGACTGTGAACAGCTGCGCCGCCTTGACTCGCTCAACGTCGACGGCATTGTCTTTGTCCCAAGCAACGACGTGCTTGCTGACGGCGAGAAGAACGTCATAGATGCGCTGACCTCAATCTCTGCGCCCTACGTTATGGTCGATCGTATCATTGAGGCGGCGGAGTGTGACAAGGTCTTTGTGGACAATAAGTATGGCGCGTACCAAGCGGCTGATCATCTTGTTACGCACGGGCATCGTAGAGTGGGATGCCTCGTCAACACTCAGAGTTCCCAGAACGGCCGCCTGCGTCTTGCCGGGTACAGAAACGCCCTGATGGACCATGGGATTGTCCCTGATTCCGCACTTGTGTGCGAGGGCGACTACCATGGTGCGAGCGGCTACTTTGGCGTGGACGTGCTGCTTGCAGCCGGAGCGACGGCCGTCTTCTCAACGAGTGATCTTATGACCCTTGGCATCATGCGCCGCCTTTCTGAGCTGGGGCTGCGGGTGCCCGAGGATATTTCTGTGGTGAGCTTTGACCGCAATGAAGCCTCTGCGCTCTTCCTGCCTAATATCACGTCCGTGAAGCAGGACGTGGGCCAGCTTTCCTCACGTGCGTTCGATTTGCTTTGTCGGCGCATAGAAGGTGACAAAGGGGCCTTCGAACTACAGGTCATCGAGCCTGAGCTCGTCATAGGCACGAGCGTGGCGGCCCCGAGGCCCCGTTAGCGCTTTTCGCCATCACAAACAGTTGGTAAAAGGACGTCGTTCTCATTGGAGATGACGCGCAGGCAGCTATCGAGGCTCGCCCTGTTTCAGAGATGTTGATAGTAGGACCGAGTGTCTCACCCAGATACCCGCTATTCCGCCATCGCATTAGCTCTGGGCTAATGAAATCCCTTGAGTCGAAGGCCATCATGAGGGCCACCGGCTGTACCGCCGGCAATGCGACCTAGGGAGAGACCATGTCCAAAGAAGGAAAGAAGCCCGTTGGCAAGATTGTGCTCATCGTCATTGCGGTGCTGGTAGTTTTTGGTATCGTTGGCGCCATGGGCGGCAACAAGACCACAACCACGCCGCCCGCCGACTCTTCTTCGCAAGCAAACGAGGCAAGCACGACTGGCGGTGACTCGGCGGCCACCGCGACCGAAGAGAAGAAAGAGGACTCTACCGACAATCTTGTCGTAGGCACTACCGTCAATCTGGCAGACGGCCTTTCGGTGACCGTCGACTCCGTCGAGACGGGCCTTGCCAACTATGACGGCTCGGCCGTCACCGGCATTCACGTGACCTACGTCAACAACGGCAAAGAGGGCGCCAGCTACAACGCCTACGACTGGAAAGGCGAGGACGCCAACGGCGCCCAGCAGTCCACCACCTATTACAGCAACGGCGCCGACGAGCTGAGCTCGGGCACACTGGCCCAGGGCGGCACCGTCTCGGGCAACATCTACTTCAAGGGCGACATCGCGCGTGCCCTCTACTTTGGCAGCATCATCAACAAGACGGCGTCGGCCAGCTGGTCGCTCGCGTAAGATGGGTGCGGAGCCGCGTGGGCGCGCGGTTTGGCTAAGGAGGCGCAGGCGATGGCAAAGAAACTGACCGAGGAGCTCTTGGGCGAGCTTTTGGATGCCCCAAGCATCGACGGCTACGTCAAAAGTCACGACTTTCCAGCGACCGATTTGGCCACCTACCTGCAGTCTCTTTTGGTCGAGAAAGGCCTTGAGCGGGCCCGCGTGGTAAGAATGGCCGACCTTAACGAGACTTTTGGCTACCAGATTTTTACGGGCGCGCGCCACCCCTCGCGTGACAAGGTGCTGCAGATTGCCTTTGCTATGGCCCTCACCCTGCGCGAGACCAACCGCGCTCTTACCGCGGCCGGCGTGAGCCGCTTGAACTGCAAGGACCGCCGCGACGCGATCATCATCTTTTGCATCGACCGCGGCTGCTCTCTGCAAAAGGTCAACGAGGAGCTTTACCGCTTTGGCGAGAAGACCGTCTGCTAGGGGAGTGTCCGGCGGCTGAGCTATCATTGCGGGCATGGAGAGCAACGAGACATACGGCGCGGCGGGAGGCGACGCCTTTGACGCGCAGCTCATGAGCCACCTGGCTTCCTGTGGGAGGTCGGGTGGCTATCGTGTGCTTGAGGTGATGAAGCGCTCGGACTTTGAGGTCACCGAGAAGGTCTTCTTTGCTGGCGAGGAGGGCGGCGACCTGGGCCCCTTCGTGCGCAAGCGCATCGGTGCGGAAAGCGGCTTGGGCGGGGCCTACGGGCAACTGCTTGTGGCGCAGCGGCGCGGGCTAAGATGCCCTAACTTGCCGCGCATTATCGACGTTTGGAACGACGGACAGCAGGTCAATGTGGTCATGGAGTGGCTTGACGGGCAGACGCTCGAGGAGCTTGTGGCCCAGGTGGGGCCCGGCGTTGACCTGGCCCGCGAGGCCATGGACCAGGTGGCTCGCGCGGTCGAGGTGCTGCACGGCGGCCTGGGGCAAGGCGTCCCAGTGATCCACCGTGACCTCAAGCCAGCAAACATCATGGTGGTGGGCGGCGCGGTCGGCATACCGCGCACCTTTGTGTTGATCGACCTGGGCATCGCCCGCACCTGGCGCGAGGGCGCCGAGGCAGACACCGCTCGCCTGGGCACGCGCGCCTACGCCCCACCCGAGCAGTTTGGTTTTGGCCAGACCAGCGTACGCAGCGACGTCTATGCCCTGGGCGCCATCCTGTACTTTTGTTTGACCGGCCAGGACCCGGCACCGGGCAAAACCGCCCAGCAGTTGGTGTCTGGGTCTGGCATACCGTCTGACCTGGCCGTGGTTGTGGAGCGCGCGATGAGCTTCGACCCGCAGAGACGTTACGCGGGCGCGCCCCAGCTGGCGGCTGCCGTGGCAGGGGAGAAGGGCGCGACGGCGACCAAGGCCCGTGGCGGCCGCGGCCCGCGCGCGTTGCTCGCTGGCGTCCCCGAGCTGTGGGGCCGCGTGTGGAACACGCTGGTCGTGGCCGCGTTTCTTGTGCTGGTGGCCGCGTGCGTGGGCAACTTCATCGTGCCCACGCAGTCGAGCTTGCGTTACCCCACGTGGTACCTGGCCCTCGAGTTCCTCTTTTGGCTGCCCGTGAGCTTTACGGCCCTGGCGTATCTTCTCATCGACAAGCGCCGCCTTTTGCGCCAGGTTCCGGCCCTGGCCGCCGTACCTTTGGGCATGCAGCGCCTGGCCTGCGTCGCGGCTATCGTGGGGTCTCTCGCCGT
The DNA here is from genome assembly GCA_963616835.1 of uncultured Oscillospiraceae bacterium. Taxonomy (GTDB): domain Bacteria; phylum Actinomycetota; class Coriobacteriia; order Coriobacteriales; family Atopobiaceae; genus Paratractidigestivibacter. The sequence continues at coordinate 6,875 of CAVEMP010000170.1, read as the reverse complement.
CGTCATCATCCTAGGTTTGATCGGCGGCGCGCTTTAGCCGGGGCGCGCCCCGGGCCGGCGCGGCATCTCAAACCCCGCGGGCCCTCGCTAGAAGTGTGTTCTTCTCGGCGTGGGCATCTTGACGTGCGCGGTCCGCACCTCTCGCGGTATCGTTTAAAGGTTGCGAACACAGCTTTTAGGGGGAATCCTTGGCTCACAAGAACGTCATCGAGCTTCTGGCGCCGGCCGGCGGCCCAGAGCCGTTTGCCGCCGCCCTTGCCGCGGGCGCCGATGCCATCTACTGCGGCTTTGGCAACGACTTCAACGCCCGCCGCAGCGCCACCAACTTCACGCCCCGGACCTTTGCCAATGCCTGCGAGAAGGCCCATCTGGCCGGCGTGCGCGTCTACGTGACGGTCAACGTCGTGGTGAGCACCAAGGAGATTCCGCGCGTCCTGGCCCTGGTCCGTGAGGCCTGGCTTCTGGGCGCCGACGCCTTCATCATCCAGGACTGGGGCCTTTTCGAGGAAATCCGCCGCACCTGGCCCCAGATAGAGACGCACGTCTCGACCCAGGCCAACGTCCACGACGAGCGCGGCGTCCTGTGGTGCCGCGACCGCGGCGCAGACCGCGTGACCCTGTCGCGCGAGCTGTCCCTGCCCGAGATTCAAAAAATCGCCCGCACCGGCGTTGAGCTGGAGTGCTTTGGCCACGGCGCCCTGTGCTTCTGCTACTCGGGCGTGTGCATGCTCAGCTCGATGTCGGGCGGCCGCTCGGCCAACCGCGGCATGTGCGCCCAGCCCTGCCGCCTGCCCTACGAGGTCTATGACGAGAAGGGCGTCATGCAGGACATCCCCAATGTCCCCACGGCGGGCCTTGCCGAGACAAGCCGCGGCGTGGGCGGCACGCGCGCGCTTTGCCCCAAGGATTACTGCCTGGTGGACAAGGTGGACGAGATGATCGCCGCGGGCGTGGGCTCGCTCAAGGTCGAGGGCCGCATGAAGGCGCCCGACTACGTCTACCAGGTCGTGGGCGCGTATCGCCAGGCCATCGACGCGCAAATCGCCGGGCGCAAGATGGATAAGGCCGAGGAGGCCGACGTCCACCGCCGCCTTAAGCGCGCCTTTAACCGTGACTTCACCGATGCCTATCTTATGGGCACCTCGGGCAACGAGATGATGAGCTACGAGAGGTCCAACAACCGCGGCGAGGTCGTGGGCGAGGTCCTGGGCTCGCGCGTGCTTGAGGATGCCGTCGAGCGCCGCGGCGGCGCCAACGGCGGCCGCGCCCGCATGCGCCGCTTTACCCGCGCCGAGGTCACGGTGCGCCTGTGCGCCCCGGTGGGCGCGGGCGACCTGCTTGAGCTTCGCCCCGTGAGCGACCCCACGCAATTTCTCACGTCCAACGTTGTAGCAGACGCCGCTGGCGGCGAGACGATCACTTGCACGGCTCCGCGCCCCATCGAGGCGGGCGCCGTGGTGCGCGTCATTCGCTCGCAGGCCGCGATGGACGCCGCGTCGCGCGTGGCCGGCGCCGACACGCCCCGCAAGCGCGCGGTGGCCGTGCGCGTTGTGGCCCGCCTGGGCCAGCCCTTCACGGTTGAGCTCTCGACTGCCGATGGCGAGGCCGCGGCCACCGCGCAGGGCTTCACCGTCGAGCCCGCCCAGACCCGCGCCGTCACGGCCGAGGACCTCATGGCCCACGTGGGCCGCATGGGCGGCGGTCCCTTTGAGCCCGTGAGCTGGGACATCGAGCTGGACGAGGGGTGCGGCATGGGCTTCTCGGCGGTTCATAAGGTTCGTGCCCAGGCCGTGCGCGAGCTGCGCGACGCGCTTCTGGCCCCGTATACGGCACGCGAGAAGGACACACGGCCCGCGCCTTCTGCGGCCGTGGTCGCAAAGCGCCTGGCCGAGGTTCGTGAGGCGAGCGGGTTTTCAAACGCGGCGCAGGTCGCAGTACCTGTCGCCGCCCCCGCCGTGTGCGCCCTGGTCGCAACCCCCGAGTGCGCCCGCGCGGCGCAGGAGGCCGGCGCGACCCGTCTCTACGCCACCCCCGACGACCTGGCCTGCGGCGACTGGCCGGTCGGCGTGATCCCCTGGCTTGACGAGGTCTGCCGCGAGGCCGACCACGCCCGCTTGGACGCGCATGTGACCCCGGGCTCCACGGTGGCCGTGGGCAACATCTCTGAGCTGGCCTTGGCCGCGCAGGTGGGCGCTGCCGCCGAGCTGCGCTCGTGCATCCCGGTCCACAACGAGAGCTGCCTTGTGGCCCTTGAGGCCGCAGGCGCCAGCGCCGTGTGGTTCTCGCCCGAGCTTTCGCTTGACGAGATCTGCGCCTTGGCGCCCAAGGCCCAGGTCCCCTGCGGCCTTATGGTTTACGGCCGCGAGCGCGTGATGACCACCGAGCACTGTATCCTGCAGGTCCTTGGCAAGTGCGTCCACGACTGCGCCCGCTGCCCACAGCGCTCTCGCCGCCTGACCTTGAAGGACATCGACGGCAACTTCTTGCCCGTGCGCACCAACGTCCACGGCCGCTCGCAGCTGTGGTCGGGCAAGGTCCTGGACGCAACGCCGCAGGCAGACGTGCTTCTCGCCGCCGGCCTCTCCTGGTTCATGGCCGATTGCACGTTGCTGGACGCGCGCGAGACCTCGGCGGCCGTGGCCCGTGTGGCCCGCGCCGTGGCGGCGGCTCGCGAGGGAAGAAAGCCCGCGCCTCGCGCCCAGGGCGCAACCTCGGGACATCTTTTTTCTCCCATTGGGTAACATGGTTCGTTAGTGCATCCACGGGGCGCGCTGGTCGCGCCCCGTCCCGTGGCCGCGCGCCCGCAATGCGCCCGGCCGCCCCTTTAGAAAGGAAACATCATGGCTATTGACCGCGCTCTTCTCGACGAGACCTTGGACATCATCCGCCAGAGCCTGCAGGCCGACGGCGGCGACGTTGAGCTCATTGACGTCACCGACGACGGCGTCGTGACTCTTGAGATGCAGGGTGCCTGCGCCGGCTGCCCGCTGTCCTCGATGGACATGTCCGAGGGCATCGAGCGCATTTTGAAGGAGCACGTGCCCGGCGTGACCCGCGTCCAGCCCGCGGTTCTTTAACCGCCCGCCCGCGCGAGCTTGCGACCCCTCATAGAACGGCGAGAAACCCATGTGGCTTAACGACCTCTACCATAGCTTGTCTCCCATCGCGTTCCAGATAGGTCCGCTGGCCATTCGCTGGTACGGCCTGGCCTACCTGGCCGGATTCATCTGCGCGGGCGCTGTCATGGTCAAGGTGGCCAAGCGCTGGGAAATCGACCTTACCCTTGACGACGTCATGAGCATCGTCATCGGTATCGCCTTTGGCGTGATTGTGGGCGCGCGCCTGTTCTACGTGGTGTTTTACGGCGCGGGCTACTACCTTGAGCACCCGTTGGAGATTGTGGCCCTAAACCAGGGCGGCATGAGCTTCCACGGAGGGCTGGTGGGCGCCGTGGTGGGCGGCTCGCTGGTGTGCCGCAAGTACCGGATCTCGATTCCCACCGTGTGTGACCTGGGCGTTATTGGCGCGCCACTGGGACTTTTCTTTGGCCGCTGCGCCAACTTTGTCAACGGCGAGCTGTGGGGCAAAGAGACCGACCTGCCCTGGGGCGTCTTGTTCGAGACCGGCGGGGGAGTCTACCGCCACCCCTCCCAGCTCTACGAGGCCTTTCTCGAGGGCCTGGTGATCTTTGTGGTCCTGTTTTTGCTCAGCCGTCGGCGCCCGGCGCGCCCGCAGGGCAGCTTCATGGGCCTTTTCCTGGTGCTTTACGGTGTTTTTCGCTTCTTGATCGAGTTCGTGCGCGTGCCCGACGAGCAGCTGGGCTACCTCTTTGGCCCCATTACTATGGGTCAGTGCTTAAGCCTGCCTCTGGTTGTCCTGGGCATCGCGATTTTGGTCGCCGCCCACCGCCTCAACCGTCCGCAGGTCGGCCGTCTGCCCGAATAGTCGCGGTGCCGCACGCCCCTTCCTCACATTTTTTACGAAAGACGGGCGCAGTAACGCCGATCGTTGAGTAGACCCTTAGTTTTGTCGACAAAACCCCAGTTGGGGCAGCGGCAATCTAAGGGTCTTCTTAGCTGAATCCGCTACTGCGCCCGTCTTTCGTCGATTTTGATCAGCGACAGGTCGGCGCGGGGGTTATGCTTTGGAAAGTATAACGGTGACGGTTGCGGCTGAGGGGACCGGGAGAGGAGCCAATGATGGAGATGGAGCAGCAGCTTCCGCGCACGTTCGAGGAGTTCAACGAGCAGCGCAAGGCGGCGTTTATTCGCGTCAAGGACTTTAAACAGGCGGGCAACCGGCTTGTCGGTTTTCTTTGCAGCTACACGCCGCTCGAGATCGTGGACGCCGCCGGCGCGGCGAGCGTGGCGCTTTGCGGCACGTCAGACGAGGTAATCTCCGAGGCCGAGAAGGTCCTGCCGGCCAACTTGTGCCCGCTCATCAAGTCGACCTACGGTTTTGCCTACTCGCAGAAGTGTCCTTTCACGTACTTTAGCGACATAATCATTGGCGAGACGACCTGCGACGGCAAGAAGAAGATGTACGAGCTTTTGGCCGAGCTCAAAGAGACCCACATATTGCACTTGCCGCAGGGTCGCGACCGCGCCTACGAGCGCGACGGATGGTACGAGGAGTGCCGCCTGCTTAAGGCTCGCCTTGAAGAGCTCTACGGAATCAGCATTACCGACGCCGACCTGCGCGCGGCCGTCGAGGGCGCGGGAATCCCGTACATGAAGATCGAGACGGACTACTCGGCCGGCGACCAGGGGCAGATCGACACTCGCATCGCCGCCTTTATTGAAATGCTCTACGAGAAGCGCGTGGCACAGATCGGGATAGGGATCGACATCGGGTCCACGGCGACGAAGGTCGCGGTGCTAGGCGAGGGCGGCGAGGTCCTGGCCTGCGAGGTCATGCCCACGGGGTTCTCGAGCATGGCCGCCGCCGAGCGAGCGCTGGCCCTGGCCTAAGATGTCTACCACTGGGTTCACAGCAAGGAGTTAACGCATGGACATGAACGGAGTAAAACTCACCGAGCTTGTTGAGGCCGCGGGGTGCGCGGCCAAGCTCGCGCCCGGGTACCTTTCGCAGGTGCTCTGCAACCTGCCGCGCGTCGACGACCCGCGCCTTCTTGTGGGCTTCGATGCCTCCGACGACGCCTACGTCTACGACCTGGGCGATGGTCGCGGCCTTGTGGGAACGACGGACTTCTTCCCGCCGATGGTGGACGACCCTTTCCTCTTTGGGCAGGTCGCGGCTGCCAATGCCCTCTCAGACGTCTGGGCCATGGGCGGCCGTCCCGTGCTCGCGCTCAACCTGCTGTGCTTCCCCAACTGTCTGGGGCTCGAGGTCGCGGGACAGATTCTTGCCGGCGGCGCCGACAAGTGCCGCGAGGCGGGGGTCATCGTCGCCGGCGGCCACTCCATCAACGACCACGAGCCCAAGTTTGGTCTGGCCGTCACGGGCTTCGTTGACCTGGACCGCATGCTCGCCAACGGCGGCGCGCACGAGGGTGACGTGCTTGTGCTCACAAAGGCCCTGGGTACCGGCGTGCTCACCACGGCGTACAAGGCCCAGCTTTTGGACGAGGACGGGGTCAAGGTTGCCACAGACTCGATGATCACCCTCAACAAGTACGCCGCCGAGGCCCTGGACGGCCTGGATGCACACGCCGCCACCGACGTCACGGGCTTCTCGCTCATGGGCCACGCCTGCGAGATGGCCGAGGCCAGCGACGTCACGTTAGAGATCTGCGCGCCCGAAGTTCCCCTTATGGCGCGCGCCCGCGAGATGGCGCAGATGGGCCTCATCCCCGCCGGCGCCTACCGCAACCGCGACTTCTTTGGCCCGCGCGTGAACATGGCCAACGACGTGCCGCTCGACCTGGCGGATGTCCTCTTTGACCCGCAGACCTCGGGCGGTTTGCTCGTCTCGCTGCCTGCAGATCAGGCCGCGGGATACGTCGATCAGCTGCGTGAGCTTGGCCAGCCCGCTGCGGTCGTCGGCCGCGTGGCTGCCAAGTCCGCCTGCTCTGTACGCGTTATTATGTAGCCGTTAACCTGCGATTTATTTGTTTCTCGCCAATAAGAACCCAAGAAAGGAAGCACCATGTCCAACACCAAGCTCGTCATCGACGCCCGCGGCGACGCCTGCCCCCTGCCCGTCGTCAAGACCTTGAAGGCCCTGGGCACCCTTGCCGGCCCCGGCGAGGTCGAGACCATCGTCGACAACCAGGTCGCCGTCCAAAACCTCACCCGCATGGCGGCCTCGAAGGGCTGCTCTTTTGCCAGCGAGAAGACCGGCGAGAAGGAATGGCACTGCGTCGTGACCGCCACGTCCGCCGTCGAGGTCGCCCCCGGCGAGCCCGAGGCCGCCGAGTGCGTCGTGCCCGCCAAGAAGAACGTCGTCGTGCAAATTAGCTCGGCCGTTATGGGCACGGGCGACGACACCCTGGGCAAAAAGCTCATGAAGGCCTTCATCTACTCGCTCACCCAGCTGGACGAGCTGCCCCAGACGATCCTCTTCTACAACGGCGGCGCCCACCTTACCTGCGAGGGCTCAGAGTCCCTTGAGGACCTCAAGAACCTGGCCGAGGCCGGCGTTGAGATCTTGACCTGCGGCACCTGCACCGATTTTTACGGCATCACCCAGAAGCTCGCGGTGGGCGAGGTCACCAACATGTACGTGATCGCCCAGAAGCTCTCTGGCGCCTCTGTCGTCGTGAGGCCGTAGGCCGTGCCGCGCGTGCGCAAGCCGGCCTTGGTGGTGACGTTTCCCACCACTGCGGCTGCCATGAGCTGCGAAGACTTATGTGGCGAGAAGAACCTGCCGGGTCGCATGATCCCCGTGCCGGGAGAGATCTCGGCGGGCTGCGG
>CAVEMP010000169.1:0-3361 GCA_963616835.1 uncultured Oscillospiraceae bacterium | reverse complement strand
TGCTGTTCTCGGAGTTCAAGAAGCAGGGGTACGACGCCCGCCAGGTGCTGGATTACACGTCCTAAGAGCTTGGAGCTAGGCAAAAATCCCGGCGTTCAGCTGGGATAGGCTGCCCCCGCCAGCAGCGGCCTTTGTTTACGACGACGATCTTGCCCTGGTAACTGCCGTCATCTTGGTATGCCAGGGTGTCGAGTAGGTCGTCTAAGGGAAAAACACGCGCGATGAACGGTTCGATGTCGTGCTCGACGACAAAGTCGTAGATGGCGCCATCGTTTCCTGGGTTGGATAGTTGGAATAGAAGCCCGTTAGATAGCAGCCGTTTGGGATGGCCGTGATGGGATCGAACCCGGACAAGCTCTCCAGGCCGCCAAGTATCCCCGTGTGGCAGCAGATACCGCCGGGGGAGAGAAGCTTGGGCGAGTTCCTCAAAGTTTTTGGCCCGATAAGCTCGAGTACCTTGCCTGCAGCGATTCCCGTACCGGCCAGCTTGCCCTCGGCGTCGACGATCACCTCATTGGCGCCGTGGCTAACCGGCAAATCGCGGTGGTTCTCGCGGTGTCTTCTGGGGCGATTAGTGTACATGAACTGCCAAAATGCTAGGTAATGTGGCCTTATCAGTGGCGTTTCTCGGATTCATGTACACTAATCCGCGCTGAAAAAGGTTGCCCCTGCGGCCGTGCCTATTCAAACATCTGCGCCAGGTCGATGAAGACGGTGCCCTCGCTCGCAGCGGCCGCAAACCCAGAGCGTGAGAAGAAGCCGTAGCGATGGCACCTGAGCCCCGCTGCCTCGACCTGCGAGATTTCCTCGTCCACCATCTTCTGCGTGACGGGCGTCTTGCGGAATTTCGCCTCGTAGAACACGTAGCCCTCGGGGTCTTGCGTCACCACATCGAACTCACCGCTCGCCTTGTTTGCGGGGTCGTCGTACCAGTACTTGCCAATGGCGTCGAAGGGAGGCTCGATGTTGCCGGCACGGTTCTGACGCACAAGGTACTGGCGGCAGACCTCCTCGAACATGTGGGGGACGTAGTTCTCCTCGAAGTCCTTCGAGACATAGCGATCAAAGAAGATCTCGGGGTCAAGCAGCTGCCGCGCCGATGCGTTTCGAAAGACGTATCGGTAGTAGAACAGCGAGAGCGGGTCGATCACAAAATAGCCGGACTTACGCTTGTTGGTGGGGTCGTTGATGGGCGCGCGCTTCTGCACGAGCTCAAGCGAGACGAGCTTCTCCAAGACGTCCGACATGGCGGGGCCGCTGGATACGTGGGACTGCGCCAGCACGTCTCCCCAGCGCGAATATCCCTGCGCGAGGGCCCCAAAGACCTCGTTGGCGTTGGTCATTTTCGAGATTTCTGCGCCAAGGTAAGAGGGAATCTCGTTTTCAAGCCGAGCCCCCGGCTCCGTCATAAGCTCGACGATGTTCTCGCGCACGGTCAAAGCTTGGTCGACGAGCCGGTTGTAGTAGGGGATGCCCCCAAAGACGCTGTAGAGACGCACCTTGTCTTCGGGCGAGAAGCCCGGGTAGAACTTCGCGGCATCGTAGTAGTCCATGGGCTTGAGCTCGAGCGCCAGGTCGATGCGCCCATAGAGCGGGCTCTCGTGCTCGATGAGCGATTTCATGATCTCAACGTAAGAGCCGCACAAAACGATGCTTAAGCTGGAACTTTCGCGGTGGGCATCGATCGAGGTCTGCACGATGCTGTCGAGCCCTTTTACGGCATCCCTTAAGTAGGGGTATTCGTCAAGAACGAGGGTGATGCGCCTGTCCTTCGCCTGGGAGAACAGGAACTCGAGAAGTTCGCGAATGTTCGAGAAGGCCAGCGGCGGAAAGTCGAGTGCCTCGGCGGCAAGGGCCGAGAGGCTGGCAAGGTTGTCCTCCTCGGAGGTCTGGCGGCATTCGTAGTAGATGGTCGCGCAGCCTTGGATATCGGTAATCGCCTGCTTGATAAGCTCGCTTTTCCCTACGCGACATCTTCCGTAGACAAGGACATTGTGCTGCTCGGAGGTGTTGAGCCCCTTCTTGATTTTTGCAAGCTCGCGTTCTCTGCCAATGAAATCCATTAACTCGGTTCCTTCCGACTCGGTTTTGTCCGAGTTAAGTATAACGCGAGAAATGGTCGCTCAAAAAACTTGCTCGGACAAAACCGAGCGTTTCAACGCCAGATTTTGCGCCACCTAGAGCGTTTCAATGGTCAATTAGGCGCCATCTCGGCGATCCGCGCGTGCGCTAGAGCATGTGTCCTAGGCTCGTTTGCCCATGTGGTAGGGGCGCCCCGTAAGCTTTACCCGCGGACCTTCTCGACGTTGCGGTTCATCAGGTGCCGGCCAAGGTTGCGGTAGACGAAGGCCTTGACGGGCGACATCTTCTGGTGGTGCTCCCGCAGGAGCTCGTCGGGGCTGTCGTAGACGCCGAAGTCCTGGTTTATGCCCTCGCTCTGGATGTAGGTGTTGTTGCGGTCGAAGTCGATCGCGGGGTGGCGAAAATCGCTCACCGCCACGCCAAACCCGCAGAACGCGCCCGTACATTCGGGGTGTGCTGCCTGCAGGCTTTCCAGGTACGGCTTGTCGAGAATGAACGCCTCGAGCTCGTACCAAACGCCCTCCAGCCAGACCTCTACCCAGCTGTGGAACACGTTCCTTGGCGCCAACGCGTACACGAGCCCCGTCATGGCGCCTTTCTGGAGTTTTTTGTCGATGGTGAAGCCGTGGACGCGGCAGGGGATGCCGCAGCAGCGAAGCAACGCCATGAACAGGGTGCCCTTGGTGTTGCACTGGCCGTAGCCGTCTGCGAGCACCCTGGAGGCGGGGATGGCGTCGTCGACGTTGTAGCCAAACAGCACCTCGTCGCGCACGTAGCCGTAGATGGCCTTGATGCGCTCGAACTCGTCGAGGCTGCGCCAGCCGCGCTGCTCTACGAGGCGCCGTATCGCGGGGTGGGAGAAGTCCAGCATGGGCGTCTCGGCCAGATACCGCTCCATGGGTCCGTCCTTAAAACAGCGTGACGGCCGCCGCGCTCAGGGCGGCGATGGCGGCGAACAGCGGGATGCCGCGCACGAATGAGCCGATGTGCTTGCTCGGGTCCTGGTAGGCGGCCTTGTCGGGCAAAAACGAGAAGCGGATGCGCTGCGTGTTGCGCCACCAGAGCAGGTCGATGACTACGAGGTCAAAGAGCCCCAACCCCTCGCCGAGCAGCAGGAAGTACCAAAACGCCGAGAAGTAGCCGTCGAAGGAGAAAAGGCCCTTGAGGGCAATCCCGACAATCGAGAACACGACCGTGAAGAGCAGCAGGTTGCCCAGCAGGGTCGAGGGGATGGATTTGTCCTTTGGGGCCTCATCGCCGAGGCGCGCACGCACTGCGG
>CAVEMP010000168.1:2168-3964 GCA_963616835.1 uncultured Oscillospiraceae bacterium | reverse complement strand
GGAGCGGGGGTATCCCGTCTAACGTCGTTTGGTCCGGAAAAACGTCCGAGGTCCCCTGCGCCCGTCTTTCGTATATTTTTGGTTGGAGGGGCCAGACGGAGGGCCGCCGGAAGGGGGAAGGCGTGGACAAGAAGAGGGGGCGCGGTGCGGCGCTGGGGATCTGGGCCGTGTTCGAGTGCGTGGCGGTGGCGTTGTGGCTGCTCAAGGGCAACGTTTTCTACCTGTTCAACTTTAGCTACATAGGTACCTCAATCGCGCTTGGCTTTCTCTTGATGGCCGGGCAGAAGCCCTATGCGCGTCGCGTGGTCCAGCTCTTAGTTGGCCTCTACATGCTGGTTTACCTGGGCATCATTTGCCAAGAGAACATGCAAATCGAGGGCTTTTGGTACTACCTCTTTACCGGTAGCTTCGAGGCGGCCACCATCCACTACGCCGTGGCCAAGATCTTTGGGCCGCTCATCTTTGGCCGAGGCTGGTGCGGCTATGCTTGCTGGACCGCGATGGTCCTCGATTTTCTGCCATACAAGGTGCCGCAGGCCCCGCGCAAGAAGATCGGCTGGCTGCGCTACGTGACCTTTGCGGTCTCGCTGGTCTTTGTGGCCGCGCTCTTCCTGGCCCACGTGGGCAACATCGAGAAGATTATGTTCTGGGCTTTTCTCGCGGGTAACGCGGCCTATTACCTGGCGGGGATCGCGCTGGCGCTGGCATTCAAGGACAACAGGGCGTTTTGCAAGTACCTGTGCCCGGTCACGGTGTTTCTTAAGCCCATGAGCTACTTCGCCCGCGTGCGCGCGACCTGCGATCACTCCAAATGCGTGGGCTGCGGAGCGTGTCGCCGCGCGTGTCCCATGGACGTCGATGTGACCGACGACTCGCGCCGCCGCACCAACGCAACGGAGTGCATCCTGTGCATGGAGTGCGTTCGCGCCTGCCCAAAGAAGGCGATTTAGGAGTCGGTCGTCCGTCCGGGCGCGCGTGCGGCGAGAAGGCCTATACTATGAGCGGACACTGTAAGCGTAGGTTAACTCTAAGGGGCCGCGATGCAGTTTTCGACGATGGGGGACGCCTCCAAACCGGCGATTCTGTTCTTCCACGCAATGGGCGTGACCGGCGCGAGCAGCGAGCGCGTGGCGGCACGCCTGACCAGCCGTTTCTTTTGTATCATGCCTACCTCAACCGTGTACTGCAAAGGTCAGACCTACGTGGGCAAGGTCGATGAGGTTGCGCAGGTAGAGGCGTTTCTTGCCAAGGCGGGTGTCGAGAAGATCGCGCTGGTTGTCTCGTCGTCTTTGGGAGCCGACCTGGCCTGCGCGTTTATGTCCCAAACCAAACTGCCGGTCGAGCATGCCTTCTTTGACGGCGGGCAGTTTGCCCAAATCGCGCCCGGCACGCGCCGCATCATGGTGCCCTTCCTGTGGCTGGCGATCAAGAGCCTGTGGTGGTCGCGCGGCGGGACCTTGAAGCGCATTCTGTGGTGCGACAAAGACCAGATTAAGCCCTATTTTGTGGAGGCTGGCAAGGCGCTGACCTGGGGAAATCTAAGCCGTCAACTGGCAGATAGCCTTGAAGACAAGCCGTTTGCCCCTTTGCCCGACGACCTGCAGCGGCGCTCGTTTTGGGAGTTTGGCAGCGCCGAGGACCACTTCAAGTACCGCGACGCCGTGATGGCCGCCTACCCGCACGGACACTTTCCGGTCTTCGAGGGCTACAACCACATGCAGTACCAAATCGAGGACCCGGCGGGCTTCGCGGACATGCTGGTAAGCGTCGTCGAGAAGAACGAGCTGCCAGACCTG
>CAVEMP010000168.1:0-1938 GCA_963616835.1 uncultured Oscillospiraceae bacterium | reverse complement strand
TCGCCGGTGCGTATTAGATGGGCCGCGTTGCCCAAAAGGTCAAAGCGTCCCACAACGTTGAGGCTCTGGGGGTCCAAACGTCCGCTGGACCATCCAACCAGGTCAACGGCTTTGTTGCTCGTGCGCGAGCTAAGCAGCAGCGGCATTCGCGCCACGTCGTCTGGGGTCGCCACCGCAAGTTGGCCCCAGGGGCCGCCCGCCCACACCGCCACACCCACGCGGTCGGCGTCGGGCATGCGGAGCCACTCGTACTTCTCCAGGTTAACCGGCTCGATGAGCAGGCCAAAGTCCAACAGGCCTCGTTCCAAGCGCTCCTCGACGGCGTCGGCGTTTCCCGTGTAGAGCTCGACGGTCACGCCGGGGTGGTCGCGGTGTAGCGCGGCAAAGGTCGAAAGCACCAGCCGCATGGCCTGGGTCTCTCCGGCGCCTATGCGGATGGTGCCGGTAAGGGCGCCCTCGGCGTCGGCCAGCTCGGCCTCGGCTTGGTCTACCAGGGACAAGATCTCTTCGGCGCGCTGGCGCAGGCGCATTCCCTCGCCGGTAAGCACGCACGAGCGGTTGGTGCGCTCAAACAGCGTGACGCCCAGCTCGCGCTCAAGGTCGGCGATTTGGCGCGAGAGGGTGGGCTGTGTGACGTGCAGGACGTTGGCCGCCTCGGTCATGTTCTCTTCGCGGGCGACGGCCAAAAAGTAGCGCAGAGTTCGAAGCTCCATGGCGGGTTCCTCTCGGCGGATTGAGCGCTAAAGGTGCAGGTAGAGGTAGGCGAGGCCTGCGATCCAGGCCACCAGCAGCGCCGGCACGCCAAACTTGAAGGCAGGTTTGCGTGTCTTGTGATGCGCGACGCGCATGGCGAGAAGCCCGCCCGCCGCCCCACCTGCAGCGCAAAAGCCCAGCAGTACCTTCTCGGGGATGCGCCACGCGCCGCGCCTTGCTCGCCGCTTATCGACGCAAAAGAGGAATAACGTAAAGAGATTGATGCATGCGAGATATGTGATGAGAGCTGTCATGTTCTTCTCCGTGTAGACATACGAGCTACGAATACCAAAGTAGTCGCTATAGGCATTTAACATTACACGCCGGCCGCCGTATCGTGAAAACCAGGAAATCCCACTTCCAACATACGAGAAAGGCGGCGCGTATGCAGTACACGACTCTGGGGCACTCGGGCATCAAGATTTCCAAGCTTTGCCTGGGCGGCATGAGTTTTGGCGAGGCCAGCCCCGATTTCCACCAGTGGACCATCGACCAGTCGGGCACGCAGGCCGTGATCAAACGCGCCCTTGACCTGGGCATCAACTTTATCGACACGGCCAACTGCTACAGCTTTGGCACAAGCGAGGAGTACATTGGCGCCTCGCTGCGCAACCTGGGCGTCGCGCGCCAGGACGTGGTGCTGGCCAGCAAGGTCTACTTCAACGAAGGCAAGCTCAGCCCCGCCGCGGTCGAGCGCGAGATCGAGGGCAGCTTGAAGCGTCTGGGCACCGACTACCTGGACCTCTACATCATTCACCGTTTTGACTACGACACGCCCATCGAAGAGACCATGGAGGCGCTGGACGGCCTGGTGCGCTCGGGTAAGGTGCGCGCCCTGGGCGCCAGCGCGATGTATGCCTACCAGCTGCACAACATGCAGGTCGTGGCCCAGGCCAACGGCTGGACCAAGTTCGCCAGCATGCAGTGCCACTACAACCTGCTCTACCGCGAGGACGAGCGCGAGATGATTCCCGTCTGCCGTCAGTACGGCATGGCGGTGACGCCGTACAGCCCCATGGCCAGCGGGCACCTTACCCGTCCTACCTGGGAGTCTTCGAGCATGCGCGGCAGGACCGACACCACCATGGTCAACAAGTACGACCACGACCGCGCCATCGACATGCCTGTGATCGAGCGCGTGGCCAAGGTCGCCGCAGACCACGGCGTTCCCATGGCGCAGGTGGC
>CAVEMP010000167.1:0-3564 GCA_963616835.1 uncultured Oscillospiraceae bacterium | reverse complement strand
AGAAGGACCTTAAGGTCGCTGTCCTCGGCCAAGGCGCCGGCGACGCCCTCAAGCAAAACGGCGGGCTCTTTGTCGGCCCCCATGACGTCAACGCAGATTGTGGTCATTTCTTCTCCTCACACAAGACAGCACCGAGAAAACCGCACGATTCACACCGGTCCTCTCGCTGCAGCCAAATCCAAGCCCAACAAACCCCAGGTCAAACAAAAGAGGCCAGCACAAGGCCGGCCTCTCATGCATGCTAAACGCTAAGTATCGCCCTACTCGGTAACGATGACCTCGCGGTCCTTGTAGTGACCGCAGTTGGGGCACACATGGTGCGGGAGCTTAGGAGCGCCGCACTGGGGGCAAACGGAGCGGGAAGGAGCCGCCAGCTTGCTGTTAGCCGAACGACGGGTGTGGGTGGCGCCGCGGCCCTTCTTTTGCTTAGGTACTGCCATGTCAAACCTCTCTTGCTTCTCTAAACGCCGCTGTGCGCGAACAACGGCGGCCTTTCTCCAAAAATCAAGCGTTGTCTACTATAACACGCTTAATACCAAAGTCAAAAGCAACAATGATTCTTCATCGATGCTTTCTTGTGTAAAAACCTTAAGACTCGTCGAGCTTGAGGTTCTTAAGGACGGCAAAGGGATTCTCCTTTGCGCGCTCGGCCTCGATTTTGGCCGCGTGCCCGCAATCTTCCTCGTTAAGGTTGGCGCCGCAGACGGGGCAAAGGCCAAGGCAGTCCTCGTGGCACAAGACCACGTAGGGCGTCTCCATGACCAAGGCACTCAAGAAGGCGCCAGAAAGATCGATCTCGTTATCAGGCGAGACAAGCGAGAACTCAAGGTCGTCCTCGTCGTCCTCGGTGCCCTCGACGGCCGGCTCCTCAAAGAGGTAGTACTCGTCGACCTCGGCCGAGACATCAAACTCGGCGTGCTCGAGGCAACGGTCGCAGGTGCCCACCACGTGGGTGCGCAGCATGCCCGAGACCAAGATGCCCTCGCCCGCGTTGGTGAGCATGACGTCGAAGTCGATGCCCTGCGGCAGCTCGAAGTCGTGCTCACCCAGGCTATAGGCGCTCTCGTCAAGGTGGCCTGTCTGCGGATAGGTGTCGCCAGGGTTAGCCAGGCGGTCATCTACTTGGATAATGAACGGCTGCATGGCTTACCAGGGCACGTTGTTGGTGGTGTTGCGCGAGCCGGAGTTCTCGTCCAAGGTCTGGCGCACGCGGGTGACGGTGCTGGTCAGGCTCTTGAGGTTCTCCTCCAAGTGAGAAAGCACGGTATCTGCGTACTCCTCGGCGTTGTAGCGAGTGTCGCGCTCGTACTGGGCAGCCTGGTCACGGATGCCCTCGGCCTGCTGCTGCGCCAAGCGCACGATCTCTTGGTCGCCGGCCAAGATCATGGCCTGCTGCTGGGCATCGGCAATGATGGAGTTGGCCTGCTGCTGGGCGCGGTCAAGCGTCTCTTGCTCTTCCTTGATGATGCGACGGGCGTCCGCGAACTCCTGCGGGAAGATGCGGCGAATCTCGTCCAGGATCTCAAAGATGTCCTCGGCGTCCAGGATCTTCTTCTGACCGCCACCGGTAAGAGGGCTCTTGGCCTCGCTCACCATCTGCTCAAGCTCGTCGACCAAGCTCTCGATTTCCTCACCCGGCTGCATCCAGGTCTCCTTTCAAAGGCGCCTGACTAGCAAAAGTCAAACACGTGCATTAGACAAATCTTTATGAATGGTACCAGATAAAACCCGCAAAGGACCGCGCGCGGGCTTCTCTGCACGAATTATGAACCGTCAACGGCTACTTTAGGCTTGAGAATAGCGCCGCTTCAAGGCCGCCGAGACGTTTGACGGCACCAGAATGTCCACATTCGAGCCCATCGAGGCGATCTCGCGCACAATAGAAGAAGACACATAGCCGTACTGCGGGTTGGACATGACAAAAACGGACTCCAGGTCGGGGGCCATGTGAGAGTTGAGGTCGGCCTGCTGCAGCTCGTACTCAAAGTCGGTCATGGCGCGAAGGCCCTTGACCACGCCACCCGCGCCAATGTTGTGACAGAAGTCGACCAGAAGGCCCTCAAAGGGTACGACCTCGATGTCTTGCGGCAGACCCGCCAAGACGATGGCCTCCTGGATCATAGATACCCGCTCGTCAAGGGTAAAAGCAGGCCCCACTCCCCTCTTGTTGGCGCTTTGGGCCACGGCCACAGTCACCTGCGAGAAGAGCTTGCGGGTGCGGCGGATGACGTCCATATGGCCCAAGGTCACCGGGTCAAAGGTGCCGGGGACGACGACGTGCGAAATCTGGGCGTTGCTCGTTTGGTTATCCATGGGTTTAATCCCTTTCGTAGACGTAGAGGTCGACCGCCGTGACGCCGTGCGACTTGTTCTTCTTGGGGCTAAGGGCCGCGCATCCCAGGCCCGCGGCCTTAGACGAGTGCTCGTACATAACAACGCACCCATCTGCCAGCATGTTGTTGGCGAGAAGATCGTCCACCAGCTGGCTCACGCGCGCGGCCTCGAAGGCGTAGGGAGGGTCGAGGAAGACGACGTCGAATGGCGCGCCAGCAAGACGGCCCGCCGCGGCCAGGGCAAAGACATCGCCGCAGGTAGCCGAGTACTCACGCGCGCCCGCGCCCAGGGCGGACGCAGTTCGCTTGAGACGCGCGGCCGAGGGGCGGTCGACATCCACCAGCGTGGCGTGCGCGGCGCCGCGGCTCAAGAGCTCGAAGCCCATGGCGCCCGATCCCGCGAAGGCATCCAGCACCGAGTCACCCTCGATGTCAAGCCCGCGGGCCGATAAGATCATCGACGCCATCTGCTCGCGGCCGCGGTCGGTCGTGGGCCTCGTCACCTCGCGTCCCTTGGGGGCCTCGATGGCCCTGCCTTTCCATTTGCCGCCCACGATTCTCATGCGCGTTCCAACTCCTTGAAATACGTGCCGTAACGTTGCATGACCTCGAGCGCCATCAGGCGGTGCTCGCAGCGCTTGAGGCCGGGGTCTGCGTCTGCGATTTCCCGCGCGTCAGCGTGGGCCGCCTCCACCAGGTCGGCATCCGCGGCCAAGTCGCAGATCTTCAAGACAGAAGACCCCGACTGCCTATACCCCAAAACGTCGCCCTCGTGGCGGAGCCTTAGGTCAAGATCGGCCAGTTCAAAGCCGTCAGAGGTCTTCTCCAACGCAGCCAGGCGATCGCGCGCCGGCGAGCCCTTCTTGGCCGCGCTCACCAGCCATACCGTCCCCGCAATGTCGCCTCGGCCAACGCGGCCGCGCAGCTGGTGCAGAGTTGCCAGGCCAAAGCGATCGGCGTCCATGACGACCATAGCCGTGGCGTTGGGCACGTCGACGCCCACCTCGACGACAGTGGTCGAGACCAAAACGTCGATGCGCCCCGCCTTGAACTCGGCCATCACGCGGTCCTTCTCGGCGCTGGACATGCGGCCGTGGAGAAGACCGATGCTCATGCCAGGAAGAATCTGCGTGCGCAAGCGGTACTCCATCGAGGTCGCCGAGGTAAGATAGGCAGACTTCGTGCGCATGTGCTCGGGCACGTCGTCCAGGCCCTCGCCGTCGTCGCGGTC
>CAVEMP010000166.1:0-6024 GCA_963616835.1 uncultured Oscillospiraceae bacterium | reverse complement strand
CTGGACCTTCGAGGAGGTCGACGGCAAGCTCGAGCAGCTCATGCGCGGCATGTTCCACAACGTCGACGATACCGCCAAGAAGTACGGCCACGAGGGCAACTTTGTCATGGGCGCCAATATCGCCGGCTTCGAGAAGGTCGCCGATGCCATGCTCGCCCAGGGCGTCTGCTAGTCTCGGCATCTTCTTTATTGCGTCTTAGTTAAGAGGCGCTGCTTCACGCGCACCGCGTGTGAGCAGCGCCTCTTTTGTGTTTCTCGGTTCATAATGGGCTCTTCTTATGGCCCCAAATTGTTTTACACAAAGTAAGTTGGCGCCCTCGCTATACTTGCGAAAGACCTTTAATGCGGTACGAGAGACCGAGAAGGCGTCCATAACGTGTTTACGTAGCCTTATTCGGAGTTTGCCCAATTGGTAAGCTCCGTTTTTTTAAGGCGGCGCGATGCGGGCAAGACGCAGGCGAAAGGACGGTGTTGCGTTGAACCTTTTGGTTGACGGCGGCAAGCATGCCAAGGCGCTTCTGGCGCTTGAGGACGGCAGTTACTTCTTTGGGCGTTGCGCAGGCGCGCAAGGCGAGACCTTTGGCGAGGTGGTCTTCAACACCTCGATGGTCGGTTACCAAGAGATCGTCTCTGACCCCTCTTACGCCGGCCAGCTGGTTACCCTGACCTATCCCCAGGTGGGCAACTACGGCGTGAACGAGATCGACATGCAGGCCCGCGAGCTGCACCTGGCCGGCCTTATCGTCCACGACATGTGCTACCAGCCCTCTAACTGGCAATCCGTCACCTCGCTGCCCGATTTTCTGGCCGAGCGCGGCATCGTGGCCATCGAGGACGTCGACACCCGCGCCCTTACCTTGAAGATCCGCGACAACGGCGCCTGCAAAGCCGCTATCTCCACGGTTGATCTTGACCCTCAGAGCCTGGTTGCCCGCGTGCGCGCCTCGGAGCCCATCTCTGACCACAACTACGTGGCTGATGTCTCGTGCGCCGAGTCCTATGTGGTTCCCGCCAAGGGCGAGTGCAAGCACAAAGTCGTGGCCTACGACTGCGGCGAGAAGACCGGCATCGCCAAGCGCCTGGCCGCCGTTGGCTGCGAGGTCACCGTGGTGCCTTGGGACACGCCTGTCGAGAAGGCCCTGGCTATGGAGCCCGACGGCATCTTCTTCTCTAACGGCCCCGGCGACCCCGAGACCGTCCCGCCCGTGGTCGAGGCCGTCCGCGCCTGCCTGGGCAAGCTTCCCGTCTTTGGCATCTGCCTGGGCAACCAGGTCATCTCGATGGCTGCCGGCGCCCAGATCGAGAAGCTCCCGTACGGCCACCACGGCGGCAACGAGCCTGTGATGAACCTGCTTACCGGCAAGGTCGAGATCACGGCCCAAAACCACAACTACGGCCCCGTGTTCCCCAGCTTTGGCCCGCTTATCCCCGAGCTTTCCGGCGGTTTTAGCGAGCACGTCGACGACCTGCGTTTTTGGAGCGAGAAGCACATCGCTCCCGTTGTCCAGACCGCCGATTACGGCCGCATTCGCCTGACCCACGTCAACCTTAACGACGGCACGCCCGAGGGCATCCAGTTCCTTGATTTGCCGGCCTTCTCCATGCAGTACCACCCCGAGGCCAAGCCCGGCCCCAACGACTCGACCTACGCCTTTGCCGCCTTCGCGCGCCTTATGGACGGGGTTGAGGACTACCTTGCCATCGACGTCCGCGAGGGGAGGCGCTTCTAATGCCCAAGCGCACCGACATCAAGAAGATCCTTATCATCGGCTCTGGCCCGATCGTTATTGGCCAGGCCTGCGAGTTCGACTACTCGGGCACCCAGGCCTGCAAGGCGCTTCGCCAGGAGGGCTACGAGGTCGTTCTGGTAAACTCGAACCCGGCCACCATCATGACCGACCCCGAGACCGCCGACCGCACCTACATCGAGCCAATCACCGCCCAGTCTGTGGCTAAGGTCATCGAGAAGGAGCGCCCCGACGCCCTTCTCCCTAACATGGGTGGCCAGACCGGCCTCAACTGCGCCGTTGCCCTGGCGCATGCGGGCGTTCTGGACAAGTACAACGTTGAAGTCATTGGCTGCGATATCGACTCCATCGAGACCGGCGAGGACCGCGAGCTGTTTGCCGCGGCCATGAAGGACATTGGCATCGACGTCGCCAAGTCCGAGATCGCCCACACCATCGAGGAGTGCGAGGCCGCGGTCGACGCCGTGGGCGGCTACCCCGTGGTCATTCGCCCGTCCTTTACCCTGGGTGGCGCCGGCGGCGGCATTGCCTACAACCACGATGACCTGCTGAGCATTTGCGAGCAGGGCCTGGCCCTCTCGCCCGAGACCGAGGTCTTGGTCGAGCAGTCCATCGAGGGCTGGAAAGAGATCGAGATGGAGGTCATGCGCGATGTTGCCGGCAACGGCGTGATCGTGTGCTCCATCGAGAACCTCGACCCCATGGGCGTCCACACCGGCGACTCCATCACCGTGGCTCCCTGCCAGACCTTGAACGACTACGAGCTCCAGCGCCTGCGCGACTACTCGATCGCCATTCTTGAGCGCGTGGGCGTCGCCTGCGGCGGCTCCAACGTACAGTTTGCCGTGAACCCCGAGGACGGCCGCGTCATCGTCATCGAGATGAACCCGCGCGTTTCTCGCTCGTCTGCTTTGGCCTCTAAGGCAACCGGTTTCCCCATCGCCAAGATGGCCGCCCTTCTCTCGGTGGGCTACACGCTCGACGAGATCCAGAACGACATCACGCACTCCACGCCCGCGTGCTTTGAGCCCTCGATCGACTACTGCGTGGTCAAGATTCCGCGCTTTGCCTTCGAGAAGTTCAAGGGCGCCTCTGACCGCCTGTCCACGCGTATGAAGGCCGTGGGCGAGGTCATGGCCATTGGCTCGACCTTCGAAGAGGCCATGCAGAAGGCCATGCGCTCGCTCGAGCAGGGCCACGCCGGCCTTGGCGGCGACGGCAACGGCAAGTTTGACGAGGAGCACTTTGACGAGAAGGTCGCCGAGCCCACGCCCGAGCGCATTCTCTACATCGCCGAGGCCCTGCGCCGCGGTTGGAGCGTCCAGAAGATCTTTGACGCCACCAAGATAGACCAGTGGTTCCTGCACCGCATCGCCGACATCATCAAGGCCGAGGGTGCCATTCGCGAGCTGGGCCTTTCTGGTCTGGATGCCGAGCACATGCTCGCCGCCAAGCAGATGGGCTTCTCCGACGCGCAGATCGCCTACTTGACCGGCCAGCGCGACGACACCGTGCGCGCGGTGCGCGAGGTCCTGGGCGTGCGTCCGCTAATCAAGACCGTCGACACCTGCGCCGGCGAGTTCGCTAGCCGCACGAGCTACCACTACTTCACCTACGAGCGCGGCGGCGCCACCGAGTTCCACCAGGCCGAGAAGCCCCGCGTGGTCATCTTGTCGGCAGGCCCCAACCGCATTGGCCAGGGCATCGAGTTCGACTACTGCTGCTGCCACGCTGCCTACGCGCTTCATGCCAAGGGCTACGAGACCGTCATGGTCAACTGCAACCCCGAGACCGTCTCGACCGACTACGACACCTCTGACCGCCTGTATTTCGAGCCCCTGACCTTCGAGGACGTCATGAACGTCATCGAGGCCGAGAAGCCCGAGGGCGTCATCGTGACCCTGGGCGGCCAGACCCCGATCAACCTGGCCAAGCGTCTGAAGGCCGCCGGCGTTCCCATCATGGGTACCCAGCCCGAGGCCATCGACCTGGCCGAGGACCGCGACCGCTTTGCGAGCCTGCTTGACCGCCTCGAGATCGCCTACCCGCCCTCGTCCACGGCCGAGACCATCGAGGAGGCCAAGGGCGTTGCTCGCCGCGTTGGCTACCCGCTGCTCGTCCGCCCCAGCTACGTGCTTGGCGGCCGCGGCATGGCCATCGTCTACAACGACGAGGACCTGGTCACCTATATGGGTCGCGCCACGCAGGTCTCGCCCGATCACCCCGTCTACCTGGACGCCTTCCTCGAGGACGCCATCGAGCTCGACGTGGACGCCCTGTGCGACACCAAGGAGTGCTACGTTGGTGCCGTTCTCGAGCACATCGAGGAGTGCGGCATTCACTCCGGCGACTCTGCCTGCTGCTTCCCGCCCTTCTCGCTGTCCGACAATATCGTGGCCAAGATCCGCGAGACGACCCGCCGCCTGGCGCTTTCCTGCCACATCCGCGGTCTTCTCAACGTCCAGTACGCCGTCCGTGACGAGCAGATCTTTGTCATCGAGCTCAACCCGCGCGCCTCGCGCACCGTGCCCTTCTCGTCTAAGGCCACCGGTGTGTCCTTGGCCAAGTACGCGGCCCGCATCATGAGCGGCGAGGACATCTGCGACCTTAACCTTCCACCCGAGGACGCCGAGCGCGACCACTTTGCCGTCAAGGAGGCCGTCATGCCGTGGAGCCGCTTCCCCGGCGCCGACGTCACCTTGGGACCCGAGATGAAGTCGACCGGCGAGGTCATGGGCCTGGACGTCTCGTTCCCCAAGGCCTACGCCAAGACCCGCGAGGCCATCGAGTACGACGTGCCCAGCGAGACCGGCTCGGTCTTTGTGTCTGTTTGCGACCGCGACAAGCGATCCGTCGCACCTGTGGCCATGTCCTTGCGCCACCTGGGCTTTGACCTCATCGCCACGCGCGGCACGGCCAAGACCCTGCAGGCCGCCGGCATCCCCTGCACCGTGGTCAAGCGTATCTCTGAGGGCCACCCCAACGTCGCCGACCTCATGGCCGAGGGCAAGATCAGCTTCTTGATCAACACGCCTAAGGGCAACAGCTCTCGCGGCGACGGCATGCAGCTTCGCAGCGAGGCCGTCTCGCGCGGCATCGACATGGCAACCACCATGTCGGGCGCCGTGGCTCTGGTGCAGGCGATTATCGCGCTTCGCGAAGGACCTTTGGACGTTTATGCGTTGCAAGATCTTCCTCAAGCGTAAGGGCTAAAAGTCTGCTACTATTCATAGGCTGTGCAAAATTGCGGGTGTGGTGGAACTGGTAGACACGCTGGATTTAGGTTCCAGTGGGGAGACCCGTGAAGGTTCGAGTCCTTTCACCCGCACCATGCACGCCTATGCATTTTTTCGGCGAGAGAAGCTCGCCGATTCGAAGACACTGGAGGAACGTTGAACATCACCGTTACCGCAGGTGAGACCACGGACAACAAGCTGTCCGCCCAGCTCACCATTCCCGCAGCTGACGTGGACCGCGCCATCGCCAAGGCATATAAGGACGTCGCCAAGAAGTACAACTTCCAGGGCTTCCGCCGTGGTCACGCTCCCCGTCCCGTCATCGACGGCATGATCGGTAAAGAGGCCGTTCTGGCTCAGGCCACCAACGACGCCCTCAACGCTGCCGAGCCTTTGATGCTCGAGGAACTCAACGTCACCCCCGTCGGCCAGCCCGACTTTGGCACCGAGCCTGCTCTTCTCGTCCAGGGTGCAGATTACGTGATCGACGTGACCATTGAGGTCCGTCCTTCCTGCGAACTTGAGTCCTACGACGCTCCCGAGGTTAACATGCCTCCCGAGGAGGCAACCGAGGCCGAGATCGACTGGCAGATCGACCAGCTTCTCTCTTACCAGGCCTCTTACGAGGACGAGGAGGAGGACCGCGAGGTCGTCGAGGGCGACATCGTCTCTGTCGATGTCCAGAACATCGAGGGCGCTTCTCACCTCGAGGGCAAGAACCGTACCCTTCACCTCAACGGCCAGCAGGTTGCCCCTGAGCTTCAGGCTGCCATCATTGGCATGAAGAAGGGCGAGTCCAAGGACGCCGACTGGAAGTGGAGCCACGAGAAGGACGGCGAGACCCACGAGCACGAGTTCAAGGTCAACGTCACTCTCAACTCCATTAAGAAGCTCGTGACCCCCGAGCTCACCGACGAGCTTGCCAAGTCCAGCTTTGGCTATGACGACGTCGCCGCTCTTCGCGCCGCCGTCAAGGAGGAGATCGAGGCCGAGAAGAAGACCACCTTGCCGCAGCTCAAGGAGGATCGCGTTGTCGAGGC
>CAVEMP010000165.1:0-3622 GCA_963616835.1 uncultured Oscillospiraceae bacterium | reverse complement strand
GTGTTGTTCTCAAGCCGCGACAGCTTAAGCATGGCGTCGACCAGGCGAGACAGGCGCCGCACCTCAGAGGCCACGGTCTCAAAGTGCTCGTCGTCTGCGGGCAGCACGCCGTCTTGCATGGCCTCGACCGTTGCCTGCATGGCCATCAAAGGCGTGCGCAGCTCGTGGGCCACGTCGCCGGTCAGGCGGCGCTCGAGCTTAAGGTCGCGCTCCAGCGCAGTGGCCATGTCGTCAAAGGTCTCGCCCAACTGGCCAATCTCGTCGGTGCCGCTCACGCCCGAGCGCGCCGTCATGTCTCCGTTGCGAATCTGCTTGGCAGTCGAGGTGATGCGCTGGATAGGCGTGGCCATCTTCTTAGACGTAAAGAAGCCAATAACGCAGGCCAACACGATGGCGATCGCAGCCGCAACCAGCACCGCGCCGTACGAGTTGACCCTAAACGCAGCGTCAGACTTGGTGAGAAGGGCCTCGGACCCAAAGGCCCACAGGCGCACGGTGCCTACCACAGCGCCGGTCGAGTCGCAGACGTTGGCCGTCACCACGGCCTCGGCATCGGTGGGGGCAGAAGAGGTGAGGTTCGTCGCGCCAGAGCTGGAACCGCCGCGGGTGCCGGTCGCCGTCGCAACGCCCTTGACCTCGTCGTCCTTCTCGGTAGAGGTCCTTGCGTGCGACCAGGTGTCGTCGTACAAGATCTTGCCGTTGGCGTCCAAGACCTGCACGCCAAGATCCGCCGAGATGGACGATGCGCTGCGAGCCCCGGCCAAGACGTCCTCGGTCCACTCGTCGCCGGCTTCTGCGTAGGCAGACGACAGGCCCTCGGCGGTGGAATCCGCAAAGCCTTGCATGTTTTGCCTGGTATACGCCATAAAGGTGTTCTCCCAGACAAACGCCAACACGCCAATCATGACCACAGCGGTCATGACGGCCGTCAGCGCAAAAGCCAAGGTCATGTGCGTCGAGAAGGCCGGCGTAGACTTGGGCTGGGGCTTGATGGTGCCCCATGAATTACGAGACGAGGGCTGCTTGGAGCCCTCGTCGGTCGCGTTCTTTCCTATGACAAAGCGTGCTGCCACGAAGTTGCCTACTTAGCCTCGGCGTTTTGCGGAGACTCAAAGCGGTAACCCACACCATGGACGGTGTAGAGCCAGCGCGGGTTGCGCGGATCGTCGCCCAGCTTGGCTCGCAGGTTCTTGACGTGCGAGTCAATGGTGCGCTCGTAGCCTTCGAAGTCGTAGCCCAAGACCTTCTCGACCAGCTCCATACGCGTGTAGACGCGGCCGGGGTGGCGGGCCAAGGTGGTCAAAAGCTTGAACTCAGAGGCGGTAAGGTCAATCTCGGAGCCCTCGACCAAAACCTTGTGGCCAGAAATGTCGATGACCAGATCGCCAAAGTCCAGGACCTCAAGCTGCGGCTCGGCCTCGGTGTGGGCACGGCGAAGCAGCGCACGCACGCGAGCAACCAGCTCACGCGGCGAGAAGGGCTTGATCAGGTAGTCGTCTGCGCCCAGCTCAAGGCCAATGATGCGGTCCTCGACCTCGCCCTTGGCGGTAAGCATGATGATGGGCACGTTGGACGTCTCGCGAATGGCGCGGCAAACGCGCTCGCCAGAGAGCTTGGGCAGCATGAGGTCAAGAATGACCAGGTCAAAGGAGTGCTTCTCGTACTCCTCGACGGCGGACTGGCCGTCACCCACGCCGCGAACGATGTAGCCCTCGCGCTCAAGGTACGCAGCAACGGCGTCGCGGATGGCCTTCTCGTCCTCGACCAACAAAATCTTTTTCTCGTCTGAAGCCATGGGGCCTCCCTGATGATCGCTTGTACGCACGGCGGCAGTATCCCGCCGCAAGTAACCCTAGTTTACCCCACGGCGGGGGCTGTGAAACCCCTCTATAGGTTAAAGGTCCTCACCGTGACCGTAGACGGATATCCGGTGTCGGGGTCTTTTACCGTCGAGAAGGTCACAAAAGTCGAGTTCTCGCCAGAGCGCGCGGGGTACTCGCCGTAGTCGACCGAGCGATCGGCCGAAGACAAACCGGTGTAAGTTTGCTTCTCGGCGTCGACCACAAAGTAGGACGACTGGCTCTTGATGATGTACGTCTGACCGTTGCCGGCCGGGCACTCAGAGGGCTCGCGGTCAAGCTTGATAAAACTGCCGGTACGGGTGCCGATATAGGTTCCCATCTGGCTAAGAAGACCGCCCGTGCTGTAGTTGGCTTCGACGCTGATCAAGAACTTCTCGCCAATTCGCGTGGCGCGAAAAGGCTTGACCGAGGCAGGCATGACCAGCTGGTCAACCTGGGTGTGAAGGTCGTCAGACAACGAATAAGCCGTAACGCCGTAGTAGGTGCCCTGGTCGGCACGCACGCGGGGCGCCAGGATACAGCAGCCGCCCGAGATGTTGGGCTTGGTGGCAAAACGACCGGGCGACTCAACCACCGATTTAGCGTCGGCGTCGCCCACGTTCCACACGTAGGCAAACGAGTGCTCGGACGTCTTAGAGCCGGCAAGCGACGGCTGGACCTGCCAGATGACTTTCGATCCGCTCACCGCAAAGGGCGCCGGGTCGTAGTTGGAATCTGCCTGCCACAGCGTCTTGATGTCGCCCGAGATAGACCCGGCGGACAAACGCGCAGCGTAGAGGGCCCATGCGCGGGTGGACGTGTCGATCTCTACCCACGCATAGGTAGAGTCCGAGCAACGCACGTCATAGATGACCGAGGTCGCCGCCGGACCCATGGGCGTGGCCACAACTTCAAACAACGTACCCGACTCAAGCGAAAGCGCGCCGCCCTTAACCATAGGAAGGGCAGACGAGCCCGCGATTGTGGCCGGGATCCAGTTGCCCTCGGCCGGGCGCAGGACGGTGCCAAGCGGCAGGGTCCAGGTATGCGTGGCCGTAAGCGTTGGGTCCACGTAGGTGTAGGAGTCGGTGATGCTGGTCGCAGAATCCGAGCCCACAACCACCGGGTCGCTGGCCTGCGAGGTGTCCGTGCTGCTGTTGCAGCCCGCAAGGACGCCGACCGCCGTCGCGGCAACGGTGCCTGCGGCGGCGGTCTGAAAGAACCTGCGACGTGTGATCTTAGGCAACTTCATGGCTAGAAGAGCGCGACCTTAGTTGGCGGCCGACGGCGCGGCGACGTCGGCGGCGTCGCCCTCGCCCGCCCCGCCCTGTTGGGCCTGGATGTGCTCCATGGCCTGCAGCAGCGCCTGGGACATCTGGTCGGCGCACGAGGTGTTCCTGGGGCCACAAGTGTTGCCGCGCAGGATATCGGCCACTTCCTCGGTGGGACGGCCGGCGACCAGCTTGCTAATGGCCTTGAGGTTGCCCGAGCAGCCGCCCTCGAACTCCACCTGCTCGATGGTCTTACCGTCGTCAGAAAGACCAATGTGAATCATACGCGAGCACACGCCGCGC
This sequence comes from uncultured Oscillospiraceae bacterium, assembly GCA_963616835.1. GTDB lineage: Bacteria > Actinomycetota > Coriobacteriia > Coriobacteriales > Atopobiaceae > Paratractidigestivibacter. The sequence goes on along the minus strand of CAVEMP010000165.1, from coordinate 207 downwards.
GGCTTGAAATCGACTAACTGCATGTTTTACCTGCCCTCTCCTGCAGACGTGATTGCAGATTTGATGCTAAAACTCAAGCTGAGAAAGGCGGTCAAAGACCACATCGACGCGCGTCAGGAAGCTGCGCGGGTCAAAGATCGCGTCCAACTCGGAGGCCTTGAGCTTGGCGCAACGCGGGTCGGCCTCGATCTTCTCGCGGAAGGTGGT
>CAVEMP010000164.1:0-3247 GCA_963616835.1 uncultured Oscillospiraceae bacterium | reverse complement strand
GGGTAGATCGTCTGGTTCAAGTCACTGCCTTTCAGCCGTGGTGCCGCAGCCCAGGTCTAGAAGCTCGCGCAGCTCTTCTAGCTGCAGCTTCTTGATCGTCACCTGGCCAATCTGGATGGGCACGACGACGTTCATGGTGTTGCCGTGGCGTTTCTTGTCGTGCGTCATGTAGTTAAAAAGGACCTCGTGGTCAAGATCGGTGTTAGTTGGAAGACCCTGGGCGGCCATCGCGTTCACGATCGCGTCGCAGGTCGTCTGGTCACACCAGCCCTTGGCCACGCTCGCGCGCGCGATGCAACAAAGACCGGCGGCCACACAGGAGCCGTGACCCATCGTAAAGTTGCTTGCGGCCTCGATGCCGTGACCAATAGTGTGGCCTAGGTTCAAGGTCTGGCGCACGCCATGCTCGGTCTCGTCGGCGTTCACCACGTCTCGCTTGATGGCGACGTTTTTGGCTACCACCTGGGCAAGCTTCTCGTAGGAATAGCCAGTCTCGGTCAAGGGGTGAGCGAGAAGGTCGTCCAACATAGCGGGATCGGCCAAGACGGCGTGCTTCACGACCTCGCCAACCGAGTCGCGGAACTTCTCGGTTTCGATGGTGCGCAGACACTCAACATCGGCGACGACGGCGCTTGGCTGCCAGAAGAAACCGGCGAGGTTCTTGCCATGCTCTAGGTCGACGGCCACCTTGCCGCCCACGCTCGAGTCGACCATCGCCAAAAGGGATGTGGGAACCTGCACGACCTTAATGCCGCGCTGGTACATGGCCGCGGCCATGCCCGCGATGTCGCCGGTGACGCCACCGCCTAAAGCCACGACCACGCTGTCGCGGTCAAGGCCCGCCTCGGCCATGCCCTCAAGCAAGGTGCCTAAGGTGGTGAGGTTCTTGGACTGCTCGCCGGCCTCAAAGATCAAGGTTACGACCTCGAAACCGGCCGCCTTGAGCGAGGCCTCGACACGCGCGGCATAAAGAGGTGCCACGTTAGTCTCGCTTATGATGCAGGCACGGCTTGCCTTCGCGCAGCCGGCCACAATGGCGCCAACGTTGTCGAGAAGACCCAGGCCAACGCGCACGTCGTATGTCTTGGAAGGGGTTTCTACCTTGACGATCTTCTGGGTGCTCATCGTCCCTCGATCTCTCGTTTGATTTTGTCGCCCTCGGCCAAGAGACGCTCGAGCTCGGTGGCGTCGCCGGCGTCCAGGGCGTCCTTGTATGCCTGCAGGTTGTCTATGATGAGGCCAAGCTCGCTCGACAGGTAATCGGCGTTGTCCAAGAAAAGCTCGGTCCACATGGGAGCGTTAAGGTGCGCCACGCGGGTAAGGTCGCGGTAGCTGCCCGCCGAAAAGCCGCGGTGATCACGCGATGTGGGGCTCTTGATGAAGGCGTTCGACACCACGTGGCAAAGCTGGGATGTGTAGGCGATCATGCGATCGTGGACCGAGGCAGTGGCCAGCGTGAAGCTACCAAACTGGCAAGGGGCAAGGAGCTTCTTTAGACGCTCGAGGACCTCGACGCGCTCGAAATCGTCCATGTGGCTAGGCGGCACGACCACCATGGGAGCGCCCTTGAACATCGTGGCGCGCGAGTGCGCGAAGCCCGAGTACTGGGTGCCCGCCATGGGGTGGCAGCCCACGAAGGTCCAGTCGCGTCCCTGCGCGATCGCCTCGCACTCGCGGCAGATCTTGCGCTTGACGCCCACCGTGTCGATTACAATGGCGCCCGGCGAGATAAGATCTGCCATCTCGCCCAGCCAGTCAACCGTTGCCCGAGGGTATCCGGCCAAGATGATCAGCTCGCAGGTGGGGACGGTCTCGTCATTGAGTTCGCCCTTCACGGTCTCGATCATGGCCAGTTCAAGGGTGCTGCGGGTGCGGTTCCAGGCATAGACCTCGACGTCGGCTGCGCGGAAGGCCCGCGCAAAGGAGCCGCCCATAAGGCCCAGGCCCACAACGCCAATGCGCCCCGGTACAAAGGTCGCGGCCGCTGCCTCGTTCTTCTCGGCCACAGCCTATGCCTCCTCGATATCGGTCGTCACGGCCTCGCGGATAAGGGCCAAGCGACGCATGACGTCGGCAAACATCTGGGGCGTCAAGGCCTGTGCGCCGTCGGACCAGGCCTTGGACGGGCAGTCGTGGACCTCGATCTCAAGGCCGTCGGCGCCCGCCGCGCATGCGGCATAGGCTGCCGGCTTGACGTAGCGGGTGTAGCCGGTGGAGTGCGAGGGGTCTCCAATAACGGGCAGGTGGGTAAGGTGGTGCAGCACCGGGATGGCGTTCACGTCAAAGGTGTTGCGGGTGCGCGTCTCAAAGGTGCGAATACCGCGCTCACACAGCATGACCTTCTCGTTGCCCTCGCTCATGATGTACTCGGCACCCATAAGAAGCTCGTCGATCGTCTCGGACATGCCACGCTTAAGAAGGACGGGGGTGCTGGTCTTGCCCAGCTCTTTCAAAAGGGTGAAGTTCTGCGCGTTTCTTGCCCCCACCTGGAAGACATCGACGCCCTTGTCCAAGAACAACTGGATATCGTGGGCGTCCATGATCTCGGTCACCACGGGCATGTCAAGCTCGCCCGCAACATCCATCAAAAGGTCAAGGCCCTTCTCGCCCATGCCCTGGAAGGCGTACGGAGAAGTGCGCGGCTTGAAGGCTCCGCCGCGCAGCATAGTGGCGCCGGCCTCCTTGACAGCGCGCGCGATAGTGCGCAGGTTTTCACCCTCGACCGAGCAGGGGCCTGCGATGACCTGGAAGTTGCCGCCGCCCACCAAAACACCGCGACCGCAGTCGACGACGGTGTCCTCGGGGTGGAACTTGCGGTTGGCCTTCTTAAAGGGCTCGGTCACGCGTTGGACGCACTCGACGATGTCCATGCTCTCAAGAAGGAAAGGGTCGATTTGGGTAGTGTCGCCGATAATCCCGACGATAGTCTCGTTGTCTCCTTGTGAGACATTGGTCTTGAAACCGCGCGCTTCGATCCAGTCGACAAACTGGTTGAGCTGCTCGTTTGTTGCCTTATCGTTTACGACTGCGATCATGTGCGCTCCGTATCTCATGGGGTTAGCCGCTCGATGGTAGCACGAACATGTTATCGATTTGTCTTATATCCGTGTGTATGTGCATCGTTGGAAACAAGATTCAAAACATCGGCTACAATTAATTAGCTTATTGCGCCCATAGCTCAGTGGATTAGAGCGTTCGCCTCCGGAGCGAAAGGTCGTGGGTTCGAATCCCCCTGGGCGCACCACTT
>CAVEMP010000163.1:0-12790 GCA_963616835.1 uncultured Oscillospiraceae bacterium | reverse complement strand
GCATGCTCTAAGAGCTCGTCATATTGCGGCATGGCCCATCCCTCTCTCACTTTTGTTGTCCCTTATGTGCGGTTTGTCACGCGACCCATAATGGGCGATGGTTGTTTCGCCGCCGCTCGGCCTTGATTTCCGCCCCGTGAACACCTGTTGTCAACTTGTTTCTCGCTCGCCGCGGCGGCGCGCGCGGTCGCGGTGCCGTTGCCCGATGACGGGACCCAAATCGCAGATTCCCTCGTAATTGAAGCGCTTTATGTGCGATTTAGGTCCCACCATCGAGTGCGGTTGGCAGGCCGGTCGGGCTACAATGGGGCGCATGAGGGCGATTGCACACATATATACAGACATGCCGCAGAAGTTTGGGATTCCGCGCAACAGCTTTTTGGCTCCGCATTTGCAGGGGCGGGTTGTGTTTGACCCCGAGTTTGCACGGGCCGATGCGGTACGCGGGCTTGAAGAGTTCACGCACCTGTGGTTGATCTGGCAGTTTGAGAACGGGGCACCGGGCGGGACGGCGGCAGACGTTGCGGCCGATGCGGCGGGCGGCGCGCGCGGCGTTGCGTCGGCGGCCGACGGCTCGGTTGGTACGGAGAAGACCTGGTCGCCCACGGTGCGCCCGCCTCGGCTGGGCGGCAGCGAGCGCGTGGGGGTCTTTGCAACGAGAAGCCCCTTTAGGCCCAACCCTATTGGCCTGACCTGTGTCGAGCTTGACCGAGTCGAGACGGGCGAGGCCGGCCCCGTCATCCATGTGCGCGGCTGTGACCTGCGCGACGGTACGCCCATCTTAGACATCAAGCCTTACATCCCGTTTGCCGACTGCCATCCGGACGCCTCGGGCGGCTGGATCGAGCGCGCGCCTTGGGCCGAACTTGAGGTCGATTTCCCCAACGACCTGCGCGAATGCATTGAGCCGGGGAAACTCGAAGGCCTAATTGAGGTCCTGCGCCAAGACCCGCGCCGCGCCGGCAGCAAGCACGACCCAACCCGCGTCTACCACCTGGCTTTTGCCGCCCACGACGTCTCCTTCACCGTCGACCGCGACGTTTTGCACGTTGTCGCCGTCGACTAGCCCCGCCCCGTAGCGCATGCGCGACTTTTCGCGGTTTAAATCGGCTGAGGGTGAGTAGCCCGGTCCTTGTCGGCGGCGTTTGCCCAGTTGGCGAGAAGTACCTTGCGGCTGGCTACTCTGCGAGTCACGGTTTAAACCACGAAAAGTCGCGCATGACTGTTGCCGGGGTCCTCGTAAGGCACCCGCGGCCTTCAATGACCCTGCCGTTGTCACGCTCCTTTTCGATGACGGGACGTAAATCGCAGATTCTCCCGTAATTGAAGCGCTTTATCTGCGATTTAGGTCCCGTCATCGAGAGGCGTCGTCGGTGGTGTTGCGGGCCGCCAGGTCCCAGGGGTCTTGGCGCAGGAGGCGGCGGGCGGTGGGCTCGGTGGGGTAGGCGCTGGCCACGATGGCGTGGAAGCGTGCGTTGTGGCTGGGCTCAAGCAGGTGCGCTAGCTCGTGGGCCACAACGTAATCCAGGCAGGTCTCGGGGTATGCGGCCAGGCGAATGTTGATGCGGATCTTGGCGGTTGCCGGCGTGCAGGAGCCCCAGCGTGTCTTCATGTCGCGTAGTTGCCAGCCGCTCGCGTGGACGCCCAAGGCCGCCTCGGCCCGTCCCGCTGCGTCGTCCAGGCGTGCGGCAATCTCGTGGCGCCACAGCACTTCGGGGGCATCGTCGCAGTTCACAAGCTTGCCCCACAGCGGGACCTGTCCCTCGACCGCGTGTCTCGCCGTCTCGTTACGCCGTGCGGCGGCCCGGACCAGCGCTTCGGCGAGCCACGCCTCGTTCTTGGCGAGAAACGCCTCGGCCTGGGCGCGCCCCACGTGCCACGGCACGCTCATGTGCGCGCTGCCGTCGCCCGCCACGCGCAGGTTAATCCGTCGCACGCGCTTGCGCGTGACCGTGACCTGCGTGCCTGCGTACTCTAATATGTAGCTCGCCCCAGAATTCATGGGCGTATTGTACGACTTGCCCCGCGCGCCCGCGTGCGGCCGCCGCGCCTCGTATACACTCAAAGTCGCAAAAACCAACACCCGTAAAGGAGCAACCATGCAAGACTCCACCATCCAGCACGGCCCCGTCACCGCCTCTGCCGAGCAGCCCAGCGCCGCCGCGGCCAAGCAGACCGAGCTCGTCGCCCAGCTCTGCGGCCTGGGCGCCACCATGTCCAACGCCATGCAGGCCGTCCCCGGCTTTGTCCCCTGTGGCCACGCCTTTGGCGTCGTGATCGAGGGCCTCTTTGCCGCGACTGCCTGCACCGATGCCGCCCAGCTCGACGCCTACATCGAGGCTGTCGCCGCCCGCTCCGAGCACGTGAGCGCCCACCGCGGCGTGCCCCAGGGCGCCGCGGTCGCCCCTGCTCTTGACACCCCCGAGGCCGCCTTGCTCTTCTCGGTCATCCGCGGCATCGCGGCCGACGCCTACGCCGCCATGGAGCTGGGCCGCATGGACGACGACGTCGACGTTCTTCTCGCCAACGCCTTGGCCGCTTTGGGCGCCGGCGCCGTCGACCACGACCTTCTTACCCGCGCGGCCACCGCAAGTTTGAAGGTTCAGCGACTTTTGGCATAAACAAAAACGCTGGGGGCAGAATAGCAAGGTCATCTTTTTTCACAAAGAAAGGCCTGCTAAGCCATGCTGGAGCTCAAGAGCATCTGTAAGAAGTACTCCACGAACTCGTTTACCCAAATCGCCCTGGACCATGTGAGCCTGGCGTTTAGGGATAACGAGTTCGTGGCCATTTTGGGGCCTTCGGGCTCGGGTAAGACCACGATGCTCAACGTCATCGGCGGACTTGACCACTTTGACGAGGGCGACCTCTTGATTGATGGCATCTCGACCAAGGATTTTCGCGACCGCGATTGGGATGCCTACCGTAACAACCGCATTGGCTTTGTCTTTCAGAGCTACAACCTTATCCCGCACCAGACCATCCTTGAAAACGTCGAGCTTGCCTTGACGCTTTCTGGCGTGGGGCGCGCTGAGCGTCGCGAGCGCGCCAAGCAGGCCCTGGAGAAGGTCGGCCTGGGGCAGCACATCGACAAGCGCCCCGCCCAGCTCTCGGGCGGCCAGATGCAGCGCGTGGCCATTGCCCGTGCCTTGATTAACGACCCCGAGATCGTTTTGGCCGACGAGCCCACCGGCGCCCTTGACTCGGTGACATCGGTGCAGGTCATGGACCTGCTGCGCGAGGTGGCGCGCGACCGTCTGGTCATCATGGTCACCCACAACCCCGAGCTGGCGCAGGACTACGCCACGCGTATCGTCAACCTGGCCGACGGTCATATTACCCACGACTCCGACCCCTTTGACGTAACGACCGCCACCCGCCGCAAGGCCAAGCCCACCCGCCGTACCTCGATGAACTTCCTCACGGCGCTGGGCCTTTCTGCTCGCAACCTCATGACCAAGAAGGGTCGCACGGCCATGACGGCCTTCGCGGGCTCGATTGGCATCATTGGCATCGCGGCGATTCTTGCCCTCTCAAACGGCGTTAACGGCTATATCGCCAAGGTCGAAGAGGACACGCTGTCCAGCTACCCCCTCACCATCTCTAAGCAGAGCTACGACCTCACGTCCATGCTGGGCGGCGGATCGAGCGACGACTCTGATTCTGGCTCCGGCTCCGGCGACTCGGCCGGCGGCACATCCAGCGACGGTGAGAAGACCGACGCCTCGACCAGCACCTCGATTCCCGTGCTCACCGCGGTCAAGGACATGTTCGCCAGCGTCAAGTCAAACGATATGACCAGCTTCAAGGTCTGGCTGGACGAAGGCGGCGACAATATCGCCGAGGATGTCAACGCCATCCAGTACGACTACGGCGTGAGCCCCATCATCTACCGCAGCGACGACGCGGGCGGCACGGCGGCGGCCACCAAGCTGGTGCCCAACGCCATGACCGAGGCCATGAGCAACGGCACGTCGGCCGCGGCGTCCTCGGCCATGACCTCGTCGATGGGCGTCGACGTCTTTAACGAGATGCTCGACGACCAGGAACTTCTCGAGAGCCAGTACGACGTTGTAGCTGGCCGCTGGGCCACCGCCGCAGACGAGGCCGTGCTTGTCCTTACCAGCAAGGGCGGTATCAGCGACTACACCCTCTACAGCATCGGCGCCTTGGACATCAACCAGATGAACCAGATGGTTCAAAGTTCTATGTCTGCCGACGGCGAGCTCACGACTGCCGATACCAATATCGACTTTACCTACGACGACGCTTTGAGCTGCAAGTTTAAGGTCCTCTCGCCGTCTGACACCTACCGCAAGAATGAAGAGACGGGCACCTGGACCGACATGTCTGACGATGTCGAGTACATGGCGGCGCAGCTCTCTGATGCCCTTGACCTGCGGATTGTTGGCGTCGTCAAGCCCAACGAGACGGCCAACTCCAACGCTCTTTCTGCCGGCATTGCCTACACTCCGGCTTTGACCCAAGAGCTTATCGAGCGCGCCGCAAACTCGCAGATCGTGGCCGAGCAGTTGGCCAGCCCCACCGTCGACGTCTTCACTGGCAAGACCTTCGACGAGCTGCAGAGCGAGGCCAAGCAGGGCTTCGATCTAAGCAGCGTTTTTAGCGTGGACGAGGATGCGATTAAGAGCGCCTTTAGCTTTGACTCCTCGGCGCTCGCTGGCCTCTCGACCCTGGGTACCTCGGCTGGGGTTGACCTCTCGAGCATGGATTTCTCCAACATCGATCTCTCGAGCATGGACATCGATCTGTCTGGCATCGACTTCTCTAGCATCGACTTCACCGACATTATCAAGGGCGCGCCCCTGCCCGATCTTTCCGAGGCCTTCTTGGGTCTCGAGATCACGCCCGATCAGCAAAAAGAGGTTGCAAAGATTGTCAACAGCCTCTTCCAGGGCTTCTTGGCCAGCGATCAGTTCAAGTCCCTCTCTCCGCAGGATTTAACCGACGGCCAGAAGGTGCTTGAGGCCTTCAAGGCCTACCTGCAAAACGACGAGACCGCCAAGTCCAGCCTTGCCCGTTTGAACGAAATTTCTGCCGATCTGGCCGAGCCTCTTACCAAGGCCTTGGAGAACTACGTCGAGAAGGACCTGGCACCCTATCTTTCCCAGGCTATGGGTCAGGTCATGGAGCGCATGAGCGCCCAAATCGCCCAGATTGTTTCGACGCAGCTCAAGGCCGGTGTTACCCAGGTCATGGAGCAGGTGGCGACCCAGATGGGCGATGCGATGACCTCGAGCATGTCTCAGCTCTCGGGCAGCCTTTCTAGCCTCGAGAGCGCCTTCTCGGTTGATGGGAGCGCCTTTGCAAACGCGCTGCACTTCAACATGGATGTCGAGGACCTTAGCTCCCTTATGACGAGCTACGCCATGGCCTCGCGCTTGACGTACGACAACAACCTCACGACTTTGGGTTACGCAAACACCAGCGACCCTATTTCTGTGCGCATCTACCCCAAGGACTTTGACGCCAAGCAGCGCGTGCTTGACCGTATCGACGCGTATAACGAGCAGGTCAAGGCCGCGGGCAACGAGGACTCGGTCATCTCTTACACCGATTACATGGGCATCATCATGAGTTCGGTCACCGACATCGTGAACATGATCAGCCTGGTTTTGATTGCCTTCGTGAGCATCAGCCTGGTGGTGAGCTCGATTATGATCGGCATCATCACCTACATCAGCGTGCTTGAACGCAAGAAAGAAATCGGCATCCTACGTGCGATTGGCGCCTCGAAGGGCAACGTGGCCAACGTCTTCAATGCCGAGACCTTTATCGAGGGCCTGATCGCGGGCGTCTTTGCCATCGTGGTTGTGTTGGTGGCAAGCGTGCCGGTCAACGCCATTGTCCTTGAGACCAAGCAGGTGCCCAACATCATGAGCTTGCCTGCCATCGACGCCGTGATCTTGATTTTGATCAGTGTGGTGCTTACCGTGGTTGCGGGTCTTTTGCCGGCCCGAAGCGCCAGCAAGAAGGATCCCGTCGAGGCGTTAAGAAGCGAGTAGGGAAGAGCTGTGACATGGGTGTTGTAAGCGAGAAGTGCGCGAGTGCGGGCCGCGGGGTTGCCACTGAGCGCGACATTGCCGCAGCTTGGGGTCTTGTTGAGTTTGTCGAGAAGTGCCCGAGCATGTTTCATACCGCGGCCCAGGTGGCCGCGCGCCTTGAGGCCGCCGGGTTTTCTCGGTTGCGCGAGAACGAGGCCTGGGGCGTTGTCGCGGGTGGCAAGTACTACGTTGTACGTAACAACTCAAGCGTCCTGGCATTTGCGGTGGGTGCCGAGGCTACGGCCTGCGACCTGCGTTTTTCTCTGTGCGCGGTGCACGGCGACTCGCCGGCGTTAAAGGTTAAGTCGGGCTGCGACCTGCACGGCCCCGGCGACTACGCGCGCCTGGACGTTGAGGTCTATGGCGGGCCGATCGACCACTCGTGGCTGGATAGGCCCTTGGGCGTGGCAGGCCGCATCATGGTGCGCGAGGGGTCGCGCGTCGTGAGCCGCCTGTATGACTCGGCCCGCGACGTGGCGCTCATTCCCAACGTGGCTATTCACTTTAACCGTGAGGCTGGGCGCGCTCCCGAGCTTAACCGCGCCGTTGACCTGCCGGCGCTCTTCTCGGCAGGTGAGCTGGGCGAGGGCTCGTTTGACCAGATGGTGGCCGACGACCTGGGCGTGGCCGCAGGCGACGTTTTGGCCCGCGACCTGTTTTTGTACAACCGCACGCCGGCCAGGGTTTGGGGCGCGGCCAACGAGTTTGTGAGCGGGCGCGCGTTGGATGACTTGGGGTGTGCCTATACGGCGCTCGAGGCGTTTCTCGGCGCAGAAAACCCCAGGTCGGTGGCAGTGTACGCTTGCTTTGACAATGAGGAAGTGGGCTCCAACACCAAGCAGGGCGCGATGTCGACCTTCTTGGTTGACACGCTGGAGCGCCTGGCAGGCTGCCTTGGCGCCACGCGCGAGCAGTACCTGCAGGCGATTGCTCGCTCGATGCTGGTGAGCTGCGACAATGCGCATGCCGTCCACCCCAACCACCCCCAAAAGCACGATGAGGCCAACCGTTGTTGGCTAAACCGCGGTCTGGTCATCAAAGAGGCCGCCAACCAGCACTACTGCACCGACGCGTTTAGCCGCGCTGCGCTAATCGCCGTGCTGGACGACGCTGGCGTGCCGTACCAGACCTTTGCCAACCGCAGTGACATGGCGGGCGGCGGCACTTTGGGCAATCTGTCTAACATGCAGGTTTCCCTGCATGGTGTGGATGTAGGCTTGCCGCAGCTGGCGATGCACTCCAGCTTTGAGACTGCGGGTGCGCGCGACGTGGCCTTGGGCATCGACGCTCTTACGGCCTTCTATAACGCTGACCTGCAGATCGACGGGGCAGATTCGGTCACTCTGGGGTAGTCCCGGCGGCCGGCCGGGGGTTCGAAAACCAAAAACGCTGCAAATCGGCCATCAAAATCGACCTTGGTAAGTAGCCGCAAAACTCGCAAGTCTCTGACCTGCGGGTTTTGTTTTGCAAAAGGGCCGGCTACTTGACCGAATCAAATTTGATGGCCGACTTGCAGCGTTTTTAAATTCCGCGGCGCCTACTTGAGACTGTCCTTGCCCAGCTCGGCCATAAGTTGGGGGATAAGGGCGGCAAATGTGGCGTCGCGGATCGACTTTTTAAGCTCGCACTCCCAGATGACGTGGACGGTCCAACCGTCGCGTGTCAGGGCGGCCAGGTTCTCGCGGTCGCGCTCTTGGTTGCGGGCAAATTTCGCGTTCCAGTACTCGATGTTCTTCTTGGGAGTCGAGGGGTTGCAGCGCGGGCAACGGTGCCAGAAGCAGCCGTTGATAAAGAGGGCAACTTTCTTCCCTGGCCAGGCGATATCGGGGCGACCCGGCACGTGCCACTGCAGACGGTAGCCGGTAAGGCCGGCGGCGCGAAGCTCCTGGCGTACTAGCAGCTCTGGCTTGGTGTCGCGCCCTTTATTGCCCTGCATAGAGCGGTGGGTGCCGTAGTCGGTGGCGGCGGGCGCCTTGCGGGCGGTCGGCGCGGGCCGCACATCCGGCGCCTGGCGGGCCTCGTCCAGGCCCTGCGACCAGCGCTCGACCAGCCGGTCAAGGTCCCAGGCGGCATTGGCCGGGCTTGTCGACGGCATTACCTGGGCCGGCATTGCACACAGGTACTCCAGGTAGCGGTGGTACAGGCGCCCCGCCGTGGCTCCGTTGCAGATAACGGCCCGCACGTTAGAGTCCTTGATCAGGCCCGCCACGTCGTTTGCCCGCACGTTCTTGATGCTGGCATCGCTTGAACCTTTGATGTCGCACTCGGCTATGACATCCCATAGCGCAATGCCGTTTTCCAGCAGCATCGCGCGTTTCTCTGCTATAGTCTGCGGAACCTCGCACCCCAGGCAAGCTGCCATAACGTGCCAAAAGCGGTTTTGCGCATGTCCGTAGTAGAAGTCGTTGGCTCGGCTCGCCACAGAAGGAAAAGAGCCAAGCACCAAAACGCGAGAGCCCTTGTCAAACACGGGGTCAAAGCCGTGGAGGATGTGCCGGTACGAAGTGGCCATGCACCGCGCCTAGTTGCCGCCCAGAAGCGCCGCGCAGACAAAGCTGCCCACCCAGTGGTCGGCTAGGTAGCCAGAAAGCTGGATGTCGTTAACGCCGTCGCATACCCAGCGGGTGGCCTCGGCGGCAAGGTTGGCGCGGGCCGGGCCGTCGCCTAAGCGCGCCGCCGCGTCGCGAGCCGCCAGCCCACGCGAGGTGGGAAGTGCCACGGTGTGGACCTCCAGGTAGCCCGAGCCGTCCCAGCGCCCGGGTAAATCGGCGATCAGCGGCGCCTCAAAATCTGCCGAGAAGAGCTGCGGCAGGTAGGCTGCCATCCACGTCTCGAACTCTGTGGTATCCAGCGCGCGGGCCATGCAGGCGGCCTCGTTAAGGACGGCCGAGGTAAACGTGTCGGCGTTAGGCTCGTACGCCACTGGGGCGGCCGCGTCGTGGCCAAAGAGACGACGGGCGTCGCCGCGTGCCAGCTCGGTCAGGTGAGCGTCGTCCGTGGCCTGGGCGTAGTCCAGCGCCATCGCCAGGTTCCACGCGGTATCCGAGTGCGTGCCCGTGCGCGCGGCAAGCGAAAGCTCCTCAAGCCAGCCAATGACACGCTGGTACATGACGTCGCGCAAGGGGAGAAGAGCCTCGCGCCAGCTGGCCGCGGCGGCTGCGTGCGGACTGTTGCTTGCGGCAAGTCGCCCCAGCTCCTGGTCAAGTGCCAGAAGCCATGTCCAGCCGTAGGGCTTCTCCTCCCAGGCGGGGATCTTCTCGTGCCAGCTGCGGGCCTCAGCGGCCATGGCGTCGGCCGCGAAGCTTTTCTCAAGTTGGGCTAAGACGCGCACCTCTAGGTCGCTTGCGGCGTCGGCCGCGCCCGCCTCGGCCCCCGTGCAACCCGTCGCGTTAAACGCGCCGCAGCTCAGCATGCGTACCAGCGTCCAGTGCGAGTGCACGCACGAGTGCCAGTCAAAGGATCCGTAGAAGACCGGGAAGCGTTTAATGGGAAGCTCAAGCTCGTCGGGGCTGCTCAGGGTCTGGCGTTGGGCGCACGGGTAGGGACGAGCGATTTGTCCCAGTACGCATTCGGCCACGCCCACAAGCGCCGCTTGGCGCTGCTTGCCGCAGTCCAGCGCGTCTGCTGTTAAAGAAAACCCCAGGTCACCAATCATGAACTTCTCCTGATCTCAATCTTTCTCCAGGCCCTGGTCCGATCCCGGCTCAACTCGCCCCTGGCCAACGTCCTAAAGCTCGTCGCAGTAACTCACGAAGTCCAGCAGCTGAATCGCGTCAATAAAGGCCTGCTTGCGGCCTGGCTGGCGCAGCGTGATGGTCACCGTGACGGCGCAGTTCTGCGTGCCAGAAAGCCCCTTTGTCAGCGTGAAATCCGAGTATTTGCACTCCCAGGCGTGCAGCTTCTTCAAAAGCTCCTTTACATCGCCGTGACTTTCCAGCTCAACGTATAAATCGAAGGTCTTCGCGTTGTCGTGCAGCCACTTGTCCAGGCCGCGCAACGCCCAAAACGTGAGCACCACAAAGAGCATGGCGATCAGCGCCGCCTCGACAAAGCCAATGCCCACGGCTAGGCCTATACAGGCGCAGGCCCAAAGGCCGGCTGCCGTCGTTAAGCCGCGAACCTCGTTGCGGTGGGTGACGATGATCGTGCCCACGCCCAAGAAGCCCACGCCCGAGACCACCTGCGCGCCAATGCGATTGACGTCGCCGCGGGCCTCGGGGAAGGTCATGGCCACGTACTCGGCCACGATCATGGTCATGGCCGAGCCCAGGCACACCAGCACGTGGGTCTTGATTCCGGCGCCCTTGTTGCGGTACTCGCGGTCAAGGCCAATGACGACGCCCACCAAGGTGGCGAGAAGAAGCCGCAGGAAGATGGCCTGGCTGTCCCAGGCCGCAACCGCGTCGCAGAAACTTGTGAACCACTCCGAGAGCATCGCGGGCCTTTGCGCTTACTCGTCGCCGAAGCTGATGCCCAAAAGCTTGGCCTCGCGTACCAGGTCGCTGTTGGGATCGACATACTTGAGCTTGCCGGCCACATCCTCAAGCGGCACGCGGACCATCTGGCCGTGCTTCTGCGCGATCATGTAGCCGTACTGGCCCTCCAGGCAGCCGCGGGCAGCCTCGACGCCGCACTGCGTGGCAAAGATGCGGTCCTGGGCGTCCGGCGCGCCGCCGCGCTGGGTGTGGCCGGGGACGGCCACGCGGATCTCGCGGCCGGTGCGGGCGGCGATCTCTTCGGCGATGTCGTAGGCCACGGAAGGCTTGACGCGTGCGGCGACCTTGGCCTTGTAGGCCTTTTTCTTCATGGCTGCCTCTTCCTTAGAGATGGCGCCCTCGGCCACGACGACCACCGAGAAGCGTCCACCGTTCCTGTCGCGCTCTTCAATGGCTTTGACTACGTTGTCCATGTCGTAGGGAATCTCGGGGATCAAGATGACGTCGGCGCCGCCGGCAACGCCGGCGTACAGGGGAATCCAGCCCACTTTGTGGCCCATGATCTCGATAACAAAGACGCGGCCGTGGCTAGAGGCCGTGGTGTGGATGTCGTCGATGCAGCGGGTGGCGACGTCGATGGCGCTCGTGAAGCCAAAGGTCATGTCGGTGCCGTAGGTGTCGTTGTCGATGGTCTTGGGCAGGGCGATGATGTTCAGGCCCTCTTCGCGCAGGCGGTTGGCAGTCTTGGTCGAGCCGTTGCCGCCCAGCATAAACAGGCAATCGAGCTTGAGCTTCTTATAGGTGTCGATCATGGCGGGGACCTTCTCGACGCCGTCTGCCTCGGGGGTGTCCAGCAGCTTGAAAGGGGTGCGCGAGGTGCCCAGGATGGTGCCGCCCTTGGTAAGGATGCCCGAGAAGTCGCGGCCGGTCAGCTCGCGGTAGCGGCCGTAAATGAGGCCCTGGTAGCCGTCCTCGAAGCCGTAGATCTCGACCTTTTCCTTGGAGTTGTGCAGGATGGTCTTGACGATGCCGCGCATGGTGGCGTTCAAGGCCTGGCAGTCTCCGCCGCTGGTAAGCAATCCGATTTTGAGCATAGGACGTCCCCTCCTTTGTCTGCCGAGCGCCTGGTGCGCGCGGCCGCGATTGCGTGCAACTTCGCCATTATCGCCCCATCGCGCCCCGAGTTCACCCCTGTTTTCCAACCAGTGATGTAAAAGAAGGGTTACCGGCCGGTTTTGGATGGGGACGTGCGGCGGCCGGCGCGTTTTGGCGGGTCCCTTTGGCGGCGCACGGCCCGCTTTTCTCGGCGCCCCTTATACTGAGAAGACCTTCCAGACCGGCCAAAATAGGGGAGAGTCCATGTACGACAGGAAAAAAGAGATCGACGAGGCCATCGCCGCAGGTCAGCGTGCCTTGGACGCCTTAGACGACGCGGCCGACTCGCTGGACTCCGCACAGCGCTGGGGCATTGTCGACATCCTGGGTGGCGGCCTGATTACCAGCGTGGTCAAGCACTCGCGCCTGGGCGACGCTAACCATGCGCTGACGACTGCGCGCCAAGAGATCATGGCCTTCTCGTCCGAGCTGGCAGACGTGCACGAGCTAGCCCATCTAAACGCCAATGTCTCGAGCATCAATGCGGTCTTCGACATTGCCTTCGACAATGCCCTGGCCGACATCATGATTCAAAAGGACATGAGCGACGCGGCCGATCGCGTACACGAGGCCATTGGCAAGGTTGAGGAAGCCTTGCGGCGGCTTGAGGCCGTGAGGCGCGGCTAGGTCCATATGACATACAAGTTTTGTATGGGACACCACTAAAAGAAGTATTTTACCTATCGCGCAGCGAGACCTACGATAAGCGAGAAGCCTGGTGAGAGGCCGGGTATATCGCGTTTTGGAGGCTCGTATGGTTTTAGGTCTTGGCGGTCCAGAGTTACTAATTATCGTGGCGGTCGCCCTTGTTCTGTTTGGTCCGAAGAATCTTCCCAAACTTGGAAGCGCCGTAGGCAAAACGGTCAAGAACTTCCGTGACGGAATGGAGACCGATGAGGACGCCGAGCCCGACCCCGCCGTCGTCGACCCCGACTCCGCCGGCCCCGACCCCGGCGCCGACGCCGACGCCGAGTAAAGCCCCACGATGACGGGACCAAAATCACAGATAAAGCGCTTCAATTAGCGAAGAATCTGCGATTTAGGTCCCGTCATCGAAAAGGGGCGGCCCGGGGCCGCCCGGGGGTCGCCTAGAACGGCTCGATGGTGAAGGTGCGGGTCACGGTCTGGCCGGGG
>CAVEMP010000162.1:0-3414 GCA_963616835.1 uncultured Oscillospiraceae bacterium | reverse complement strand
GGGATGGTGTCGGAGCGGCTGATGTCGTCGAGCATCAGCGACTGGCACGATACCGAGCAGCGCGCGCGGTCGGCGCGGCGCCCCACCACCACAGAGCTGCGGAAAGTGTTGACGCCACCGTCCTTAGAGATCGACTTGGTGTTGATCGAGGCCATGGTATCGGCGCCGTTCATTATGACCTTGCAACCGGTGTCCAGGTCCTGCGTGGCGCCGGCAAAGGTGATGCCGGTGAACTCGCAGCTCGAGCGGGCACCCTCCATGATGGTGGTGGGGTAGAGGTAGCTCACGTGGCTGCCAAACGAGCCCGAGACCCACTCCATCTTGGCGTCGGCGCCAATCTTGGCGCGCTTGGTGTTGAGGTTGTACATGTTCTTCGACCAGTTCTCGATGGTCGAGTAACGAAGGCGCGCGCCGTCTTTGACAAACAGCTCGACCGCGCCCGCGTGCAGGTTGGCCTCGAAGTACTTAGGAGCCGAGCAACCCTCAATAAAGTGCAGGTCGGCGCCGGGCTCGACGATGATCAGCGTGTGCTCGAACTGGCCCGCGCCCGCCGCGTTTAAGCGGAAGTAACTCTGCAGCGGGTAGTCCAGCGTGACCCCCGCCGGCACATAGACAAACGAGCCGCCGCTCCACACCGCGTAGTGCAGGGCCGCGAATTTGTGGTCGGTGGGCGGGATCAAGGTGCCAAAGTACTCGCGCACCACGGGCTCCCACTGCGGGTCGTGCAGGGCATCCTCGATGGTGGTATAGATGACGCCCTGTTTGGCCACGTCCTCGCGCATGTTGTGGTAGACGATCTCGGAGTCGTACTGGGCGCCTACGCCGGCCAGGCTCTCGCGCTCGGCCTCGGGGATGCCCAGGCGGTCGAAGGTGTCCTTGATGTCTTCGGGCACGTCGTCCCAGCTCTTGGCCTGCTTGGTCTTGGGCGAGACGTACGTAGAGATGTGGTCCAGGTTAAGGCCCGCGATGGAGGGGCCCCAGTTGGCGGCCATGTCGCGCGCGTGGTACTTCTCCAGCGCGTCCAGGCGCATCTCGAGCATCCAGGCGGGCTCGTCCTTCTTGGCACTGATGGCGCGCACGATGTCGGGGGTCAGGCCGTCGGCGTAGCGCTCGTAGCCCTCCTCGGACTTGGTGAAGTCGTAGAGGGAGCGGTCGACGTCTGCTACCTGCGTGCGCTTCTTCTCGCGCTCGTCTGCCACTAGTTAGCCGCCTCCTCGGTCTTCTCGCCGGCTGCTTTGGTTTCAAAGCGCTCGAAGCCGCCGCGGTCGATCTCGTCGATAAGAGAGGCGGGGCCCTCCTCGACCATGCGGCCCTTGACCATGACGTGGGTGCGGTCGACCTCAAGGCGCTCGAGGATGCGGGTGTTGTGGGTGATCACGATCAGGGCACCGTCGCACTGCTCGCGGTAGGCCGCGATGCCGCGCGAGACCACGCCCAGGGCGTCGACGTCCAGGCCCGAGTCGGTCTCGTCCAGAATGGCCAGCTTGGGCTGCAAGAGCAAAAGCTGCAGCATCTCGATCTTTTTCTTCTCGCCGCCCGAGAAGCCCACGTTGAGCTCGCGCATGAGGAAGGACTGGTCAAGGTCCAGCTGGTCGGCGATCTCTCCCACGCGCTGGCGGAACTTGCGCGCGGTGGTCTTGAGCTCGGGGCGCATCTGGCAGATGGTGCGCAGGAAGCTGTACAGGGGCACGCCCGGCACCTCGACGGGGGCCTGGTAGGACAAGAAGATGCCCGCCAGGCTGCGCTTGTCGGCGCCGGCCTCGGTGAGGTCCTGGCCGTCGAAGCTAATGGTGCCCTCGGTCACCTTGTAGGTGGGGTCGCCCATGATGACGTGGCCCAAGGTGGACTTGCCCGCGCCGTTGGGTCCCATCAAGACGTGGCACTCGCCTGCGTTGACGGCCAGGTCGATGCCGCGCAGGATGGGCTTGTCCTCGGTCCCTGCGCTGAGGTTTTGCACGCTAAGAAGCGCTTCTGACATTGTCTCTCCTTATGGTTGGCGCGAACCTGTGCTTTGTGGGAGGCCGCGCGCGTTCTTGCTAATTCACACCAGCGAGGAGGGATTATACGCCCGTCTCGCCGCCACGTTGGATGTAAATACCCCCAAACTAGAGGGAATTACACAAGAGCGGGCACGGGATTGGGATTTTGTGACGAGCCGTGGCCGTCGGGCGAGGTCACCGGTGGCATCTGGCGGGTTTTAACGGGCGCGCAACACGGGGCGTGGTAGGGTAGAGGGCGTAGGCTCCAAAGCGAGGAGGCATGTCTTATGCTCTATATGTATGAAAGCGGCGTTTACCTACCGCACTAGCTGCGTCTAGTTTGGCTTTTTCCTCGCTATATTTATGTCTTTAGGAGCTGCTCCATGTCTATTCTCAAGTCGCCCTTTGGGCGAATCGTGGGCATCAATCTGTTTTTGATGATCGCCCTGCAGTCCACGTATTTCGTGGGTATCATCGGCTGCGCCACCTACGACCTGGGCGCGGGAGCCCTTGAGGTCTCGGCGCTTACCTTCGCGCTCAACACCCTGCTTGTCCTGGGCAACCTTGCCAGCGGTCCCGTTATCGACTGGATTGGGCCGAGAAAAACCTTGCTGGTTCTCCTGGCGGCCACGGCGCTCACCGGGGCCTTCGAGTGGCTCTCGCCCGTGAGCTACCCCTCGCTTTTCATCGCGGCGATGGCCAACGGCTTTTTCTTTGGCGCGGCCACGACGGCGGTCGACGCCTACCCGCGCTTCTTCTCGGAAGACGCCCGCGAGCTGTCGCGCACCAACTCGCTTTCTCAGGTGGCTACGGGTATCTCGGTCATCCTGGGCCCGGCCCTTGCGGCCTGGATCTGCACCTGGGCGCCCAACCGCTGCGTCTTCTCGATCATGGCCGTGGCCCCCTTCCCGGCCTTGGCCTTGGCCTGGGCAACGCGCGAAGAGAAGCCCGTGGGTAAGCAGGTCCATGCCCAGAAGAACGCTCGTCTCGCTAAGGAGGAGAGCCAAGGCGCGGCTGCCGAGAAACCCAACTTCTTCCACGAGGTGCTCGAGGGCGTGAAAATTGTCCTTACCAAAGACGAGCTGCGGATCCTCTTTATCATCAGCTTCCTGGGCTTTTTTGCCTACGGGGCCTTCGACTCGCTGGAGTCTTTGTTCTACCGAGACGTGCTGCGCGTCGACTCCGATTGGATGGGGTGGCTGTCGTCGGCCTCTGGCATCGGCGGCACGCTGGGCTCGCTTCTCGTCCTTAAGCTCGACCACAAGAAGCT
This sequence comes from uncultured Oscillospiraceae bacterium, assembly GCA_963616835.1. Taxonomy (GTDB): domain Bacteria; phylum Actinomycetota; class Coriobacteriia; order Coriobacteriales; family Atopobiaceae; genus Paratractidigestivibacter. The sequence goes on along the minus strand of CAVEMP010000162.1, from coordinate 165 downwards.
TTCCACCTGGCTGTTGTCGATGGTCCTGGTGCTGGTGGGCATTGGTTCGATGATTTATACCGGCACGCCGTTTGTGCTGGTAGCGGCCGTGGGTCAGGTGGTCACCGGTATTGGCTTTGGCATGTTGGCGCCTATTCGCAACACCCTTATGCAGATGCGAAGCGA
>CAVEMP010000161.1:4538-10440 GCA_963616835.1 uncultured Oscillospiraceae bacterium | reverse complement strand
CGCTTGTTCGAGCACACGCCGTATTTGGCCTGCTTGTCGCAGGCCGAGCGCCCAAAGTTTGCCGTGGGGCCTCCCACGTCGGTGATGTAGCCCTTGAAGTTGGGGTCGCGCGTCAAGGCGCGGGCCTCCTCCATGATCGAGTCGTGGCTTCTTACCTGCACAACGCGCCCCTGGTGATACGTGATGGCGCAAAAACTGCACTCGCCAAAGCATCCGCGGTTGGCCGCAATGGAGAATCGCACCTCATCGAAGTCAAAGGCCGGCACGCCGCCCGCCTCGTCGTAGTCGGGGTGCCAGGCGCGGGCGTAGGGCAGCTCGTAGACGGCGTCCAGCTCGGGCGTCGTCAAAGGCGCCGATGGCGGGTTCTGCACTACGTAGAGGTTGTCTGCCTCATAGGGCTCGACCAGGCGGCGCGCTGTGATCGAGTCCATGTTCTTGTACTGAACGGCAAAGCTCTGGGCGTAGTTCCTGCGGTCTTCTCGCAGCTTCTCGAAAGAGGGGAGAAGGTCGTAGTCGTAGACCTCGCCAAGGTCCTTGGTCTTATAGACCGAGCCCGCGATCCAGCTCACCTGGTCGATCGCCAAACCAGAGTCCAGGGCCTCGGCCATCTCGACGATGGACTTCTCGCCCATGCCGTAGAGGAGAAGATCGGCGCCCGAGTCCACCAAAACCGAGCGCTTAAGGCTGTCCGACCAGTAGTCGTAGTGGGCCAGGCGCCTAAGGCTCGCCTCAATGCCGCCCAGCACGATGGGGGTGTGCTTAAACGTGCGGCGAATGAGGTTCGAGTAGACCACCACGGCGTGGTCTGGGCGCGCGCCCATGTGGCCGCCGGGCGTATAGAAGTCCTTTGACCTGTGCTTTTTTGCCACCGTGTAGTGGTTGACCATCGAGTCCATGTTTCCCGCCGAGACGAGAAACGCCAGCCGAGGCTCGCCGAGCGCGGCGATGCTTGCCGGGTCGTGCCAGTCGGGCTGGCAGATGATGCCCACCTTGAAGCCGTGGGCCTCGAGCGTGCGGCTGATGATCGACATACCAAAGCTTGGGTGGTCCACATAGGCGTCGCCGCAGATGTACACAAAGTCACACTGGTCCCAGCCGCGGGCGTCCATGTCTTTGCGGGATACGGGCAAAAACGCCTTACGGTCAACGCCGCAGTGCTTTATCTGGGGTTTGTTGTTGTCGTGCACCTGCTGCTTTGCCATGTGTCTCCCTTTAGGTCAAGTCGTCCTTATCTTAACCCCTTGTGGGCTACTTTAAAAAATGTGAACCGCATGTGTTGGAGAAATGGCGAGATTGTGCACTTGACCTGCGCTTGATTGAAGGCGCCGTGTGCGAGGTAAATACAAATTACCTTCTTTCCTTGTTGCCCCCGACGCACAGCCTCGCGTCGGGGGCGTCCTTTTTTTAAAGGCCCTTCTCGGCAACGCGTACTGCGCCTAACGCCTGCCCTTTACGTTTTGGGACTTGTCGGAACGCCTGTTTTTCGTTTAGGGACTTGTCGGAACAAAAAGATCTTCTCGCTGCAAAAATCTGGGGTTGTCGGAAGAAATTCGTTCCGACAACCCCGCATTCGTAAAAGTTATGCCCCGTACGCTTCCGACAACCGGCAAAACGTAAAAAGAAAAACGTCCCCTGCGGTTGCGTTCATGAACCCACCTTCCAAAAGGTGGGTGCCCGCATCGCGCGTTCCGGCTTTCTCAGCAACGAAGAATACCCGTACTGAACACGAGATATAGGGCCCCCAAGTAACGCTTGTCGGTTCACCCAGTTTGCTCCGCAGGGAGACGTTGAGGCCATTATCCACAAGCCAAAAACTAAATTACAGTCTTGACTTTAAATTGCGGCCTCATGATGCTTGAAGCATAGGTGTGCGTAGGTGCGCGTTGCCCGCTTGCCGCTCTAATCCTGTATCATGACAAAGAATCAAACGTCGTCTGTCGGCTGTTTTTGTCGTTTGGACCGATTAGGGAGGTGCCGATTTGCCAGGGGTGGTTCCAGACTGGGTTCCGTTTACCGGTCTTTTTCTTGCAGCGTTTCTCGCCGCCCTAGCCATGACGCCCCTTGCCAGGAAGATTGCCATTCGCCTAGGCGCCGTTGACCAGCCCGGCCCGCGCCGAGTCAACAAGAGCCCCATTCCGCGCATGGGCGGCATAGCCTTGTTCGTGGGCATTGTTTGCGCCTTTGTCGTCCAGTACGTAGGCACGACCTTCTTTGAGTGGCCTGTTGTGCTTGTGCCGTCGCCCAGGATGCAGGTCAACTACTGGATGCTTGTGGCTGCCTTTGTGGTCATCTTCTTGACGGGCCTTCTGGACGACAAGTTCTCGCTAAGCCCCAAGCAAAAACTGGCGGGGCAGGTTCTGGCGGCGGTTATCGCCGTTTGCGGCGGCCTGGTGATCGGCGATATCTCGGACCCCTTTGCCTCTGGCGAGTTCATCTCGCTTAGTTGGGTGGCCTATCCCGCCACCGTCATTTATCTGGTGGCCTACGTCAACATCATCAACTTGATCGACGGCTTGGATGGCCTTGCTGCCGGTATCTCGGCCATCGCGAGCTTCACGACCTTTGTCTTGGCCGTCGCTGCGGGCCGCCTTGACTCAGCCGCGCTTTCCATCGCCGTCGTGGGCTCGTGCCTGGGCTTTCTTCGCTACAACTTCCACCCGGCCTCGGTTTTCATGGGAGACTCGGGCTCGCTCACGCTGGGCTTTTCTCTGGGCGTGGCCTCGCTTCTCTCGGTCACGCGCGTGGCTGGCCTTACCACCATTATCGTGCCGCTGGTCATCGCCGCGGTGCCCATCTTGGATACTTTCTCGGCTATCGTGAGAAGAACCCGCGCGCACGTGAGCGTGGGCCACGCCGACCGCGGCCACATCCACCACCGCCTGATGGACGAGGGCTACGACCAGCGCCAGGCGGTGCTTGTCATGTACGCGTGGACGGCTCTTCTGTGCGCTGGCGCCATCGTCATGACGCAGGTCCAGACTATCCCGCGCATCGGCATCTTCTGCCTGCTTTTTGCTGTCTCGATGTTCATTGCCAAGAAGCTGCGCCTCTTCGAGCCGGTGTTGCTGCACCACATCGACCCCAAGACCGGCGAGGATGAGCTTATCTCTCCCGCAGATGACGCCTTTGAAGAAGAGGCCGAGCGCCAGGAGACTCACCACCACAAGACGGGTCGTTAGCCCATGGCCCTGCCAAACGCGTTTTCTAGCTGCGAGTTGTGCCCCAGGCGCTGCGGCGTTGACCGCGCGTCTGGTCATACGGGCGTTTGCGGCGTGCCGGCCGAGCTTCGCCTGGCCCGTGTTGCCCTGCACTTTTGGGAAGAGCCCCCGATCAGCGGCGAGAAGGGCTCGGGAGCCGTTTTCTTCTCGGGCTGCCCTCTGCGATGCGTCTTTTGCCAGAACCACGAGATTTCCTCTGGGGGCTTTGGTCGCGAGGTGAGCGTGTCTCGCCTGGCCGCCGCCATGTTAGAGCTGCAGGCCCAAGGCGCCCACAACATCAATTTGGTAACTGCCCTGCACTATGCGCCCAAGGTGAGAGAAGCCCTTCTCGCCGCCAAGGACGCGGGCCTTGACCTGCCCGTGGTTTGCAATACTAGCGGCTACGAGCTGGTAGAGACCATCGAGTACATGGACGACGTCGTGGACGTGTGGCTGCCCGACTTCAAGTACGCAGACCCGCAGCTGGCCGCTACGCTCTCGGGCGCGCACGACTATCCGCAGGTCGCCGCTGCGGCCCTTGAGGCTATGGTTGCCTTGGTCGACGCAAAGGGTGGCCGGCTTATGACAGAAGACGGTCTTTTGAAGCGCGGCATCATTGTGCGTCACCTCGTCTTGCCCACACATGCCGACGACTCGTGCGCGGTGCTTGACCGGGTGTGGCAAATTGCCCAGAACCGCGTCGATCTTTCGGTCATGAACCAGTACACTCCCAACGAGCAGTGCCGTCGCCGCGGCGGGGCTCTGGCCCAGGCTGTGGACGACCTTGAGTACGAGGTTGTTTTGTGCCACGCCGATGACCTGGGCTTCGATCGCCTTTGGTGGCAAGAGGGCGGTACCGTCTCGGAGAGCTTTGTCCCCGCTTTTGATGCTACCGGGGTTTGCGGAGACGAGCTGGACGATTTAAGGGTATAGTCACCTTTGTCTGTAAACGCCGCGCCGGGGCCAATCGCGCGTCCCGCTCGGCTCGCACCATGGAGGAGCCATGTCAGACCAACCCACGCTGAGCGACGAGGAGCGCGCAGAGCTCGAGCAGCTGCGCGCCGAGAAGGCTGCTCGCGAGAAGGCCCAGGTCGAGGCCGCACAGCGCGCCGAGCTTGAGCAGCTGCGCGCCGAGCAGGCCCGTAATCAGGCCGAGGCCGCCGAGGCCGCTCGAATCGCCGCCGAGCGTGAGCGCGGCCGCAAGCTCATGGAACCCGATGATGACGACGAGGACATCAAGATGCCCGTGGGGCAAAAGATCGTCATTGGCGTCATCGCGCTTGTTGCAGTTGTCATGGTCCTTCTTCAAATCTTGGGTAGGCGATAGCTATGTCTTTGACCGACCGCACCAAACCAACCGACGTTTGTCTTAACACCGATCTCTACGAGCTCACGATGGCCCAGGGCTTTTGGGAGAGCGGCTTGACCGAGGCCCAGGCCTGCTTCAACGCCTTCTTCCGCGAAAACCCGTTTGGCGGGGGCTACGGCATCTCTTGCGGCACGGGTCAGATTGCCGACCTTGTCGAGAACTTTGTCTACGAGGATGCCGACATCGAGTACCTGGCCTCGCTTGAGGCCCCCGGCGGCGGCGCCATGTTCAAGCCCGGCTTCCTTGAGTTCTTGCGCGGGCACCGCCTGGACCTCACGATCGACGCCGTGCCCGAGGGCGAGGTTGTCTTCCCTCGCGAGCCCATGGTTCGCGTTATGGGCCCGGTCATCGACTGCCAGCTGATCGAGACGGCCCTTCTCAACCTTGTGAACTTCCAAACGCTGGTTGCCACCAAGACCGCCCGCGTGGTGAAGTCGGCCGAGGGCCACACGGTCTCTGACTTTGGCCTGCGCCGCGCCCAAGGCCCCGACGGCGGCCTGGCGGTCGCGCGTGCTTCTTACATTGGCGGTGCCTCGTCGACCTCTAACGTGCTTGCCGGCAAAGTCTACGGCATCCCCGTCTTTGGCACGCATGCCCACTCGTGGGTCATGGCGTTTCCCACCGAGCTCGAGGCTTTCCGCGCCTTTGCCAAGTCAAGTCCCAAAAACTGCTGCCTTCTTCTGGATACCTACGATGTCCACCAGGGCATCAAGAACGCCGTCGTAGTTGGCAAAGAGATGGAGGAGCGCGGAGAGCGCCTGTCTGCGGTGCGCATCGACTCGGGTGACCTGGCTCGCCTGTCCAAAGAGGCCCGCGCGGCCTTTGACGAGGCGGGCCTGCCCTACGTCAAGATCTCGGTTTCCAACGACCTGGACGAGTACACCATCCAGTCGCTTTTTGCCCAGGGCGCGCCCATCGACTCGTTTGGCGTGGGCACCAAGCTCGCCACCTGCGACCCCCAGCCCTCGCTCGGCGGCGTCTACAAGCTCTCGGCCATCCGTGCCAACGCAGATGAGCCCTGGCGCCCGGTGATCAAGCTCTCTGAGCAGGCCTACAAGCGCACGATCCCCGGCATCCAGCATGTCCTTCGCTTCTACGACGAGGCGGGCTGCCCCACGGGTGACATGATCTGCCAAGAAGGCGAGAAGCCCCAGTCCAACGAGATGATCGACATTCTGGACACCTACAGCTCTTACTTTGTGAGCGGCGAGCCCAAGGAGCTTCTCGAGCGCGTGGTCGAGCATGGCCAGGGTGTGGGTGCCAGCTCCATCGAGCAGGCCCGCGAGCGCTGCAAGACCTCCATCATGCACCTGGACGCCGCGGTCACCCGCTTCCT
>CAVEMP010000161.1:0-4315 GCA_963616835.1 uncultured Oscillospiraceae bacterium | reverse complement strand
ACCGCCATCGCTTCTGCGCAGGAGGCGGGCGACCTGCCGGCCTTTGAGGTCGCGGACCTGGGCCTCGAGCGCCCGGCCGACCCCGCCAACGGCGACTGGTCTTCTACCGTGGCCATGCGCTCGGCCAAGCTTGCCCACATGGCGCCCGCCAAGATCGCGGCGGCCATCGTGAGCCACCTGCCGGCCAGCGACAGCCTGAACAAGGTCGAGGTCGCGGGCCCCGGCTTCATCAACTTCTATCTCAACGCAGCCTCGGCAAACGACGTCTTTCGTCGCGTGCGCGAGGAGGGTGCCGATTTTGGCCGCTCTAACCTGGGCGCCGGCCAGAAGGTCCAGGTCGAGTTCGTCTCGGCAAATCCCGTTGGCCCCTTGCACATCGGCCACGGCCGCTGGGCCGCGCTGGGCGACTCGCTTTGCCGCGTGATGGAGCACGCCGGCTTTGACGTCGAGCGCGAGTACTACATCAACGACCACGGCTCGCAGATGGACGTCTTTGGCCACTCCATCTCTATGCGCTACCTGCAGCTGGCAGATCTCATGTCACAGAGCAAGACGATCGAAGAGGCCGTGGCCGTCCTTCTCGCCGACCGCGAGGCCTACGTGGCCGACGAGGTCGACGAGCACCCCGAGACCCACCCCTTGACCGATGCCTTCAACGAGGCCCTGGGCGGCAACGCCTATGCTGGTGACTACATCGTTGACCTGGCCGCCCGCTTTGTCCAGATGGACGGCGACGCACTTGTTGGCGCCACCGAGGACGAGCGCTGCGAGAGCTTCCGCGAGCGTGGCTACAAGATGATGCTCGAGTCCATTCGCCAGACCTGCCACGAGGCCCGCTGCGACTTTGACGTGTGGTTCTCTGAGCGCAGCCTCTACGACAAGGACGAGACGGGCCTCTCGGCCGTCGACCGCGCCTTGGCCAAGCTCGATGAGCTGGACTATCTGTACAAGGACGAGGCGGGTGCCCTGTGGTTTAGGTCCACCGACTTTGGCGACGACAAGGACCGCGTCCTTATCAAGACCAACGGCGAGTACACCTACTTTGCCTCTGACGTGGCCTACCACTGGAACAAGTTTTGCCGCGTCGACCACGTCATCGACATCTGGGGCGCCGACCACCACGGCTACATCAAGCGCGTGCAGTCGGTCTGCGAGGCGCTGGGCTATCCCACGCAGTTCGAGGTCCTTCTCGGCCAGCTGGTCAACCTTTTGCGCAACGGCGAGCCGGTACGCATGAGCAAGCGTAAGGGCACCATGGTCGCCTTCGACGAGCTTTTGGCCGAGGTGGGCGCCGACGCCACGCGCTACACGCTGGTGGCCAAGTCTAACAACCAGATGATCGACTTCGACATCGAGCAAGCCAAGAAGCAGGACAACACCAACCCGGTCTACTACGTGCAGTATGCCCACGCCCGTATCTGCTCGATCCTGCGCCGCGCCGCCGGCGTCGATGTCGACCAGGCCGCCCAGCTTGGCATGGACGAGGTTGCGAGCAGGGCCATTGGCGAGAAGTACGACCTGGGTCTTCTCACCAATCCGGCCGAGGCCTCTCTTGCCCGCAAGATCTCTGAGTTCGCAGGCCTTGTTGAGTCGTGCGCCCGCGACCGCGCGCCCTTCCGTTTGACGCACTACGCCGAGGAGCTGGCGGGCGAGTTCCACTCGTTCTACGCCTCCTGCCAGGTCTTGGGTAGCGAGACGCGCCCCATGGACGCAGGCCTTTCCCGTGCTCGCCTGGCCGCCTGCGACGCCACCAGGCGCGTGCTTGCGCTAACGCTCAACATGATTGGCGTTGCTGCACCTCAAAGCATGTAATCGCAATGCGGGCTATGTAACACTTTTATGTACTCAAACGGCGCTGTTGGCTCAGCGCCGTTTTGTTTTAGGTATACTTTCTTATTAATTAGGGCTGTTTTGTGCATTTGAGCAGCTCTGTGGGTCTGTTTTCACTAAGAGGGCACGGGAGCCGTATATGGACCTAAGGGAGTTCATGTCCGTTAGGCGGGCATACAACATCGTTAGGCAGATGGCCACGGGCGAGATGCGCCTGACCTTTGAGGAGTTTGCCGTTTTGTGCAGGCTCGAGGTAGCGGCCGCTCCTCTTAAAACCTCTGTGATTGCCGAGTACCAGGGCGCTCTTCGTCCCACGATGACTCACCGTACGAGCCACCTGGCAAACCTTGGCTTCATCGAGCGTACCGAGGGCGACGAGGACCGGCGAAACGTCGTTTGCGCCATCACGCCCCAGGGCTCGGCGGCCCTTCTCGAACTGTGCGACAAGACCCGCGCGCAGATTCCCACCGGCAAGGCCCTTTCGCGCACCTCTTCCGAGCGCATGTGCAAGTACGTCGACGCCATGGGCTCCATTTTTTGCAAGGCTTCTGACCTGGTGCTTCTTGGCGTTTATGCGTCCGATGCGGGCGAGATTACCATCATGGGGCTGGTAGAGGTACTGGGCCTTTTGCAGCCCACTGTGTCGATGTCGGTTTCTGGCCTGGTTAAACAGGGTATGCTCGAGCGTCTGTCTGGGCGCGGTACCGGGCGCGCGCCGCGCCTTAAGCTCACCGGCGCCGGCCAAAAAGCGGCCAACGAGCTTGCGCAGACCATCTCTGGCCTGGTTGTTCGCAGGAAGACCCACGCGGCATAGATTGTCATCTTCCCCCAACCGTAACTCAAATTTGAGTTTGCCCAGGATTGAGGCAAAACGAGTTACGGTTGGGGGAAGAATTTCCAGTACCCTCCGTGTACCTCCCTGGTCACAGGACCCCTGGGCTGGCCTGCTGGTCCTTAAAATTTCCTGTGCGTGACACGTTTTGCTCAAATGTGCTATCTTTTGAGCCGGTTGAAGCATTTGCTCAACTTATTTCCCTTGCTAAAACAACAGTTGCCCCTACAGGGCGTTTTGTTTTGACTGGCGGCGCCTATAGATGCGTCGTTTTCACAAGCCATACGTGGCGCGTGTTTGCGCCAAAACAGAGAGGTGTCACATGTCCCAAGAGACATCCGAGGCCGAGCAGCTTTCATTAGACCAAGCTGCCGCCCAGAAGCCCAAGAGGCGCACCCGTAAGAAGGCCGTTGCCGATGATGGCGCGGCGGTGACCGCCGAGGCAGCTCCCGCAGAGGAGAAGAAACCTGCTCGCCGCGGCCGTAAGCCCAAGGCCGAGGTTGCTTCCGCAGAGGCTCCCGCGGATGCAGAGGCCGCGGTTGAGAAACCGGCCCGTAAGAAGCGGGTTTCCAAGAAGGCCGAGAAGGACGACGCCGTGAGGCCCGTTGAAGAGACTGCGAAGCCCGATTCTGATGCAGGTGAGGCCGAGAAACCCCGTCGCCGCGGTCGTAAGCCTAAGACGGTGCAGGCAGAAGGTGAGACGGTTGCAGTCGCGGATGCAATGCCTGAGGTTTCTGCAGCCCCCGTCGAGGAGGCTCCCGCCAAGCCCCGCCGCCGCCGGCGCAAGGCCGACGCCGAGGGCGCCCCGGCCGAGGCTCCTTCTGTCGACGAGATGACGCGCGCCACCCAGGCCGCCACCCAGGCAAGCTCCGAGCCTACCCCCATGCCGTCCCAGGTTATTGATGCCGCAACAGGGGAGAAGCCCGAGAATTCTGATAAGTCCGATAAGCCAGAGAAGGCCGAGATGGCGAGCCGCGAGGACCGCGCGGAGAAGCCCGAGCGTAAGGACAAGTCCGACCGCAAAGACAAGGGCGACCGCGCCGACAAGGGCGACCGCGCCGACAAGGGCGACCGCGCCGACAAGGGCGACCGCGACCGCAAGGACGGCGACAGGGGAGAGCGCAACGGCCGCTTTGACCGCAACGAGCGCCGCAACCGCAATCGTAACCGCAACCGCCGAGGCCAGGACGGACCCACGGCGCCAAGCCTTTCTCGCGAAGAACTTACCGAGATGAAGGTCGCCGAACTTCGCTCCAAAGCCGCCGAGCTCGGCGTCGAGTATGTGGGTATTCGCAAGCCCGACCTTATTGAGGCTGTTTACGCCGCTGCCGCCAAGGCCGAGGGCTTCCGCACCGTCGAGGGCGTCCTTGAGATGTCCAACGAGGGTTACGGCTGGGTGAGGACCGGCAACTACATGGAAGGCGACAACGATGCCTTTGTCCATCAGCAGCTCGTTCGCAGCTTGGGCCTTCGCCCCGGCGACTACATCACGGGAAATGTGGGCCCCGGCCGCGGCAACTCCAAGTACCCACCGTTGCAAAGCGTGACCACCGTCAATGGCGGTGCGGCCGAGAACCTCAAAAGCCGCCCGCGCTTCCGCGACCTCACCCCGGTCTACCCCAACGAGCGCCTTACCATGGAGTGCGGCAAGGA
>CAVEMP010000160.1:0-5487 GCA_963616835.1 uncultured Oscillospiraceae bacterium | reverse complement strand
TCGGCCTGGTCCATCTGGGCATAGCACATGATGATGACCTTGTCGCCCACCTCGACGTAGTGGGCGGCGGCGCCGTTAAGGCAGATCATGCCGCCGCCGCGCTCGCCGGCGATGACGTAGGTCTCAAGCCGGTTGCCGTTGTTGACGTCGGCCACCTGGACCTTCTCGTACTCAAGGATGCCCGCGGCGTCCATGAGGTCCTCGTCGATGGTGATGGAGCCCACGTAGTCCAGCTCCGCCTGCACGACGGTAGCGCGGTGAATCTTGCCTTTGAGCATGTTAAGGACCATGTGCGGGTGAACTCCTAGGTGGAAGGTGAACGTTTAGCCGTTCTGGCTGTTTTGGTCTGCGATAGAGTACAACACGTCGGTGAGTAAGCGGTAAATCTGCCTGCTATCTCCAGAAAGACAGCTCAGATGGGCGTCGATTGTGGCGGAGTCGTGACGGGCGGCCGGCCCAGTAAGCGAGGCGGCCACGCCATCGCTGGCGATGTGCTGGGCGTTGCCCAAGAAGAGCGGGGCCAGGGCGTCCTGGGCGTCTTGGGCGGAGAACCCGCAGCTCTCAAGCTCGCGGACGGCCGTCTCGTAAAGGCCAACGACCAAGTTGGAGGCCATGACGGCTGCGGCGTGGTAGCGCACCTTTTGGCCAGCCGGGATGCGCGCTACGCGGTTGCCGCATTTGGCGAGAAGGGCCTCAAGTACCTGGACCGCGGCGTCGTCCCCCTCAAGCGTGAACCAGGCGCGCGAAAGCTCCTGCCAGCAGTCAAATCGGCTGCTCACGGCGTAGAGCGGGTGGCATGAGGCCACGGCCGCGCCGGCCTCGCGCAGGGGAGCCAGGACCTGGGACCCCAGGGCGCCAGAGCAGTGCGCAATGACCATGCCGCGAAGGGTGTCGGGAGCGCAATCTTCCCCCAACTGGCGTGCGATTTTGGGCAGCTCGGTATCGGTGCAGGTCAGGAAGGTGACGTCTGCGGCGGCAATCAGGTTTGGGGAAGATTCAAATGCGACCCCGCCAGCAAAGGCCGCGGCCTGGGCGGCGTGCTGGGGCGTACGCGAGAAGAAGCCGACAAGGTCGGCGCCCCCTTCCCGCAGGTAGCGGGCCAAAGAGCAGCCAACCTTGCCGGCTCCGATGAAGGCTATCTTGGGCGCGGCGCCCACTTAGGCCGCCGGGTCAAAGATGAAGTTGTCGATCAGGCGGGTCTTGCCCACGTAGACGGCCATGGCGCACAGCACCGGCGCGTCCTCAATGCGCTCGATCTGCTCGATGTTGTTGAAGTCGACCATCTTGACGTAGTCGATCTTGGCCAAGGGCTCGGCCTCGATGATGGCGCGCATGGCGGCCAGGACCACGGCCACGTCCTTCTCGCCGTCCTGGACAAGCTTTTGACCTGCAAAAACGGCGCGAGACAGGCACAGGGCCGCAACGCGCTCGTCGTCAGACAGGTACGTGTTGCGCGAGCTCTTGGCCAGGCCGTCCTCCTCGCGCACGATGGGGCAGCCCACGATTTCGATCCCAAAGTTAAGGTCGCGCACCATGCGGCGAATGACAGCCAGCTGCTGGGCGTCCTTCTGACCAAAGTAGGCGCGGTCGGGGGTCACGATGTTGAAGAGCTTCGAGACCACGGTGCACACGCCGCGGAAGTGGATCGGGCGCGTAAGACCGCACAGCTCGTGCGTAAGGGCGTCCATGTTGACGTAGGTGCAGGCGTCGGGCGCGTACATCTCGGCAGGCTCGGGGTGGAAGACCAGGGCGGCGCCGGCCTCCTCGCACAGGGCGCAGTCGCGCTCGAAGTCGCGCGGGTAGCTCTCCAGGTCCTCGTTGGGGCCAAACTGCGTGGGGTTCACGAAGTCCGAAACCACAACGCGGTCGTTCTCGGCGGCGGCGCGCACGATCAGGCTCTTGTGGCCCTCGTGCAAAAAGCCCATGGTGGGGACAAGGCCCACGGTCAGGCCCTCGCGGCGCCAGGCACGAACCTGTTCGCGAACCTCGGCTACGGTAGATGCGGTCTGCATTTAGTTGCTCCTAACTTGGGACATGACCTCGGGGTCGAGGTCTTTGTAGCTCTCGGCGGCAGAGGGGAAGTCGCCGGATTGAATTGCCTGGTCATAGGCGGAAAAGGCGTCGAGAATGGCCTGGCCCACCTGTGAAAACTGCCGCACCATCTTGGGCTTGAAGCCGCCGGCGGTCATGGCCAGCATGTCCTGGACAACCAAGACCTGGCCGTCGCAGCCCGCGCCCGCACCGATGCCGATCGTAAACGCGCTGGTCAGCTGGCTGGTGATGTAGGTTGCCAGGTTTGCCGGCACGCACTCCAGCACGATGGCGAAGGCGCCCGCGGCCTCGATGGCCAGGGCATCATCGACCAGCTGGCGCGCCGCCTCGACCGACTTGCCCTGCACCTTGAAGCCGCCAAAGGCGTTGACCGACTGCGGCGTTAAGCCCAGGTGGCCCACCACGGGGATACCTGCCTCGACCATGGCGCGGATCTCGTTGACCACGCGCGCACCGCCCTCGAGCTTGACGGCCTGGGCGCGGCCCTCCTTCATCAGGCGGCCGGCGTTCTCCAGCGCCTGCTCGATGCTTGCCTGGTAGGACATGAAGGGCATGTCTGCCACGACAAACGTGTTGTTGGTGGCGCGCGTGACGCAGCGGGTGTGGTGGACCATGTCGTCCATGGTCACCGGCAGGGTAGAGTCGTAACCCATCATGGTCATGCCCAGCGAGTCGCCCACCAGGATCATGTCGATCCCGGCGGCCTCGGTAAGAGCCGCCATCGTGTAGTCGTAGCTGGTCAGCATTGTGACCTTGCCGCCCTCGTCCACCTTCTTCTTAAGCGTGAGGACCGTGTTTTTGGCCATGTTCTTCTCCGTGTTTCTTCCCGTGGGTGCGCGACCGTGACAGGGCGCCGCGCACAAAGCGCCCGCCTGGCATAAAACCTGGCGGGCGACTGACTTTGCCTTAGTTTAACGCGAGAAGGGCTATGCGGCGGCCTCGGCGTCCAACGTCTCACGAATTGCAAGGATGAACTCGCGGGTGCCCAGGGTCACGGGGTTTTCCAGCGAGGTGATGCGGGCCAGGTCGCCCGTCATCTTGCCGGCCTCGATGGTGTGGAGCGTGGCGGCCTCAAGGCGGTTGGCGAAGTCGACAAGCTGTGGCGTCTCGTCAAGCTCGCCGCGCTTGCGCAGGGCGCCGGTCCAGGCAAAGATCGTGGCCACCGAGTTGGTGGACGTGGCCTCGCCCTTGAGGTGCTTGTAGTAGTGGCGCTGGACGGTGCCGTGGGCGGCCTCGTACTCAAAGTAGCCGTGGGGGCTCACCAGGACAGACGTCATCATGGCCAGGCTGCCAAAGGCGCTGGAGAGCATGTCGCTCATGACGTCGCCGTCGTAGTTCTTGCAGGCCCAGATAAAGCCGCCCTCGGCCTTCATGATGCGGGCCACGGCGTCGTCGATCAGGGTATAGAAGTACTCGATGCCCGCGGCCTCGAAGGCGCTCTTGTACTCGGCCTCGTAGAGGTCGGCAAAGACGTCCTTGAAGCGGTGGTCGTACTTCTTAGAGATGGTGTCCTTGGTAGCAAACCACAGGTCCTGCTTGGTGGCCAGGGCGTACTCGAAGCAGCTGCGGGCAAAACTCTCGATGGAGTCGTCCAGGTTGTGCTGGCCCTGGACCACGCCCGCGCCGGTGAAGTCGTGGACAAGCTCGCGGGTCTGGGTGCCGTCGGCTGCGGTGTAGACCAGCTCGACCTTGCCGGGGCCGGGGATGCGCATCTCGGCGTTCTTGTAGACGTCGCCGTAGGCGTGACGGGCGATGGTGATGGGCTTCTTCCACGAGGTCACAACCGGGTCGATGCCCTTGACCACGATGGGGGCGCGAAAAACGGTGCCGTCGAGAAGGGCGCGGATGGTGCCGTTGGGGCTCTTCCACATTTGCTTGAGGTGGTACTCCTCGACGCGGGCGGCGTTGGGGGTGATGGTGGCGCACTTGACGGCCACGCCCAGGCGCTTGGTGGCCTCGGCCGAGTCGATGGTCACCTGGTCATCGGTCTGGTCGCGGTACTCAAGGCCCAGGTCGTAGTACTCGGTCTTGAGGTCGACGTAAGGGCAGATAAGCTCGTCTTTGATGATCTGCCAGATGATGCGGGTCATCTCGTCGCCGTCCATCTCGACGAGCGGGGTCTTCATCTGAATCTTGGACATGCGCGCCTCCAAAGCTGTTGGGTGGCCGTTGAAAGGCCTGCTAAAAAGCCTAATAGTTGGGCACTTTAGCACGAAGCGGCCCCGGGGTGGGCGGGGCCGCTTGAATTGAGACGCAGTGGATACAGTTTGGACTTGTTGGGGCGCGGGCGGCGGGTGGCCGGGCGGCGAGACGGGCGGGCCGGCCGGGGCGCGTTACCCCTGCGGGAAGGCGGCGCGGCGCAGCCACTCGGGCTGGTCGCTGCTTGCCACGCGGGCACAGACGTAGGCGTCGGCAGGGTCGAGAAGGGCTACGACCTGCGGGTTGTTTGCCTCGTCGGGAAGAAGGGCCGCGACCTTCGCGCCGGGTGCCGCCGAGGCGGGCAGCAGCTTGACCACGCGGTCGCCCAGGGCATCGTAGGCCAGGGTGGCGTGGCGCGGATTTCTCGCCGCCTTTTGCAGCTGCAGGCGAAGCTCGCGGGGCAGTTGTGCCGTGTTGGCCTGCAGATTCTTGACGTTGGCCCAGGTCAGGGGCACCGGGGCATCTGCCTGGGCAAACGGGTCCTCGAAGGTCGCCGGGCGGCCCTGGGCGTTGGTCGAGAAGCACATGAGCTCCCAGGGAATTTGGCCGTCACAGGGCTCGAAGACGGCGGCGATTGGCTCGGCTTCTGCGGTCACCAGGCCGGTGTCGAACGAGGCCGAAGAGCCGTCGTCGGTCATGGAAAGACGGCCCTGGCGGCGCACGCGCGCAAAGACCATGCACAGGTACTGCTTAAGGACGCCCAGGTCAGTGCCCCAGTCCTCGGGCTCGGCCAGGGCGGCAAGATCGGCCAGCAGCTTGTCCCAGGCGCCCAGGACGGCAAAGCGAGAGAGCTCTTCCTCGGGGCTCACGACGCCGGTGAGGTCGTCGCCTTGGGCCAGCGCGCACCAGGCGCCCTCGGCTTTTCTCGCCATGCCTTCAAGGCCCACGGCCTCGGGCTCGTCGGCGTCGATCGCGGCCACGGCCCAGCGCTTGCCGGCCTGCGCGCGCACGGTCTTCTTGAGAGTGACCTGGGCGGGCGTGCCGTCGGCCTTTTGGAAGCGCAGGGGAAAGACCACGTTGCTGCGCGTGCCCTGCAGCTGGTGGGTCGAGCGGGCCGAGTGGAAGTCCTCTTCAAGGACGGCCATGGGGTCGCAGCCGGCGGGAAGCAGCTGGTAGAGGCGGCTGAGCTGCTCGTCGGGGCAGCGGACGTCGGCGTAGAAGTCCTGCGGCAGGTCGTTGTGGGCGCGGGCCGGACGAGCCGGGGCCGCGGGCTGCGGGGCGGGGAGGGGGTCCGGG
>CAVEMP010000159.1:0-2553 GCA_963616835.1 uncultured Oscillospiraceae bacterium | reverse complement strand
ATGGTCTTGTCGGGCGTGTAGCCAAAGCGCACGTGGTCGAACTCGACGCGGCCCTCGCGCACGGCGGGCACCTGCGGGTTTGCGGGGTTCTCCTCCTCGGGGGCGGCCAGGAACTCAAAGACGCGCTCGCAGGCGGCGGCCATCGACTGCATGGTGTTGCTCACGTTGGCCAGCTGCTGGATGGGCTGGGTGAAGTTGCGCACGTACTGGATGAAGCTCTGGATGTCACCGGGGGTCGCGTTGCCGGCAAGTGCCAGGCGCGCGCCCACCACGACAACGGCCACGTAGCCGGCGTTGCCCACCAGGCTCATGAGCGGCATCATGAGGCCCGAAAGAAACTGCGAGCGCCAGCCCGAGGTGAAGAGCTGGTTGTTCTTCTCGTCAAAGGCGGCGATAACGTCGTCTGCGCGGTCGAAGACCTGGATGACGTTTTGGCCGGCAAAGTCCTCTTCGATAAGGCCATTGACCTCGCCCAGGACGTTTTGCTGCGCGCGGAAGTAGGGCTGCGAGAAGTGCATCATGACGCCCATGATCACTGCAGCCACGGGCAGGGTGACCACCACGACGCCCGTGAGCGGCAGGCTGATCGAGAGCATCATGACCAGCACGCCCACGATCTGCGTGACGCTGGTGATCAGCTGGGTGACCGACTGGTTGAGCGACTGGCCCAAGGTGTCGACGTCGTTGGTGATGCGCGAGAGGACGTCGCCCTTGCTGTGGGCGTTGAAGTAGCTCATGGGGACGCGCGTGATCTTCTCGGCGATCTCTTTGCGCATGCGGTAGCACACCTTTTGGGTGACGCCGGTCATGAGCCAACCTTGCGCTAGGTTGCAGGCCGAGCTTGCCAGGTAGAGGCCCAAAAGCAGGGTCAGCGTGCGGGCGATCCAGTCGAAGTCGACGGCTCCGGTGCCGGCGACCTTGGCAACCAGGCCCTCGTAGAGCTTGGTCGTGACCTGGCCCAAGACCTTGGGGCCAATGATGTTGAAGATTACCGAGCATATGGCAAAGATCACCGCGAAGATGACCGCCGCCTTGTGCTTGCCCACGTAGGACAAGAGCTTGAGCATGGTGTTCTTGAAGTCTTTGGGTTTCTCGCCGGGGGCGCCAAAGCCACCGCGGCCGCCGCCCATGGGGCCTCGGCGAGGGCCGTTGTTGGTGCGCTTGGGGACCTGGGTCTTACTCATCTCGTCTGCCATTAGTTATCGCCTCCTGCAAGAACGGCGTCGATCTCTTCTTGGGTCATGCCCAGCTCGGTGGGGGAAAGCTGCGACTGCGCGATCTCTAGGTAGGCGGGGCAGGTGCGCAAGAGCTCCTCGTGGGTGCCCTGGCCGGCCACACGGCCCTCGTCCAGGACCAGGATCTGATCGGCGTGCATGATGGTCGCGATGCGCTGGCCCACGACTACCAGCGCGGCGTTGTGCTGCGTGCGGGAAAGCTCGTCTCGCAGGCGGGCGTCGGTCTTGTAGTCAAGCGCGCTAAACGAGTCGTCGAATACCATGACCTCGGGTTTCTTTGCTAAGGCACGGGCAATGGCCAGGCGCTGGCGCTGGCCGCCCGAGACGTTTGCGCCGCCTTGCGAGATCGCGGAGTTGAAGCCGCCCTCGCGCTCGGCGATGAAGTCGCTGGCCTGGGCGATCCTGGCCGCTTCGCGCATGTCGTCGTCGCTCACGACGTCGGCGCCGGCGAACTTGAGGTTTGACTCAACGGTGCCCGAGAAGAGCATGCCCTGTTGGGGGACGTAACCCACGCGGCGGCGCAGGTCGGCGAGCGACAGGTCGCGCACATCGACGCCGTCCAAGGTCACCTGGCCCTCGGTGACGTCGTAGAGGCGCGGGATGAGCTGGACGACGCTCGACTTGCCGCAGCCGGTAGAGCCGATGATGCCCAGCATCTGGCCGGCGTGAACGGTGAAGTTGACGTGGCTGACCACGTTTTCCTCGCCGTCGGGGTAGCGGAAGGAGACATCGTTGAAGGACAAGGCTCCCTTCTCGCCGTCTGCCGGGAGGGTCTTGGGAGATGCCGGGTCCTTGATGGAGGACTCGGTGGCCAGGACCTCTTCGATGCGCTCGACCGAGATCTCGGCGCGCGGGAGCATGACCGAGACCATGGTCAAGATCATGAAGGCCATGACAATTTGCATGGTGTAGGACATGAAGGCCATCATGTGGCCTACCTGCATGACGCCGTCGTTGACGCCCTGTGCGCCAAACCACACGATGAGGACGGTCACGCAGTTCATGATCAACATCATGAGGGGCATCATGAAGCTCATCGCGCGGTTGGTGAAGAGCTGGGTGTTCATGAGGTCGCAGCTGGCGGAGTCAAAACGGTCGAGCTCGTGGGCCTGCTGGCCAAAGGCGCGGATGGGCATGACACCGTCGAGCATCTCGCGGGCGACCAGGTTCACTCGGTCGACAAAGCGCTGCATGCTCTTGAACTTGGGAAGGGTGAGGCCCATCAGCACGCCAACGACGGCGCAGACGGCGATGACCGCGACGCCGATGGTCCACTCCAGGCCGGTGTGGGTGGCAAGCACGCGCATCACGGCGATGA
>CAVEMP010000158.1:9520-15139 GCA_963616835.1 uncultured Oscillospiraceae bacterium | reverse complement strand
GGCCGCATTGGCGACGACACCATCATGTATCTCATGAGCCGCGGCTGCTCCGAGGCCGAGGCCCGCACGCTGGTGGTCAACGGCTTTGCCAACCCCGTCTCTAAAGAGCTTCCCATGGAGTACGCCGTCGAGATGAACAACCTGATCAAGCTCGAGATGGAAGGGGCGATCGGCTAATGGCAGACATCAAGAACGAAACCACCGGCGCCGCTACCGCCGGCGCCACCGTCACCTTAGAGCGCGTGAACGTCGCCCCCGCGCAGACCTGGAACCGCCTGCGCGCCAACGACGTCACCTTGACCGTCCCCAACATTTCTCGCAAGGGCGACGTCTACTTCGCGCTGCCGCAGATCTTCTCAAAAATCGAGTGCGGCATGGGCGAGAAGGTCACCCAGTGGGTCTCTTCGCAGGCGGCCGACGCCCGCTACGTCGAGTTACCCAAAAACACGGTGCGCGACGAGGCGATTCTGATCGAGGTCGGCGGCGAGAAGAACCCCGCCGTGGCCGACACCGGCGTCATGGTGCGCGAGGGCGCTACCTGCACCATCGTCGTGGCCGTCAAGGGCGCGGGCGAGACGGCCGAGGACGCCGAAGCCCCCGCCACGACCGCCTCGCTCCTGCGCGTCTACGCCGAGGCCCGCGCCAACGTCACCATCGTCGAGGTCATGGGCGCCGATGAAGGCACGCAGCACCTCGAGAGCGTGGGCGTCCTGTGCGCCGCCGACGCCCGCGTGACCGTGCGCCAGTACGCGCTGGGCGGCGGCACCGTGGCCGCCGGCTTTGCCACAGACCTTGCTGGCGACCGCTCGCGCGTTGATTTGACCTGCCGCTACTACGCGCACAACCGTGACAACCTGGACATCAACCACATCGTGCGCCAGCGCGGCCGCAACACCCGCGCCGAGGTTCACGAGTCGGGTGCCTTGGACGACGCCGCCCGCAAGTCCCTGCGTGCCACGATCGATCTGATCCACGGCGCCCGCGGCTCTAAGGGCAACGAGGCCGAGAGCGTCCTTGTCCTGGGCGACGACGTGGTCAACAAGACCATGCCGGTCATCTTGTGCGACGAGGACGACGTGGCCGGAAACCACGGCGCCACCATCGGCAGCGTCAGCCCCGAGCAGATCGCCTATCTCATGGACCGCGGCCTTTCCCGCGACCAGGCCGAGCAGCTCTTTGTTCGCGCCATCTTCGAGGACGCAATCATCAACGCGCCTGAGGCATCGTCGCAGGCGGCCGCCGTCGCTTTTGCCGAGAAGGTCCTTGGGGGCCAGATCGCCCACGACTTCAACGAGGGGGCCGACGAGTAATGACCACGCCCGTGGATATCGAGCAGAACCCCTACAAGGCAGACTTCCCGCTGCTGGCGGGCCACCCCGAGCTGGCCTTCCTTGACTCGGCGGCAACCGCGCAGCGCCCCGCCAGTGTCCTGGACGCCCAGCGCCGTTTCTACGAGACGATGAACGCCAACCCGCTGCGCGGCCTCTACAGCCTGTCTGTGGCCGCCACCAGCGAAATCGAGGCCGTGCGCAAGCAGGTGGCCGAGTTTCTCGGCGCCTATGCCGCCAATGGCAAGCCGGATGCCTCTGATGTTGTGTTTACCCGCAACGCATCTGAGGCCTTGAACCTGGTGGCCAAGTCCTTTGCGCCCACGGTCCTTAAGCCCGGTGACCAGGTGGCAGTGACCGTGATGGAGCACCACTCCAACCTTATCCCCTGGCAGCAGGCCTGCCGCGCGGCCGGGGCCACCCTCGTGGTCATGCACCCCGCCAAGGACGGCACCCTGGGCGCCAAAGAGATCGCCCGCTGCGTGGGCCCGCGCACCCGTATTGTCGCCTGCGCGCATGTCTCCAACGTCATGGGCTGCGAGCTGCCCGTTCGCGCCCTGGCAGACGCCGTGCACGCGCAGGGCGGCTACCTGGTGGTCGACGCCGCGCAGTCCACGCCCCACCTGGCCGTCAACGTGGCCGAGCTGGGCGCCGATTTCCTGGCCTTCTCGGCCCACAAGTGCCTAGGCCCCATGGGCATCGGCGTGTTGTGGGGCAAGCACGAGCTTCTCGCCGCCATGCCTCCCATGCTTACCGGCGGCGAGATGATCGACTCGGTTAGCGAGCAGGACGCCACGTGGGCGCCTGTGCCCGAGAAGTTCGAGGCCGGCACGCAGGACGCCGCGGGCATCTACGCCACCGGCGCCGCTTTGACCTATCTCACGCAGACGGTAGGCATCGACGCCGTGGCCGACCGCGAGGCCGCGCTTGTGGCCTACGCCATGGAGCAGCTCTCCCACCTGGGCTTTATTGACATCATCGGCAGCGCAGACCCGGAGCGCCACCACGGCGTGGTGAGCTTCAACGTGCGCGGCGTCCACCCGCACGACGTGGCGAGCATCCTTGACATGTCGGGCGTCTGCATCCGCGCGGGCCACCACTGCGCCCAGCCTCTCCTCACCTGGCTGGGCGTCGAGAATCTGGCCTGCTGCCGCGCCTCTTTGGCCTTCTACAACGACAAGTCCGACGTCGACCGCCTGGTCGCCGGCCTCACCCAAGTTTGGCAGGTATTCAATGGCTGTAACTGATCTTTACAACGCCGAGTTCATGGACCACGTCACCCACCCCGACTACAAGTACCAGATGGAGGACGCCGATTGCACCCACGAGGGCGTGAACCCCTCTTGCGGAGACGAGCTGACCTTCTCGGTGCGCTTTGCCGATGACGGGACCATCGAAGAGGCCGCCTTCACCGGCCACGGCTGCGCGATTAGCCAGGCCTCGGCCGACATCATGAGCGACCTCATGATCGACAAGACGCCCGATCAGGCAATCGAGCTGTGCCGCCTGTTCATGCAGATGGTGCGCGGCGAGGTGTCAGACGACGACCCGGCACTCGACGCCCTTGAGGACGCCGGCATCTTGAAGGACATCGCCCACATGCCCGCGCGCGTGAAGTGCGCCGAGCTGGCGTGGCGCACGCTCGAGGAGATGCTCGAGAACCGCTAGGTTTTACCCGCCCGCGCGGCTGCGCCCGGCGCCGCACGGGTCCTACTACGTGATTGGAGACCCACATGGGAATGTTCTCGACTAAGGGGATGTACGCCCTGCGCGCGATGGCCGACCTCGCCTCGCACGAGGGGTGGGTCTCGCTAGGAGACGTGTCCAAACGCCAGAAAATCTCGCGCAAGTACCTTGAGCAGGTCATCTCGCTTATGCACAAGGCGGGCTACGTCGAGAGCCAGCGCGGCAAGGGTGGCGGCTACAAGCTTAAGCGCCCGGCGTCCGAGTACACGCTGGGAGAGATTCTGCGCGCCGCCGAGGGCTCGCTTGCGCCCGTGAACTGCTTGGACTGCTCGAACGGCACCATCTGCCCGCAGATCGGCTCGTGCAGTACCGTAGACGTGTGGCGCGACCTGGGCCGTGTGACGTCCAGCTACCTCGACAGCAAGACCCTGGCAGACCTTGTGCCCGTGGGCGGCGAGGCGGCTTGCTCGGTGACCTTCTCAGATAAGTAAGAAGAAGATCGGGCGAGAAGACCTTGCCTAGTGCGCGACGGCGTTGCGTAGGGGCTCGCCGGCGGCTAAGTGGCGCAGGTTGTCGGCCGCGATGTCCACGATGTTGTCGAGCGTGGCCTCTAAGTGAAAGTTGCCCGAGACGTGCGGCGTGAGCAGCAGGTTGGGAGCGTCCCACAGGGGGCTGTTTGCGGGCAGGGGTTCGGGCGTGCAGACGTCCAGGGCAGCACCCGCAAGACGGCCACTCTCAAGCGCCGCTAGTAGTGCGTCCTGGTCAACCAGGTCGCCGCGCCCGCCGTTGACAAAGAAAGCACCCGGTTTGAGGGCCGAGAAGAACTTCTCGCCAGCTAGACCGCGGGTCGCGGGGCTGCTGGGCAAGAAACTGGCCACCACATTGGCCGCGCCCGCTACCTGCAGCAAGTCGTCCATGGGATGGACAGCCTCAAACACCGGGTCGCAAACCGCGACGTTGCGCTTCACACCCTCGACGTGGGCGCCCACAGCACGGCACAGACCCGCGAAATGCGTCCCAATATCGCCTGCGCCCAGCACCAGCACGCGGGCACCCACCAACGATGTAACGGGGCCCAGATCACCCCAGGTGCGCTGACGCTGCAGGTCGCGATAGCCCGGCAGACGCTTCATGCAGGCCAGCAACATCGCAAAGAGATGCTCGCTAACCGCCTGACCGTACGCGCCCGAGGCACAGCACAACGCGACGTTTGCCGGCACGCAGCCCGCTGCCAGGTAGTTGTCGTAGCCAGCCGAGTTAAGCTGCAGCAGCTTGAGATTGGGGGCCGCAGCCACGCGCTCGGGCGGCAGGTTGCCCACGACGACATCGGCCGCGGCCAGCTGCTCGTCGCTCGCTGCGGCCAGGCCGGCGCCCAGGGTCGTCTGCGTGCCCACCGCCGAGCGAGGCGCCACATAGGTAAAGGTCGCCTCGGGAAGGCTCTTCTCCAGCAAGGCCTGATGCTTCTTAGTAACCGGCAGCAAAACCAACACGTTCATAAGGCCCCCCTTGATTCTAGCCACGCTGCGGGCGCGCGGTCCGTCTCGCCATCTTAGCCCAACGGTTTTCCGAAACGTATGACGTATCTGTGACAACATCTGACGCCGCAGTGCCAAAGGAGTACTGTCACGTAGGAAATTTCGCACGTAGAAAGCCGCACGTATGCAAGACAGAACGCAGATTCTTGAAGGCTCGCTTTGGAAGTCCGTCCTTCTCTTTTCTATCCCGGTGGCGCTAACAGGCATTTTGGAGCAGCTCAGCAGCGTCATCGATGTCGTCATAATCGGGAACTTTGCCAGCGAGACGGGCATGGCGGCCGTGGGCTCAAACACCCCCATCATGCAGCTGGTGATCAACTTGTTTGTGGGCATCTCGCTGGGAGCAAACGTCGTCATCGCCCACGCCATAGGCAAAGGCGACCAGGACACGGTACAGCGCGCGACCCACACCTCCATCGCCATCACGGGACTGGGCATTGTAGCGGCCGTTATCCTGGAGCTTTTGGCGCAGCCGCTGCTTACCTTGCTTAGCGTTCCCGCCGACACCATGCCCGAGGCGATCACCTTCCTGCGGATCTACCTCATTGGCCTGCCGTTTATCCTGCTCTACAACTTCGAGGCAGCCATCTTGCGCAGCGCCGGCCAGACGCGCTCGCCGTTGCAGGCGCTTCTCATCTCTTCTGTCCTAAACGTGGGGCTAGACATCATCTTGGTCCCTATCCTGCACCTGGGCGTGGGCGGCTGCGCCATGGGAACGACGTTTTGCTATATCACCAGCTCGGCCATGCTGTTTTGGCGCCTTACGCACACCGATGCGCCCGTGCGCGTCACGCCGTCGAAGATTGGCTTTGATCGCGCGGCCCTTATCCGCATCCTGCGCATTGGCCTTCCCGCCGGAGTCCAAAGCGCGGTGTTTGCGCTGGCCAACATCATCATCCAGGCCGCGATCAACAGCCTGGGGTCTGCGGTCATCGCCGCCAGCTCGGCCGCGCTTTCGATCGAGTGCGTCTGCTACGTCACGATGAACTCGTTTAGCCAGGCGTGCACCACGTTTGTGGGCCAGAACTTTGGCGCCCGCAAGATCGAGCGCTGCAAGAAGACCCTCAAGG
>CAVEMP010000158.1:0-8937 GCA_963616835.1 uncultured Oscillospiraceae bacterium | reverse complement strand
GCCCGCCCGGATGAATCCGGACGGGCCTCGCGCGCTTCTATGCGGCTAGTTTGGAACTAGTTCCAACCCTTGCCGTCAGAGCCAAACTCGCAGATGAGCTCCTTGGTGCGGGCGACGATGGCGTCGCGACCAGGCTTGAGGAGCTTGCGGGGGTCGTAACCCTTGCCCTCGAGGTCCTTGCCGGCCTCGATGTACTCGCGGGTAGCCTTGGCAAAGACAACCTGGAGGTCGGTGTTGACGTTGATCTTGGAGATGCCCAGAGAGATGGCCTTCTGGATCTGGTCAACGGGGATGCCGGTGCCGCCGTGAAGAACGAGGGGCAGGTCGCCGGTCAGGGCCTTGATCTCGCCCAGACGGTCGAAGGAAAGGCCGGCCCAGTCAGCGGGGTACAGGCCGTGGATGTTGCCAATGCCGCAGGCCAGGAAGTCAACGCCCAGGTCGGCGATGGCCTTGCACTGCTCGGGGTCGGCAAGCTCGCCGTTGGAGGCAACGCCGTCCTCGACGCCGCCGATGCCGCCAACCTCGGCCTCGACCGAGACGCCCTTGGAGTGGGCGAGCTTCACAATCTCGGCGGTGCGCTTAAGGTTGGTCTCGAAATCGGCCTCGTGGGAGCCGTCGTACATAACAGAGGTAAAACCGGCCTCGATGCACTTGATGGCGTCCTCGTAGGAGCCGTGATCAAGGTGAAGGGCGACGGGAACGGTGATGCCCTTGTCCTCGACGAGACCCTTGACCAGCTCGGCGACGACCTTGTAGCTGGTCTGCCACTTAGCGGCGCCACCGGTGCACTGGATGATCAGCGGGGACTGGAGCTCCTCGCCGGCATCAAGGATGGAAGAGGCCCACTCAAGGTTGTTGGTGTTGAAAGCACCAATGCCGTAGTGGCCCTTCTCGGCGGACTGGAGCATAGCGGTTGCGTTAACGAGCATCTGTTGAACCTCCATTTAACGAAAACACAAGAACCAATCGGTACGCGTACATAATACCCCGCCAGACGGCAGGAAATTACCTAGATTGGACAGAATACGAAAGCCATTTCGAATGTACCCAACAAATCGTTCATAGAACCTTCCTTATTTTATCCAAGCGGGGCGGCTAGAATCAGTGCGGCAAGAAACTTCTGTCGTCAATTTTCGAAGGGAAGAACATGGAGCGCAAAAACGCCTGGAAGTCCTACTCGGCCGAGCAACTGGACAGCCTGCACTACCTGTGCGAGGGCTACAAGTCGTTTATCTCGGACAACAAGACCGAGCGCGAGTGCTGCGCCGCAGCCGTCGACATGGCGCGCGAGGCCGGCTACGTCGACCTGGCAAGCAAGATCGCCGCGGGCGAGGCCTTAAAGCCCGGTGACAAGGTCTACGCCGTCAACCGCGGCAAGGCCCTCATGCTGGTGAACCTGGGCACCAAGCCCCTTGAGCAAGGCGTGAACATCCTGGGCGCCCACATCGACTCGCCGCGCATGGACGTCAAGCAAAACCCGCTTGAGGAGAAGAGCGACCTTCTCACCATGGACACGCACTACTACGGCGGAATCAAGAAGTACCAATGGGTGACCATTCCCCTGGCTATCCACGGCGTCGTGGCCAAGAAGGACGGCACCGTGGTCAACGTCAACGTGGGCGAGGACCCGGCCGACCCGGTATTTTGCGTCTCTGACCTGCTGATTCACCTGTCGCGCGAGCAGCTGACAAAGGAGGCCTCAAAGGTCATCGAGGGAGAGATGCTCGACGTTATCGTGGGCGGGCGCCCCGTGGTCGTCGACGCTAAGGACGAGGACGCCGCAGCCGAGAAGGACCTGGTCAAGAAGGGTGTCCTGGGCATCCTTGAAGAGAGCCTGGGCATCGACGAGGAAGATCTTCTCTCGGCCGAGCTTGAGGTCGTGCCGGCCGGCGCCGCCCGCGACCTGGGCTTCGATCGCTCGATGGTCTTGGGCTACGGGCAAGACGACCGCTCCTGCGCCTACACTAGTCTTGTCGCGCAGCTGGACGAGGCCCAGGTCGAGCGCACCGCGGTGACGCTGCTGGTCGACAAGGAAGAGATCGGCTCGGTGGGCGCGACCGGCATGCAGAGCCGCTTCTTCGAGGACACCATGGCCGAGGTGCTTGAACTTGCAGGCGTCCACGGCGAGCTGGCCCTTCGCCGCTGCCTGGCTGCCAGCGACATGCTGTCGAGCGACGTATCGGCGGGCTTCGACCCCACCTTTGCCTCGGCCTTCGAGGCTAAAAACGCCAGTTACCTGGGCCGTGGCCTTACCTTCAACAAGTTCACCGGATCGGGCGGCAAGTCCGGCTCCAACGACGCCGACGCCGAGTACGTGGCCAAGATCCGCCGCATCATGGACGAGGAAGGCGTGGCTTGGCAGACCGCCGAGCTGGGCCGCGTCGATGTGGGCGGCGGCGGGACCATCGCCTATATCCTGGCTCTTTACGGCATGAACGTCATCGACTGCGGCGTGCCCGTGCTGTCCATGCACGCGCCGTGGGAGATCACGAGCAAGGCCGACCTCTTCGAGGCCTACCGCGGCTACCGCGCCTTCCTCAAGCAGGCGTAGCCCAACGGCTCGGCGGCCCGGTTTCGCGGCGTCGGGCCACCTTTGCGCGCTCCGCTTTTCAAAAAAACGCGACAAATGTGCCGACGAAATCGATTTGACCGAGTATAAAGGCAAATGCAAGTTGAAGACCCGCAGGTCAAAAGCCTGCGGGTCTTCTCTGTACTCGACAAGTTCAAGTTCGTTGGCACATTTGTCGCGTTTTTGATTTTCGCCGCCCGTCGGCGGGGCGCTTCCCTACCCCAAAAGGGCCAAAACCTCGCGTTTGGAAGCGAGAAAGGCCTCGGAAAGCTCGAAGGCGTCTCCGGGCGCGCCCACATGGGACACCCCGACCGTGCCGGCAACCGTCGAGGGCACGCCGCCGCGGGGGTCGCCCTGCAAGACGTAGACGCGATCGGCCATAAGGACGGCCTCGTCGACGTCGTGCGTGATCACGACCGAGGCCAACCCCAGCTCGCGGGCTATCTGGCAGTACCAACGCCGGATATCAGTGCGGGTCAAGGCGTCCAGCGCGCTAAACGGCTCGTCGAGAAGAACCACGTCGTTGCCCATTAGGTAGGTGCGCAAAAAGGCCGCGCGCTGCCGCATGCCGCCCGAGAGCTGAGAAGGCCACTTGTTCTCGCAGCCTGCAAGGCCAAAGCGCTCGAACAGCGGCGCGGCCTGCGCGCGGGCCTCGGCCTTCTTCATCCCGCCCAGCACCAGCGGTAGCGATACGTTGTCCAAAATGGTGCGGCTGGGCAGCAGCAGATCCTTCTGCAGCATGTACGAGACCTTGCCGGGCCGCGCCCCCAGGTCCTGGCCATGCAGCAAAACCTCGCCGGCCTGCGGCCGCAGCAAGCCAGACAGCGCGTGCAAGATCGTTGTCTTACCGCACCCCGACTTACCCACGATACAAATGGTTTGCCCGCGCTGCACGGCCAGGTCGATGCCGCTCACCACAATACGGCCGTCTTCCCAGCCGCAGGTAAGCCCCCGCGCCTCAAGCACCGGACCCTCGGCGTCAAGACCTGCCTCGACGTTCTTCTCGACAACCATACTAGTTCAAATCCTTATGCGTTGAGGTAACTCAAGTCGTAACCTGCGTTGACGTCGAGTTTGTTCTTAACCAGGGAGTTGTCGTTAAGCCAGCCAAAGTAGGCGGCCCAGCGGTCCTTGTCGATGACACCCCAGCTCTCGGCCTCGGCGGTATACTCGCCGGCCAAGAAAGACGCGGAAGCCAAGACAAGCTCGCTGTCCAGCTCGGGCACCTCTTGGCACAAGATCTTGGCCGCTTCCTCGGGCTTCTCGACGGCAAACTCGTAGCCCTTCTTGACTGCGCGCAGGAAAGCCTTGGTGACCTCGGGGTTGGCCTGGGCGTACTGGGTGTTGGCGGCAATCACAGGCGTGTAGAAGTCAAAGACGTCGTCCATGTCCTTGAAGCTAAAGTAGTTGATGTCGTAGTCCTGGATCTTGGCGTTCTGGACCGCCCAGCCCTCGTAGACCCACACGCAGTCGAACATGTTGGACTTAAGGCCCATGACCTCGTCGTCAACGCTGTAGGGCACCATCGACAGCTTAGAGAAGTCGCCGCCGTCCGACTCCATGACCTGCTTGATCGTGGCCTGCTCGACGGCCATGTCCCAGGTGGTGTAGACGTGGCCCTCCATCTCTTTGGCGCGCGTGATGTTGTCGGCGGCGCGGCTCATGATACCCGAGGTGTTGTGCTGGATGACGGCGGCCACGGCCTCAAAACCCGTGTTGCCCGCGTCGTAGGCAGCCGCAAGGTAGTCCTGGTACGAGATGCCAAACTGGGCCTGGCCGGTACCAATGGCGCCCTCGGCCGTGCCGTCGGCGGGTTGGACGATGGTGACGTCCAGGCCTTCCTCGTCAAAGAAGCCCTGGTTCTTGGCCACATAGACGCCGGTGTGGTTGGTGTTGGGGGTGTAGTCCAGGCAGAAGGTCAGCGCGGTCTTCTCGCCGCCGGCAGATGCGCCAGAAGATGCCGTGGATGCGGCGCCGTTACCGCCGCCCGAGGCGCCGCAGCCCGCCAAGACAAGCGTGGCCGCCGCGGCAAACGAGCCGCCCACAAACGCGCGACGGGAAAGCCCGGCGCCAGCTACCTGCAAGAGGTTAAAGTTCTTATCCATGTTAATCATTCCTTTTTGCATGCTTCCAGGGCATGCAGACGTGTTGGAGAAGGTCGACCGCCTTCATAAGCAGCAAAGAGAGGGCCGACGTGATGATGATGACCGCAAACATCCGGTCGTACTCAAAGTTCTTGCGCACGCGCGTCATGTAGACGCCCAAGCCGGTGAAACCGCCCAGCCACTCCGAGATGACGGCGCCCACGATGGCGTACGTGGCGCTGATGCGCAGGCCGCTAAAGAACTGCTCGGCCGCGGCCGGCAGCTTAGCCACGCGAAAAATCTGCCACTCGCTGGCGTTCATCGTGCGAAGAAGGTCCACCTGGTCGGGGTCGACCGACCTAAAGCCGCTGGCCAGGGCAACCGTCACTGGGAAGAACGTGGTCAAGATGACGAGAAGAACCTTAGGCAGCAATCCGTAGCCAAACCATAGGACCAAAAGCGGCGCGATTGCCACCGTGGGGATAGTCTGGCTCACCGTGAGCAGCGGCTCGAAGGCCAGGTAAAAGGTCTCATACCTGTCCATGAGCACGGCAAAGACAAAGCCCACGGCCACGCCTATGGCCAGACCCAGCGCGGCCTCGGCCAGCGTGGTCCACATGTGCGACATAAGAAGCGAGAAGTCCGCGACCAGCGCAACCACGACGTCAACCGGGCTGGGCAACATAAAGTTTGGAACCAACCCGGCCGAGCACACGGCCTGCCAGATCACGACCAGGCCGGCGACTGCGCAGATGGGCGCCACGACCTTCTTAGGCGGCATACGCATGACGGCGCGCCCCTACGCGACGTTTGCCGAGGTGTGGGCAAACTCCGGGTCACCGGGGTGGTACTTGCCAACCTTGCGGTCGGTGGAAAGCACGTCTCCGTTGGGCTTGAAGTTGATCTTGGCGTAGGTCATGACGTGCTTGCAGCCGTTGGCCGCGCCCACCAGCTGGCAGTTCTTCAAGATCTCCATGCACTTGTCGTAGTCGCCCTCGATTGCGGTCTCGAAGGGCCCCACAAAGTAGTCGATCCCCGTCGAGTCGATGTAGGCGATCACGGCGTCGACGGCCGCGCACGTGGCATCGTCGTCGACGGCGTCCATGGGCAGGTACTGGATGGCAATAGAACAGTTCAAATTCGCTCCTTCCCGCGCGGCGCGCCGCGCATACGGGCACCAAAAAAGGCGCCCACGTGGTTTACGTAGGCGCCCCAAGCGAGCGAGCTTATTGGTTCCTACGCCGGCATTACCCGGATCAGGTCGACGGTCAGGGTCGCGTAGGTGGACCCACTCTCAGCCGGCGTGCGCCAGCCCCCGTTTATCGCAAGTCAGTGTAGCACGTCTTTCGCGCTGTGCCGGTGGCGAGAAGGTCTTCTCGCTTATGCGGCCTTCATCAGGACGTTGCGGACAATGGCGGCAACGTCGTTGTAGGCGTTGATGACCATCTCCATGCGGTCGAAGATACGCAGCCAGGTCACGGCGTACTTGCCGTCGGGCGAGATGTCGTCGTCGTGGAACAGGCGGCGCAGAGCGTTCTGGTAGACGGTGTCGCCCTCGTCCTCGATGTCGTCGACGGCGCGGGCCTTCTCCATCACGGGCTCGGGCGCCTTGTTGTAGTTGGGAAGCAGGTTGATCATCTCCTGCATCTCCTTGGCGGCGCGCAGGGTAAGGTCGGCAAACTGCTCGGCCTCAAGGCGGTTGTCGCTGATGTTAAAGAGGTCCAGGCGCATGGTCACGCCGTACATGGCATCGACCACGTTGTCCAGGGCAAGGGCCAGCTCAGAGATGTCCTCGCGGTCGATCGGGGTGATGAAGGAGGTGTAGAGCTTCTCCATGATGACCCTCACACGGTCGTCACAGTTGGTCTCGTGGACCTTCATCTGGGGAACGCGGGCCATCGACTCGGGGAAGTTGTGGATGATGCCGGCGTACTCGTCTGCGGCCTCGACGATCTGGGCCGCGAACTCCTTGAGCAGGGTGTAGAACTCGTCTTCCTTCTTCATGCGTGCCATGTGGGGCTCCTTCTTTGGGTTGGTCTATTGGTTAGACGTGCGGATATAAACGATCGAATCAATGCGCGGCGGCGCTTAGAAAATCACCAGGAACAGCTTGGCCAGGACAAAGCCAATAAGGCCGCAGCCGGGGAAGGTGAAGATCCAGGTAAGGACCATCTCTTTGCAGACGCCCCAGTTGACCGAGCGCATGTCCTTGGCGGCGCCGGCGCCCATGATGGCGGCGGTCTTGGTGTGGGTGGTCGAGACGGGAAGGCCGGTCACGGTGGCGATAAAGAGCGACACGGTGGCCGAGATAGACGCAGAGAAGCCCTGGTACTTGTCCAGCTGGACCATCTCCATACCCACCTTCTTGATAATCTTCTTGCCGCCGATGGCGGTGCCGATGGCCATCACGCCGGCGCAGAGAACCTCGATCCACAGCGGGAAGCCGCCCATCTCGCCCACGCTCTTGCCAAGCGAAAGCGCGATGGCGAGCATGGCGGTGGACATGAACTTCTGGCCGTCCTGCGCGCCGTGCATCAAAGCGACGCCCGCGGCGCCCGCGATCTGCATCTTGCCAAAGAAGTTGTTGGCGCGGCGGCGGTCGGCGTTCTTGCAGGCAATGGGGATGATCTTGGCAATTGCCCAGCCGGCGATGTAGCCCAGGACCGTGGAGAGGATCAAGCCATAGATGACCTTGGCCCACTCGTCCATGTTGACGCCGTCAAGGCCGCCCGAGACAGCCAGGGCCGATCCCGTGAGGCCGGCAATCAAGGCGTGGGACTCAGAGGTGGGGATGCCAAAGATCCAGGCGGCGATACCCCAGCCCACAATGCCCACGGTCGAGGCGGCCAGCGCGATCAGCGCCAGGTGCGTGTCTCCGCCAAAGTCGACCATGCCGCTAATAGTGTCGGCGACGGCGGTCGAGATAAAGGTCATGCCAATGAGGCCGATGAAGTTGCAGATGACGCTCATGGTGATGGCGTCGTCGATGTCCATCGAGCGGGTGCCCACGACCTCGGCGATCGCATTTGCGGCGTCTGTGGCGCCGTTCACGAAAATGGTCCCCAAGACAAGGACCATGACCAGGATAAGGAAGGGGTTAGAGGCTAGAACGCCAAAAAAGTCCGAAAGTGTAATCAACGAGGTCCCTCTCTCATGATCAAGCGCCCGCGCGAAGTTGGCGGGCATTTCTCGTTTGTCACAGTCGTGTAAACGCTAGATAAGAATAGCGTAAGTCGATTTATGAATTCTGGGCAGATTATGCACGTTATGTAAGCTGAATGTCATGAATTGGCGAGAAGGGCGCGATTTTCTTCTCGGCGCACCTTGGCATATGCCCAGGAAAAACGCCCCGACGGGCCGCTGGGAGCCGTCGGGGGCGTTTTGTAAGGCGCTGGATTACGGAGCGTTCATTACCTGCGCGGGCGTTCGCTACTGGGCGAGGGCACGCACGTGGCCGAGAAAGCCCAGGTGCTCGTTGGCGAGGTTCACCACGTTGCCGGTGACCAGGACCGTAAGCACGGTACCCAGGCCCACGCCGTTCAAGCGGCCAAAGAGCACGAGCGACAGCGCGACGGCCAGGGCAACGAGCGTCAGGTCGAAGATCAGCTTGACGGTGCCGAGCTTGGCGCCGGTTACCTTAGAGATCGCGTGGACCGCGCCCTCACCGGGCACGTAAACCAGGCTGGGCGCGCACTCGACGGCGGTGCCCACGCCCAGAATGCAGCAGCCAAGAAGGATCATCGCGATCTTGACAGGCAGCTCGGTGGGGTTGAGCCAGCCAAAGGCGCTCATCGACAGGCCCAAAAGGCTGGAGAAAAGCACGTTCACCGGGATTTGCAGCAGCTGTATGGGAAAGAACTCGCGGCCCAGCAGGGGAATTTGGATGGCGACCAGCACGAAGTTGATGATAAACGTCGACATGGCAAGGCTCAGCTGCGGGAACTGGAAGGTAAGGACGTACGGCACGCTAGAAATTTGCGAGGTGCCCATACCCGCCTTGGTGATGAAGGCGATGCCCACCGCGTTGATGGCGATGCCCAGGCAAAACCAAAACGTGCGGCGACCAAGGTTGTTCGTGTTGAAGCCAGATTCCTGCATACGGTGCTTTCCTCTCCCCCGGTGAGCTGGGACTTATTGGGCCAAGCGGTTCTCGGCGCTGGCAGATATGAGCGCAAGGACGCGCTCGCAGGCGGCCAGGTCCTGTGGCGAGACGCCGCGGGTAAGGTAGGCGTCGGTGGACAGGACGACCTGCTTGATGACAAGCGCGAGGCGCCGGCCCTTCTC
>CAVEMP010000157.1:0-2135 GCA_963616835.1 uncultured Oscillospiraceae bacterium | reverse complement strand
CTGGGCGTTGCCAAGGCTTATCTGACCCGCGTTGGCTCTGGCCCGTTCCCCACCGAGCTCTTTGACGAGACGGGCGACCTTCTGGGCGAGGTTGGCCACGAGTACGGCGTGACCACCGGCCGCAAGCGCCGCTGCGGTTGGTACGACGCGGTTGTCGTCAACTATGCCGCCCGCGTGAACGGCCTTACCGACCTGGCCATCACCAAGCTCGACGTTCTGGGTTGCCTGGATGAAATCAAGGTCTGCGTGGCCTACGAGTGCGACGGCAAGACCTACACCACCGTCCCCGAGCACCAGGGCGTCTTCTATCACGCTAAGCCTGTCTACGAGACCCTTCCCGGCTGGAAGTGCGACATCTCTAACGTGCGCGACTTCTACAAGCTGCCTCGCGAGGCCAAGGACTACATTGACTTCCTCGAGCAGGTCTCGGGCGTTCGCGCGTCCATCATCACCGTGGGCCCCGACCGCGAGCAGACCATCAACCGTTACTGGAAGTAATCCAGGTGGCAAACAACCTTTCCACCACCGAGAAGAACCAAACGCCAAGCATGACTGCAAGCGACGTCGAGGCCGAGCTTATCGCTCAGTTTGAGGTTGCCTGCGGCGTGCTTGGCGTGTCGTTTGAGGACGTGCGGGACAACCTGCGCGTCTTGTTTATCCCCACGAGCGACGCGGCTTTTGTCCGCCGCCGCGCCCAGCGCCGCCACGGCAGCGCCTTGGTTGCCCGCGCCAGCGAGTTCAAGATCCGCCTGGTTGGCGAGAGGCTCCTCTACCTGCTTAAAGGCCGCGAGTTCACGGCCTTGGCGCGCGGTACCAGCCTGGACGATTTGTGCGCCCGTGCCGTGCAGGCCATGAGCACCGTCTCGGCCTCTTTGGGGACCCTCGACTACGTCATTCTCCACACCCAGGACGACAAGTCCCTGCGATCGGTGACCAAGCATCTGGACACCAACGAGTTCTCGTATCGTTTTATGGGCGACCTTACCGTCACGCCCGCGGTGGCCGAACTCATTGGCGCGGGCGGCATTGCCATCGTCTTTGTTCCCGAGTCTTTACCCACCAACAACAGTTAGTTAGCCCTGCTTTTGTACCCTGGGCCCAACGGCCCGTCTCAAGGAGGTTCTCATGCCCAACTTTAGCAAGTGCGACATTCTTCTTTTGGGATCCGGCGGGCGCGAGCACGCCCTTCTCTGCAAGTTGGCAGAGTCCGAAGAGGCGGGTCAGCTGTGGGTGGCTCCCGGCAACGGCGGCATGGACCCCATGGCCAAGCACGCCGACCTTGACCCCGAAGACCCCATCTCGGTGGCCACGTGGGCACGCGAGAACAACATTGGCCTTGTGGTGATTGGCCCCGAGGCCCCGCTTGTCGCGGGTGTGGCCGACGCCGTGCGCAGTGCCGGCATCCCGTGCTTTGGCCCCAACGGCGACGCAGCCCAGATGGAGGGCTCCAAGAAGTTTGCCAAGCAGGTCATGATGCGTGCCCAGGTTCCCACCGCGGCCTATCGCAGCTTCACCAACGAGGAGGAGTGCGCCGCCTACGTGCAGCAGGTCGGCGGCCCCATCGTCGTTAAGGCCGATGGCCTGGCCGCTGGTAAGGGCGTCATCGTGGCCCAGACCACCGAGGAGGCCCTTGAGGGTGTCCACGAGTGCTTCTCGGGCGCTTTTGGCGAGGCCGGCGCTACCGTCGTGGTCGAGGAAATGATGGAGGGCCCCGAGTGCTCTTTGCTGGCCTTGACCGACGGCAAGACCCTGGTTCCTCTCGCCACTTCGCAGGACCACAAGCGCGCGCTGGACGGCGACCGCGGCCCCAATACCGGCGGCATGGGCGTCTACAGCCCGGTGCCCATGGTCACGGCCGAAGAGCTTGACCAGATGATCGACATCGAGAAGCGCGTGGTGGCCGAGCTGGCCGCAGAGGGCATCACTTACTCTGGTTGCCTGTACGGCGGCTTCATGCTGACCAAGGACGGCCCCAAGGTCCTGGAGTTCAACGCCCGCTTTGGCGACCCCGAGACCCAGGTTGTCCTGCCTCGCATGAAGGCCGACCTCATCCAGGTGTTCAAGGCCTGCGACAACGGCACCCTTGACCCCGCGATGGTCTCTTGGGACGACGACTGGGCCGTCTCGGTCGTTCT
>CAVEMP010000156.1:0-3793 GCA_963616835.1 uncultured Oscillospiraceae bacterium | reverse complement strand
TCGAGGTAACGTTTGACTCTACTGGCGGTTCCAAGCAAAAGACCCCGCAGGCCGAGGTGGACGCCTGGATCGCCAGCGTCAACCAGTAATCTTATGGACGAAGGGGCAAGCCGGCCCCTTCGTCCGTTTTCTTCGCAAGATTGGAGCCGCGCATGTCCACCCTTTACATGGTCCGTCACGGGCAGACCCTCTTTAACGTTTTGCGCCGCAAGCAGGGCTGGTGCGATTCCCCCTTAACCGAGCTTGGCATCGAGCAGGGCCGTGCGGCCGGCGCCTGGCTTGCCGCAAACGCGCCGGCCTTCGACCACGTGTACAGCTCCACCTCCGAGCGCTGCTGCGACACGACTGAGCTTATCGTGCCCGACGTCCCGTACGAGCGAGTCAAGTGCCTTAAAGAGTGGAACTTTGGTAAATTCGAGGGCGTTACCGAGGACCTCAACATCCAGCCGCCTTTCAACGATTTCTACGTGCAGTTTGGCGGAGAGGGCGAGGTCGAGTTTCGCACGCGCCTGGTCGAGGGCATCGTCAATCTTATGAAACGCCCTGGTCACGAGTGCGTCCTTATGGTTTCGCACGGCGCCGCGATGGCCCAGGTCCCGCGCTACTACGGCGACGACTACAAGAACCACACCGACCTGCCGCGCCTGCCCAACTGTGCTATCACTCGCTACGACTTTGACGGTGAGGCGCTACACCTGCAGGTCGTCATCGACCCGATGGCCTAATGCAGCGCGAAGTTGGCGTCCGAATCGCCGGCGTGAAAGCCGCACCTTTGACCGTCGATTATTCGCGGAGCGCGAGGGTTATGCGCGCGTAATCGAGGTAGCCCAGGACGCTGTAGTGATCGGCGCCGTCGGGGGCGGGCGAGCCGCCGGCGCCAACGACGCCCAGGTAGCCGCCCTCGACCGTCTGGCTGGCCCCGTTGGCCACCACGACGTACCAGCGGCTGTTCTCGCGGGCCGGCTTGCGCAGCTGGCAGGCCAGAGTCAGCTTGCTCTCGCCCTCTTTGCGGAAAAACGCCCCGCCCTCGCGCATCTTCTTTATCAGCACGCCGTCAAGCCAGAAGCAGATGAACGGCGACTCTGCGTAGTTGGTGAGCGCCTCTGCCTCGTCGTTGTATACGTAGCAAAAAACCGCGCGCTCGGGCATGCCGGCAAGAAGGTTAATCTCGCTTTCCTTGAGCTTGAACTCAACCGTTGTGATCGCTCCGGGATGGTCGTCGCTCTCGCTCACCTTTGTGTATGCCGTCTTTACCTGGAAGAAGAAGGTCTCGGGGTCGACGCCCGGATGCTCGAGCTGCCGCTTGAGGTTGATCGAGACCACGTCGATGCCCATGTCGGCCGGCGGGCGCAGCGCGTCCAGACCGTGGCGGTACAGCGAACTCATGAGCTGGTACTCGCCGGTATATCCGCTGTAGAGCATCTTGAAGAAATCCTGGGCCATGTTGGGCTCCTTAGGGTCGATGGTGGGTTTGGCAGGCGGGCGCCGGTCGCGGCGAAGCCAGACTGCTCGATTCTAGCGCGCCGCCGCGCCCGTGTGCTGCCGCACCTGTGCACCGCGCACGCGCACCTACGCCGCCTGCGGGTCAAGGGGAAGTTCGTCCCTCTCGTCAAACTCCCTTGCGCCAAGCATCGGGTGATTTCCCAGGTCATAGGCCGGCTCGCACACGCCGCGCTGCCCGCGCTCGAAGTACCACCAGTTGCCGGCCGGCGTCTCAAGCAGCGAGCTGGGCGTGCGGTTGGCCCGCAGCGCGAAGTAGCGCGCGGTCTTCTCGTCTTGAAATCCCGTCACAAGCTGGCGGTCACAGTTGCCAATGATCGAATTGGCCCCCGCCTCGCCGTAGCGCGCCTCGAGCTGGCTCACCGTCTGGCACACCAGGGTGCAGCTCACCTCGCGGCTGCGGATGACGGCCAGCGCGTCGTCGATGCCGGGCAGCGTGAGGTTGGCAAAGTCGTCCAGCACAAAGCGCACGGGCACGGGCAGGCGGCTGCCGGCGCACTCGGCGTCGGCGTGGGCGCACAGGCTTTGGAAGGCTTGGCTCACAAAAAGGCTGGTCAGCGGGGCCAAGCTCTTATCCATGTCGTCCATGGTCACAAATAAGGCGCGCTTTTGGTGCCCCAAGGCGAGAAAATCGACCTGCTGCGGCCGCCTAAAAGAGGCCAGCGCGCTGTCAAACGTCAGCGGAAAGAGATTGGCCGCGATGATGCCCATGATGCTTGAGTGCATTTTCTCGGCGCGAGACGTGCTGCGGGCGCGGCGAAAAAGCGCGGCTGCATAGCTGTTGGGATCGTCGTGGGCCAGCTCGTAGAACATCGAGGGCGCCTCGCCCTCGCAGGCCCGCTCAAAGCAGCTCACCACCGAGGCCATGTTCCAGCCTTCTTCGGGCAGCGCCTCGAAGACGTAGGCGATGTAGCTTGCCACGTAGTTGGCCGCAGCGCAGGCCCAAAACGGGTCCTGGCCCATCTGGTCGCGGGGAAACAGGGCACTGGCGATGGCGATGATGTCCTGCGCAAGCGGCCGGCCGTCGCGCCAGCGCACGTGGTGCAAAGGGTCGTAGCCCAAGGTTCCGTCCATGGTCGTGAAGTCCAGGCGGTCGACCTTGTAGCCGCAAAGATGCAGGTAGGGACCCATCTCGTCGAAGAGCCGGCCCTTAGAGTCCAAGACCACGTAAGAGCCCGCGGCTTGCATCAGGTTGGGCTTTATGAAGTTGCGCGTCTTGCCCGAGCCCGAGCTGCCCAGCGCAAGCACATTGTTGTTAAGCCCGGTTGCCCACGAGTCCATGCTCGCGCGGCGGTTGGCGGTAAGAAGAAGCTCGCCTGCGTAGGCGCGGCGGTTGGCGGTGGGGGTAGGGGAGAAGTTCGTCATGTGGTGCCTTCTTTCGTTGGGGTGGTGGGTGTGGCGGCGCGAGGCGCGGCGGCGAGACGGGCGCGGCGGCCCGCGGCGCCTAAAGCGCCTCGACCACGCGGTCGGCCAGGCCGGCCTCGACGGCCTCCTGCGCTTCGAAGTAGGTATCGGTGGCGGTAAGCTTAAAGACCTGTTCAAGGGTCATGCCCGTATGCCGGGCAATGACGCCGGCCGTCACGTCGCGAATCCGCATGAGGTCGTCGGCCCGCGCCTTGACGCTCAGCGCGCTGCCGCCCAGGCCCGAGCCAATAAGCGGGTCGTGCACCATGACGCGGCTGTGCGGCAACATCAGCCGCTCGTCTGCAGCTATGAATAATAGCGCTGCCATGCTCGCGGCCATTCCCAGGCACACGGTGCGGATGGGGCAGCTCACCGCCTGCATGACGTCGTAGAGCGCCAAGCCCGATTGCACTTCTCCGCCCAGGCTGTTGATGTAGAGCGTCACGGGGGCCTTTGCGTCAACGCGCTGCAGGTAGAGCAGGCCGCGGATCAATGTGGCGCACGACTCGGCATCGACCGCGCTGGTTAGCTCCAGCTCGCGGTTGGCCAGCATCTGGTCGCGGATGTCCAACCGGTACGGCCCCTCGGCCGTCTCGCGGATGATTTGTTGCTGGTAGATGGGGAAGCGGTCGCTCATGGCGAGCTCCTTTCCGAGGGTCGGCACAACCACGTGGGCATGGTGGTCAGAAGATCATCGCCGCTGCCGCCGCCCGCCGCGCAACGGCAAGCGACAGCGTGGCATACTCCTCTAGCTGCGGTTCTCTGTGATTGTGCATGGTGTGAAAGGGACGGCCGTGGCAAGAGCGGCCGAGCAACTCCTCCGGCCGCGGCGGCCGGCTTGCCTGGAGGCGGGTCGATGCGACCCTCGGGTGGCCGCACTATAGCACCG
>CAVEMP010000155.1:0-3288 GCA_963616835.1 uncultured Oscillospiraceae bacterium | reverse complement strand
CCGAGAAGGTCCGCAAGTTCGTGTGCGTCGACACCAACGACGCCCCCGAGGTCGCTGTCGTCGACCCCGACATGATGGCCTCTATGCCCGCCGGCCTCACCGCCGCCACCGGCATGGACGCCCTGACCCACGCCATCGAGGGCTACACCACCAAGGGCGCCTGGGAGCTCTCTGACATGTTCCACTACGAGGCCATCCACCTCATCTCCCAGAACCTGCGTGCCTCTGTCGAGGAGGCCAAGTCTGGCGTTCCCGGCGCTGGCCGCGAGGGCATGGCCCTTGGCCAGTACGTCGCCGGCATGGGCTTCTCCAACGTTGGCCTGGGCATCGACCACGCCATGGCTCACACCCTGTCTGCCCACTACGACACCCCGCACGGCGTCGCCTGCGCCATGCTTCTGCCCATTGCCATGGAGTTCAACAAGCCCGTCGTGGCCGAGCGCCT
This sequence comes from uncultured Oscillospiraceae bacterium, assembly GCA_963616835.1. GTDB lineage: Bacteria > Actinomycetota > Coriobacteriia > Coriobacteriales > Atopobiaceae > Paratractidigestivibacter. The sequence continues at coordinate 2,843 of CAVEMP010000155.1, read as the reverse complement.
GGCCAAGGTCGCCGAGGCCATGGGCGTTGACACCACCGGCATGAGCACCGACGAGGCCGCCGACGCCGCCATCGCCGCCGTCAAGCAGCTGTCTGAGGACGTCAACATCCCCAAGGTCTGCGAGGCCATGAAGGCCGACGAGATCGAGGTCCTGGCCAAGGACGCCGTCGCCGACGCCTGCTTCCCCGGCAACCCCCGCGACGCTTCCCTCGAGGACGTCATCGAGCTCTTCAAGAAGATCTGCCCCGAGGCCTAAGTCGCGACAAGGCGCGCGTCGCCCGCAGCACGCCACGCGAGCGCCGCGCGAGGCATCTTCGCAGCTAGATAGCAAGAAACCCTCCCGTTCACATGAGCGGGAGGGTTTCTTTTTATGCCTAGGACAGAAGACCTAATCGCGCGCTAACCGCAGCAGGCAAATGCGAGGCCGTTCCAGCCGCTGTAACCCGCAGACTTAGTGCGTACCGTGGCCGCCGTTTTCCTGGACCCACTGCTCAAAAGAAATCTCTTGCCACAGGCCGTCGCCCACATTGAGGGTCAGCTTGCTCTCGTAGAACCACTGCTCATCGCAGGCATCGCAGAAATAGCGAGCGCCGATGTCAATCTTGAGGACGCTCAAAAGGCCCTCGTGCAAAAGACGCCCGCAATTCGGGCAACGGTACTTGTGGGAAGTATTGTTGCCGCCGTACCACTTGTAGTACTTGTCGTTCTTCCAGTCGTGATACACGTCCATGCCGCCCGTGGCCATCTCGAGCTCGGAGTCGTTGAGCTGCTGGGGCATTGCCTGGTTCTGGGTGTTCTCTGCGCTCATGGTCGTATCCTTTCTCTATAATCGCGGGATCACAAGGTGCGACGTTTCTTTATCGAATCCCCTGTGTGAACTGGGAATTTGCCGTCTTTCTGACTATTATTTTGCGAAAGAGGCACAACTTGTGTCAATGAACACCGTGTACAGAGAAGGAGCCGGCGATGAGCAAGCGAGCAACCTTGGTAGTCATGCGCCACGGCGAGAGCACCTGGACCGACCCTTCGGTCAACCGCTTTGCCGGATGGGTCGACGTGCCGCTGACACAGCGCGGCCGCGAGCAAGCCATGCACGCCGGAGCCCTGCTTAAAAGCGCGGGGCTGAAGCCCGACGTGTGCTTTACCTCGCTGCTTCGCCGCTCAATCATCACGGCCGACCTGGCCTTAGACGCCGCCAACCGCCTGTGGGTCCCGGTAGAACGCACCTGGCGCTTAAACGAGCGCCACTACGGCGCGCTGCAGGGCCAAACCCGCCCCGCCATGCGCGAGCGTTACGGAGAAGAACTCTTTGCGCAGTATCGCCGCAGCTTTGACGTGCGGCCGCCCGCGATCGACACCGGCTCGCCCTACTTTACCGGGGGCGACGCGCGCTACGCCGCAGACGACGGCTTGGGCGTCGCGCGGCCTTCGCAAATCGCCGCCGAGTCGCTAAAAGACGTGGTCACGCGCTTGATGCCCTGGTGGCAAGCCCGCGTCGAGCCATGCCTGGCCTGCGGGCAAACCGTGCTGGTGGTGACCCATGGCTCGGTCGTGCGCGCGATTAAGAAGGAGCTCGAGGGCATCTCAAGCCGCGACATCAGTCAGGTCAACATACCCACCGGCGTGCCTTTGGCCTATGAGTTCGAGACCGCCGACGCCCCCGGCGCCCGCCCGCAGGTCTGCGGCCAGAGCACCTTCCTCGACCCCGACGCCGCCCGCGCCGGTATCCAGGCCGTGCAGGACCTGGGGCGCGCGTAGCGGCGATCGCGCGGGTACAATACCCAGACGCACAGAAGCCCTTAGAGAGGAGACCCCCGTGAGCAGCACCACCAAGAGGACCATCGCATCGATTATCTTCGTCGCCTGCATCGCCGTTGTGGGGGCAATCGCCTTTGGGGTCATAGGGCCCAACAAAGCCACGACCACGACCTCTACCTGGGCCGCCACGGCCGACGACGACCTGTCCATCCTCACCATGCAAGTCGCAGGCGGCAACGTCGTGGCCATGCCGGGCGACGGCTGGGCCCCGCGTGAGGATTATATCCAGTTGCAGCTCTCGGGCAGCTCCATCGGCGGGCAAGAGATCGACACGGTGACGCAGGACGGTGACGCCCTCACCGTCAAGCTTAAGAGCGAAGGCGACGGCCCCGCCACCCTCGACCTCGTTGCCACCGAGTACCGGCTTGAGGGCGGCGACGCCACAAGCATAAAGTCCGTCTCGGTAACCTATGCCAACGGGCAGACTACCCAGCTTGAACAGGCCTTTGAGTAGTCGCCAACCCGCAAAGGCCTTCTCGCCGCCCGCCGAATAACGTCTGGCCGCTCGCCGCAGCATGTCGCATTCTTCCCAAACGGGTAATCGTCGCGACACAGTTATCTGGGAAAATTGCGCTCCGCAAGGGCGACCTGCGCCCTTACGGACAAAGGAGTGACATGGACTTCTACCAGCGCGCCCAGGAACTCAAGGACGAAACCGTCGCAAACCGCCGTCATATCCACACCAATGCAGAAGTTGGCTTAGACACGCCAAAGACCTGCGCTTTTGTTACCCAGAAGCTCCGCGAGTACGGGCTTGATCCCAAGCCGTGCGGCCACGGCGTGACCGCCACCCTGGGCAGCGGTTCGCCCGTCATCCTGCTTCGCGCCGACATGGACGCCCTGCCCATGCCCGAGGAGTCCGGCGAGCCCTTTGCCTGCCCCACCGGCGACCGCGCCCACGCCTGCGGTCACGACTTCCACGCGGCGATGCTGCTCACCGCCGCCCGCATGCTCAAAGAGAACGAGGACCAGCTCAAGGGCACCGTCAAGTTCATGTTCCAGCCCGCCGAGGAGACCTTCGAGGG
>CAVEMP010000154.1:0-9606 GCA_963616835.1 uncultured Oscillospiraceae bacterium | reverse complement strand
CCCAGAGGTCGCACGTGGCATCTTTGAAAAAGGACCAGCAAGGCAAGCACAGCGCGAGTCACTTTAAGCAGACGCAAACAAACACTAATCGCCAACAGCAGTTTTCCAGCTATGATTTTAATGCCGGGCCCGCTGGCTTCGATAAATCGCTTTACGAGGACGAACCCGCCAAGACGAGCAAGCTCTGGATCATTCCCGTTGTGCTGATCGTGGTTCTTCTCGCCATCTACGGTGGTGGCGTGGCCTACTTTAGCAACACTTTCTTGCCCAACACCGTCGTTGACGGCAAGGACGTCTCGCTCAAGTCCCGTGACGAGGTAGCGAATGCCCTTGAGTCGTCGCTTACCGGCTACCAGGCCGCGGTTAGTGGCGACGGCCTTTCCTTCACCTTGAAAGCCGCCGACATCAATCTGCGCTACGACGGCGACTCTTATGCCACTGCCGCAATGAACCAGACCAGCGCCCTTACCTGGCCCATCTCGTTCTTCACGCAGCGCAACCTCACCGTGGGCGCCAAGGTGGTCTATGACGAGAAGAGCCTGTCTTCCCTTTTGCAGACCTACATCGACGCTGGAAAGGCGGGCGACACCTCTGGCGGCGGCATCACCTATGACGAGGCACAGGGCAAGTACACCTATAACCAACAGGCCATTGTTGGCTGCATCGATTCTGCAGCCGCATGCGCCCACATTGGCGAGAAGATCACAGGGCTGCCCACCTCCATCACCTTAGGCGACGAGTCGCTGGCCGCCGGCGCAGATATCCAGACCGCCGTCGATACCGCCAACGCCTACCTGCAGGCGGGCCCCGTCCTTACCCTGGCAAACACCACGGTAACCCAGATCACCACGGCGCAGATTGCTTCCTGGATCAGCTTTGGCGACGATCTGTCCGTCTCTCTTGATACCGATGCCATCACTGCCTGGTGCCGCGGCGACCTGTCCAACACGACCGACACCGTTGGCAAGTCGCGCACCTTCACGCGCCCCGACGGCAAGGTTGTGACCACCCAGGCGCGCGGCGTCTACGGTTGGTCGATTGACGGCGAGCAGACGGCCACACAGATCGCCGAGGCCATTAAATCTGGCACCAAGCAGACCATCGAGATGCCCTGCTACTACACGGCCGACCGCTACAACCCCGGCGGCCAGGACTGGCCTGACCGCTACATCGACGTGGACATCACCACCCAGCACGCCACATTCTACGAAAACTGCCAGGTCATTTGGGAGGCCGACGTGGTAACGGGCCTCCCTGCCGACGACCGCGACACCCCGCAGGGAGTCTGGACCATCACCAGCCGCGAAACCGACGCGACCTTGACCGGCCCCAACGACGAGAGTGGCAACCCCGAGTGGGAAAGCCACGTTGACTTTTGGATGGGCGTCAAGCAAAACATCGTGGGCTTCCACAACGCCCCCTGGCGCTACTACTTTGGCGGCGAGATTTACAAGACCAACGGCAGCCACGGCTGCATCAACCTTAGCTATGACGACGCCGAGAAGCTCTATAACCTGTGCAAAGTCGGCGACGTGGTGGTTATCCACGAATAGTAAGTAGCAAACACGATGCGAAAGGCGGCGTCTGGACACGTTCCAGGCGCCGTTTTTTGTGCGCGACAGATGAGCGGCGGCAAATTTGGCTGCGAGTGGTTGAGCATCAATAGTTAAAGCATTTTCAATGCAATTTTGCGCACGCCTATTTAGCTGCACATATGTCTACCTGCTGATGGGTTCTTGATAGGTTTCTGACAGAAACATTTGATGCTGAATAATATGTCGACGCCAGCAGTGCTTTTCGCCCATAGCATGAAGGTCTCCCCTGCAAATTCGACAAACAAAGGAGACCAACATGCGCAAAAGGAAGCATGGCGGCGCAAGTAGCGCCGCAAGCGTACGGCCAAGGAGGTGTAACGCGGGAAAGAAAGCAGCTTGCGCGCTCTTGAGCCTCGCCTTGGCGATAAGCCAGCTTCTCGCGCTGGCATCCCCCTATCTGGCGGTAGCCGCAGGAACAGGCGACCGAGTGACCCTGAGCAGCGTGGCCCCAATCTTTGACGGCTCGCGTACGTACGAGTTCTGGCTATCTAACGGAAGCCTGGCTTGGTGCGGCGACGTGAACACCGGCCACCCCGATGCCGGATGCGCCGGCACCATCAACGACGGTTCGCAGGCGACCTATCACGTTGAGCGCGGCGGTGCCAGGATTAGCTACTCGGCCGCCCAGCTGCGCGCCATCGATTACCTGGTCTATACCGGAAACACGCAGATTGCCAACACCATCCATGACAACCCAACCGCCTTTGGCATGTACGGCCGCTGGGACACCGGCTGCATGAAGGCAGCGGCTGTGGTGCAGGCCGCCATTTGGATGGTGCGCTACTACCCTGGCGTGCCCGATGTCACGGTCGACGGCAACTGGCAATTCTATGCAGGGGACGGCTCGGGGCAGACCTCTGATGTCTTCTCGCAGGACTGCATCATGCGCGCCTACCTTGAGGCCAAGGCCTACGCCGATGCGGGAGGCGGAAACCCTGCTATTGACGGATGTGCCCACGTTGTCAAATGGGACTCGGGCGTTCAGGACATCTTCCTCTTTGCACCGCCTTTGGCCTATCTCAACCTACACAAAGAGAGCTCGGACGCCTCTGTTGCCGGAAACGCGGCCTATTTGATCAAGGGCGCCGAATACGGCGTTTATGCGGACGCTTCTTGCACGTCCCTTGTGGGCACGCTTATAACAAATGACGACGGCAACACCAATACATTGCAGGTAAACCCTGGAACGTATTACGCCAAGGAAACAAAGGCCTCACCGGGGTACGAGCTTTGCGGCGATGTCCACAGTGTGACGGTAGGGTCTGGAGCCACGGCGACCTTCCAGTGTGCCGAGAGGCCCGCGCAGGGGCATCTCAACCTAAAGAAGGTTTCGAGCTCGCAAGTGGAGGGTAACGCCAATTACAGCCTTGCCGGGGCCACCTACGATGTCTTTAGCGACGAAGTTTGCACGACCAAGGTGGGAAGCCTCAAAACAGACGATCTAGGTAACTCGAATGAGCTGGAAGTTCTGGCCGGCACCTACTACGTCAAAGAGACTAAGGCCAGCGCAGGACACGAGTTGTGCGGCGAAACGCACAAAGTGAGCGTGGCTCCTGGCGACACGGCAACCTTCAACTGCACCGAGAAGGCCCAGACCTCGCCGCTGACCCTGCAGAAGGTGTCAAAGGACACAACAATCGATCGCTCGAACCCCAACTACTCGCTTGCAAACGCCAAGTACGAGGTCTTCTCTGATTCCGACTGCACCAAGCTGGTAACAACGTTGACCACCGACAAAGACGGCAACTCGAACACTGTTGAGATGCTTGCCGGAACCTACTACGTGAAAGAAAAGACGCCCTCTGCCGGTCACGAGCTGTGTCAAGAGACTCACAGTGTGACCGTACGCTTTGGTGAGAATGCCAAGGTAAGCTGTGAGGAGCCTGTTATCCACAGCCGGCTCAATCTAAAGAAAACCTCGAAGTACACCCAGATTGACCGCGCAAACACCAACTACTCGCTGGCAGGCGCCGAGTACGGGGTCTTCTTGGATGAAGCTTGCGAGAAGCGCGTGGCAACCCTGGCCACAAACAAAGACGGCGAGTCGAACACCATCGAGCTTCTGGCGGGCACCTATTACGTGAAAGAGACCAAGGCATCGCTGGGCCACGAGCCGTGCGACGAGGTGCACCAGGTCACGTGCAAGCTAAACCAAACGGCAACGATAGAATGCGCCGAGCCCGTGCGCTATGCCTGGGCAAAGCTGCATAAGACATCGGCCAACGAGGCATTGACCGTAGATAACGCCTGTTACTCGCTGGCAGGGGCCACATACGATGTCTTCTTGGACGAGGCCTGCAGCGTAAAGGTGGGCAGCTTCACAACCGCAGAAGACGGCAACAGCAACACGCTGCAGCTGCTCGCCGGCACCTACTACGCAAAAGAGACCATGGCGTCACCGGGCTACCTGCTTTGCGAAGAAGTCCACAAGTTGACCGTGGCCTGTGGCGAGACCGGGACCTTCCAGTGCAGCGAGAAGCCCACGGTGGACCCAATTGGGCTGGCATTGGAGAAGTTCGACGCCGAGCTGGGCTACAACACCGATGTCCACGAAACCGTTGCCAACTTGGCTCTGGCGGACGCTGAGTTCACCGTCGAGTACTACGACACGCTGGAGTACGGCTCCTACGACGCGCTTGCAAACTCGGGGCTTGCGCCCAAGCGCACTTGGGTACTCAAGACCAATGCGGATGGGTCTTCTCGCTTTGACAACGCGCACATTGTTTCTGGCGACAACCTTTACCTGGGCCTTGATGGCAAACCTTGCCTGCCGCGCGGAAGCGTGGTGGTACGCGAGACCAAGGCACCCCGCGGATACAACATCTCGACCGAGGTCTCTTTCCAAAAGATTCAAGAGACGCCCGTCCAGGATATCGTGACCTATAACTCCCCCACCTTTGCCCAGCAAGTTATACGCGGCGACATCGAGTTCACCAAGCGAGGGGATAATGGCAGTGACCGCCTGGCCAACGTCCCCTTTAAGCTCACGTCGATCACTACCGGTGAGTGCCACGTTATCGTTACCGACCAAAACGGATTCTTCTCTAGCGCCGCTGATTGGAATGCGCACACCGCAAACACCAACGGCAACGATTGGGTCCTGGGCGAGACGGGCACTATTGACAGCTCGCGCCTAGACGCTGCGGTGGGCACCTGGTTTGGCGTGAATACCAAGCCCAACGAGGGTCTTTGTGCCCTTCCACACGACACCTACGAGCTTGAAGAGCTTCGCTGCACGGCCAACGAGGGCCATGTGTTGGTCGCCACACAGGTAACCGTCACGCGTAACAACAAGACGCTTGACCTGGGCACTTTGGATGACCCCGAGGCAGAAATCCACACTGTGGCCGTCGACGCCGGCGAGGGCGACAAGTACCTGCCCTGCGGCGACGCCGTCGTGAGGGACACCGTGAGCTTCTCGCATGTGGTCAAGGGACGCAAATACACCTTGCAGGCCAAGCTTGCCGACGCACAGACAGGCGACGTCTTGACGGACGCAGCGGGCAATCCCGTGGTTAGCGAGAAAACCTTCACGGCAGAGGCCTCCCACGGCACCGTGACCATGGAGATGGGGGTCTCGACCTATGCGTTTGTTGGCGAGACCTTGGTTGTCTACGAGACACTGCTCGACGCAAACGGAGCCGTGTTGGCAACCCACGCCGACAAAGACGATGCCAACCAGCAGATTCTCGTGATTCAGCCCCAGATCACGACCTCTGCCCAGGACGGCGTCGATGACGACAAGAGCGTTGTGAGCGACCCGGATGCCAAGGTGGTCGACACCGTACGCTACTCGGGGCTTGCTGGCGATACCAGCTATACCGTGACCGGCGTCCTTATGCGCAAGACCACAGACGCCCAGGGTAACGTGGCCGCCGAGCAGTTCTTGGTTGATGGAAAACCTGTCATCGCAAGCAGGGACTTCATGAGCAGCGGCGATTGCGGTGAGACACAGGTGACATTTAACTTTGATGCCTCTGCGCTTAAAGAAGGCGACGAGCTTGTGGTCTTCGAGGAGCTAAGCCATGAAGGTATAACCCTGGCAACGCATGCCGATGCATCCGACAAGAACCAGACCGTCCGCATCATCAACCCGCAGATTGGCACGAATGCCCGCGATGCCGCAGACGATGACGGCGATCTTGTGGCCGAAGGCGACGTATCGATCGTGGACACTGTGCGCTACAACAACCTCACTCCCGGTAAGACCTACAAGCTCACCGGCACGCTAATGGAAAAAACAATCGACGCCAACGGCAACGCAACCGCAAACGAATACCTGGTAGATGGGCAGAAGATAACCTCACAGACCGAGTTTGTAGCCAATGCAGCAAGCGGCCAGACACAAGTTGTCTTTACGTTTGACGCTTCGTCATTGGCCGCGCGCGGTCAAGCAGAACTCGTGGTCTTCGAGTCACTTTCCCGCAACGGAATCAAGTTAGCGACCCATTCGGACATCGCCGATAAGAACCAGACCGTGCGCGTGACCCCGCCCGTCATTGAGACGACGGCCGCCGACGCAGCCGACGGCGACAAGAACGTCGTGGCAGAACCCCAGGCCCGGGTGACCGACACCGTGCGCTACAGCAACGTCAACATCGGCAAGACGTACCACGTCTTTGGCACCCTCATGGAGAAGGTCATCGATGAGGGAGGAAACGTCACCGCAAAAGAATTCCTGGTAGACGGCAAGCCCGTCACGGCCCAGGCAGAGTTTCTCGCCGAGGCTAAGGCCGGCCAGGTCGAGCTGACCTTTGAGTTCGACGCCACTGCTTTAGGTGCCCGCGACAAGACGCAGCTTGTGGCCTTCGAGTCCCTCTCGTACAACGACGTCCAGATCGCGGTCCACGCAGATATCGAGGACGAGGGCCAGACCGTCACGGTCACGCCCCCGAGCATCGCCACCACGGCCACCGACGCCGTCGACGGCGACAAGAACGTCGTGGCCGAGGCCGAGGCCATCATCACCGATACCGTCCATTACAAGAACCTCACGCCGGGCAAGACCTATTGCGTGAACGGTACACTCATGGAGAAGACCGTTGACGAGAACGGAGCCACCGTTGCAAACGAGTTCCTGGTAAATGCCCAGAAAGTCGTGGCTAAGGCTGAGTTTTGCGCAGAGGCCGCAGAAGGCGACGTGGATGTGACGTTTACATTCGATGCCTCGGCCCTGGCAAAGCGCGACTCCACCCAGCTCGTGGTGTTTGAGTCCCTCTCCTACCAAGACACCCAGATCTGCGCTCACGCCGATATCGAGGACACCGAGCAGACGATCGATGTGACTCCCCCGTCGATCCGCACCACGGCAACCGATGCCGCTGATGGCGACAAGCAGCTGACGAGCGAAGCCGACGTGTCGATTGTCGACACTGTTCACTACAGCAACGTCACCCCCGGCAAGACCTACACCGTGAGCGGCACGCTCATGCAAAAGGGTGAGGACAAAGACGGCAACGCAACGGCGACCCAATTCCTTAACAACGACCAGGTCATTACCGCCACGACCGAGTTTTGCGCAGAAGCCGCCGAGGGCGATATCCAGGTCACCTTTGAGTTCGATGCCTCGAGCCTTGCGACCAACGTAAAATCCGAGCTCGTTGTTTTCGAGACGCTGTCCTACAAAAATGCGGAGCTCTGCTCCCACGCCGATGTGAACGACAAGGACCAGACCGTCACCATCGTGCCGCCCACCGTGGCAACGACCGCCACGGACGGCCTGGATGCCGACAAAGTCGTCGTTGCCGACACAAAGGCAACCGTCATCGACACTGTGCGCTATGACAACCTCACCCCCGGCAAGACCTATCTGCTCAAGGGCACCCTCATACAGAAAGTGACCAATGAAGACGGCACGGTGAACGCAAATGAGCTGCTGATAGAAGGCGAGAAGGTCACGGCACATGCCGAGTTCACTCCTATAGAGAAATCCGGAGAGACCACGGTCACCTTCGTCTTCGACGCCTCACGCATCGCCGATGAGACGCCTCTCGTTGCATTCGAGACCCTTTCTTACAAGGGCAAGGCCATCGCTGTGCACGCCGATGTGAACGACGAGGACCAGACCGTCATGGTCCGCACGCCCAAAATCGGCACCCACGCCTTCGACGCCGTCGATAACGACAAGGACGTCGTTGCCGATACCCAGTCGACCATCACCGACCAGATCGTCTATACCAACGTTATCCCAGGAGAGACCTACACCATGGCAGGCATCCTCATGGACGCCGAGAGTGGCTTGCCAATCCTTACCGGCAACGAGGGTGCAACAGTGGCAACAGAGCAGCTCGAGAGCTTCTGGCACGATCTTCTCGCCGCGCTAGGAGTCGATAAAGAGACCTTACCGGCAGCCATCGACGCCCAGGCTCTAAAGGGTCTGCAGGATACCTATCCCGATATCATCTCTCGCCTTGTCTGGTCGAGCAAGGAGTTCAAGGCCGAGAATGACACCTACTACCTGGGCATGGACTTCACCTTCGACGCAACAGGCATCATCGACCGCAGCACTGGTGAGGCTAAAAACATCGTGGTCTTCGAGCTTTTGCTGAAGTCCAGCCACGGCGCAGACGGCGAGAACACCGAGGCCTGGAGCGCTGTTGCCGCCGAGCTTAATGCCGATAACCCGGACCAAACGGTGCGCCTCACTCCGTCGTCCATCGCCACCTGCGCCACCGATAAATCCGACGGCGACCACGAGCTTCTCGCTGCCGAGGGGGCCGTCATAACCGATACCGTGACCTACACCGGTCTGGTCCCCGGCAAGGAGTACACGTTAAACGCCACCCTCATGGACCGCGACACCGGCGAGCCCTTGAAGATCGGTGAGAAGACCGTCACCGCCACAGCGACGTTTACCCCCACCCAAGCGGATGGAGAGACGACCATCGACCTTGGCCCCTTCAACGCCACCTTGCCCGCAGGCCATACCCTCGTTGTTTTTGAAGAATTATCTCGTGGCGAGAAGACCGTGGCCGAGCACAAGGACCTCAGCGACAAGAACCAATCCGTTCACGTTGTGACTCCGCGCAGCCCCACTCCCGCAACCGGCGACAGCACCACCTTAGCGGCCATTGCCCTCGCAGCCTTAGCCGCCCTGCTTAGCCTCACCGTATCCAACGAGATGCGCCGCAAGCAGTCGTAGCCCAGCCCTCTCTCGTCCCCGGGGCGGCGCCCCGACATCTCAAATCAATGATTGGAGCTAAGTACTTAGGGCCTATTCAGATGTCCCATTCTTGTTTTACAATGTGCCTACGGAGTTACGACAAGCTGGAGGCACATCATGCACATCATCTCTTCTAGAACCCTACGGAACGACTACGCCACCGTCGCGGACACGATACGCGAGAGCGGCGACATCTATTTTGTCACCAGAAACGGAGCGGAGGATTTAGTTGTCATGAGCCACGACACATACTTGCAGCGCGAGGAAGAGCACGAGCACGTCGTGAAAGTCCTCGAAGCCGAAATAGCAAAACTAAACGGCGCCCCTTCCTACACACTTGAAGAGGGCAAGCAGCTCTTTGCCTCCCGTGAGCGGCAAAGATTAGCTCAATGAGCGTCATCATTGAAGACCGAGCCTTTGAGGACCACTCGGCATTTGACGACATCCTTATGGATAGAGGCTCAACGTTTCGGGCCTCAAACATTGTCATGGCAACAGGAGAAAAATATGAGTCCACCCCACACTGGGGTACACCGGCACCCGAGAAAAGCCTAGCTCTCAAAGGATTCAGAGTATTACACTGCGATCCTTACATTGCTTATTACAAAGTTCAGTCTGGCGGAGTCATCGACATCTATCGAGTATTCCATCAACGGCAAGACAGGTCAGTACTCCAGATAATCTAGCCAACACACAGGCCCGAAAACACAGGGCGCCGCAAGCTCTGTGGCCTGCGGCGCCCACGCGCTAGCTAACTCCTAATGTCCCGGCGCCCTACCTGCGGCCACCCAGGCCCATGTTGCGCATCATGTTGTTCATGTTGCGGCGGGCCTTCTTGGAGTTGCCGCC
>CAVEMP010000153.1:0-10456 GCA_963616835.1 uncultured Oscillospiraceae bacterium | reverse complement strand
AGCGAGCCCATGAGGGCCGCGGTGGTAGCGGCGGTTGCGAGGAAGGTCCTACGAGAAATGCTGGATGCCATCTAAATCTCTCCTTGCGTTTGCGCCCCGTTGTTTGGGGCTCCCTTAATGGCAAGAGCCAGTAAACCACTTAATTCCTAGTGTGGCAATAGGAATTAATGTTACAAGTCAAATAACGCTGAAGAGCGCTGCATAACTTGCGAGGTTTTTCAATATCTGCATGTTTTGGCGTCAGGCCTGCGAGCTTTTTCGATATCTGCATGCTTGTTTGGGGCCTCGAGGTGAGGCGTCTCGACAAAACCCCAGTTGAGCTTTTGCCAAACCTGGCAAAAGCTCAACTGGGGCTAGGAAGAGGCATGCAGATATCGAAAAAGCTCGCAATGCATTTGGGCAAACATGCAGATATCGAAAAACCTCGCAGTGCGCGCTAATCGGGCCCTATTGAAATTGGCTTTTGTTGCCAAAACCGTGGCTTTATGCCTCGTGCGAGCGCACAGAGTCAAACTCAAACGTGTGCAAGAAACGCTGTGCGCGCTCGGTTTGGGGATGCGAGAAGAACCTCTCGGGGATGTCTTGCTCCACAATCATGCCGCCATCAAAGAACAAGATGCGGTCGGCTACGGCGCGGGCAAACTGCATCTCGTGCGTGACGATGACCATGGTCTTGCCCTCTTTGGCCAGGTCGAGAATGACGTCCAGTACCTCGCGGACCATCTCGGGGTCAAGGGCGGCGGTAATCTCGTCTAGCAGCAGGACCTCGGGTTCCATGGCAAGAGCGCGGGCGATGGCCACGCGCTGCTTCTGTCCGCCCGAGAGCATGCGAGGGTAACTGTCGGCCTTGTCGGCCAGGCCAACGCGCTCTAGCAGGGCGCGCGCCTGGGCTTGCGCCTGGTCGCGCGGCATCCCCTTGGCCTTCATGGGGGCCAGGGTGATGTTGTCCAGTACCTTCATATGGGGGAAGAGGTCATAGCTCTGGAAAACCATGCCCACCTTCTGCCGTAGGCCCACCAGGTCGCGTTTATCCCCGTTGATGTCGACGCCAACCACGCGCACGCTGCCGCCTTGGATGGGCTCAAGCGCGTTTAAGCAGCGCAAAAACGTCGACTTTCCGCAGCCAGAGGGGCCAATGATCACAATGACCTCGCCGCGCTTGACAGTAAGCGAGATGTCCTTCAAGACCACCCTCTCGCCGTATGCTTTGTGCAGGTGTTCGACCTGCAGAAGGGGTTGCTCGGCGGTGACGGGCGCAGTTTGGGCCCTGGCGTTTTCCTGGGCGACAACGTCTTGGGTAGCGGTATCAATGGCCATGAGTTAGTTCCATTTCTTTTGCAGGTGGTTGGCCAAAAGGCTGATGGGCCAGCACACGATAAAATACAGGAGCATGATGGTGCCGTAGATGCCAAAGACGGCGTTTGGCGAGGTCATGCGGTTGGCCTCGATAATCTGCTGACCCACCTTCATCATCTCGATGATGCCGATCATCAGCAAAATCGACGTGGTCTTGATCATGCGGGTTATTAGGTTGATAGCCGCGGGCACCAAGCGCCGCACTGCCTGCGGGATGATGACGTAGCCATAGGCCTGCGCGCGGGTGAGGCCCAGAGCCTCAGCGCTCTCGTACTGGTGGCGCGGGGTGCTGGCCAGGGCGCCGCGCACCAGGTCGCCCATCTCGCCGGTGCCCCAAAATGTGAACACGATGATGGCCGAGAACTCGGCCGAGAGGTTCACGCCCAGCACGCGCGTGGCTCCAAAGAAGACAATGTAGAGCAGGGCCAACTGCGGCATGATGCGAACAATCTCAAGGTAAAGGCGGCTAATGAAGCGCGCGATCGGGTTCTTCCACATCATGAAGATGCCAAATAGGGTGCCCAACACCAGCGAGAGCACAATAGCGATGCCGCTAATCTGCACGGCAATCCAGAGGCCTTGCAGCAGACGCAGGGCGTTGGTGCCCTTAAACAGAACATCAATCCCCAAAGCTTCCATAGCGCAGCCTCCTTTCGACAATAGAGCCAAGGATGCTCACGGGTATAAGAATGACCAGGTAAAAGGCCACAAGCATCACAAGACACTCTGTAGTGCGGTAGTAAAGGCCCATCAGATCCTTGGTCACAAACATCAAATCCATCAGCGAGATGGCCGAGAAAACGCTCGTCTCTTTAAGAAGGAAGATCACGTTGGCAATAAACGAAGGAAAGCTCAGCGTGACGGCCTGTGGCAAGATAACGTAGCGAATAGCCTGCAGGCGAGAAAGGCCCAGGGCCAGCGACGACTCGTGCTGGATGACGTCGACCGATTCCAGGCCCGAGCGAAACGATTCGGCCATGTAGGCGCCGCCGTGAAGCGCCAGGCCAAGCGCGCCGCATACCGCAGGCGTGATGGAAAGGCCAAAACGCGGCAGGCCAAAGTAGATGAAGAACAACTGGATAAGCAGCGGAGTGTTGCGAAATACCTCGACGTAGACCTGGCAGATCCGACGCGCAACAGGCACGCGCAAGTGGACGAGAATGGCCACCACAAGGCCAATGACCACAGCGCCGATGATGCCTGCCCAGCCAATGCTTAGCGTAAGCAGGGCCGCTTCTTTGTACAGCGGAAGGTAGTCCGCCATTGCTTGGAAGTCCAAAACAAAACCCTCTCGGTTGAAACCCTCCGCGACACTATAACCTAGTGCGGGGATAGGAATTCAGCCGAGAGGGCCTTTTAACACAGACGAAAGGCGTGCGGGTGTGCGGCGACAGACGGGCTACTCCTCGCTGGTCTCCTCGGGCTTAGCGACGGCGCTGGCCTGCTCACCGTCGGCGCTGGCCTGCTCACCAGCCACGTACTCGTCCCACTTGCCGTCCAGAAGTGCGTCAACGGCCGCACCCTCAACGGTCTCGCGCTCAAGCAGCACCGTGGCCATGGTGTCCATCTGGGTGCGGCGAGCGCCCAAGACGTCACGGGCGCGCTCGTGGGCTTCGCGCATGATGCGCTCGACCTCGTCGTCGATGCGCTTGGCCGTCTCGGCCGAGTAGTCGTTCTTCTGCGCGTAATCGCGGCCCAAGAAGACCTCGTGCTGAGCCTCGCCAAAGACCTGCGTGCCCAGCTCGTCGCTCATGCCGTAGCGGGTGACCATGGTGCGGGCCAGCTTGGTCGCGCGCTCAAGGTCGTTGCTCGCGCCGGTGGTGATGTCGTCGCAGAACAGCTCCTCGGCGGTGCGGCCGCCCAGCAGCACGGCAATCTGGTCGAGCATGCCCTCGCGCGTCTCCAAGAAATGGTCCTCCTCGGGGATTTGCATGGTGTAGCCCAGGGCCTGGCCGCGGCTCACGATAGAGATCTTGTGCACCGGGTCGGAGTTCTCAAGGATGTGCCCCACCAGGGCGTGGCCGCTCTCGTGGTAGGCAATGACGTTGCGCTCCTTCTGGGTCATGACGCGGCTCTTGCGTTGCGGGCCGGCCATCACGCGCTCCATGGCCTCCTCGACCTCGTTGCTGCTGATCTTGGTCAGGCGACGGCGGGCGGCGAGAAGGGCGCTCTCGTTCATAAGGTTGGCCAGGTCTGCACCGGTGAAGCCTGGGGTGATTTTTGCAATGCGAGCCAGGTCAACGCTGGAATCCAGCGGCTTGTTCTGCGCGTGCACGCCCAGGATCTTCTCGCGTCCGGCAACATCGGGGCGGTCCACGGTAACACGACGGTCAAAGCGGCCGGGGCGCAGCAGGGCGGGGTCCAAGATGTCGGGGCGGTTGGTGGCGGCGATCAAGATGACGGCCGAGTTGTCCTCGAAGCCGTCCATCTCTACCAACAGCTGGTTCAAGGTCTGCTCGCGCTCGTCGTGGCCGCCGCCCACGCCGGCGCCGCGCTGACGGCCCACGGCGTCGATCTCGTCGATAAAGACGATGCACGGCGCGGCGGATTTTGCCTGCTTAAACAGGTCGCGCACGCGAGAAGCGCCCACGCCTACGAACATCTCGACAAAGTCGGAGCCAGAAATCGAGAAGAACGGCACGCCCGCCTCGCCGGCCACGGCCTTGGCCAGCAGGGTCTTGCCGGTGCCCGGAGGGCCAACCAGAAGCACGCCGCGCGGAATCTTGGCGCCCATGTCGCGGTAGCGGTCGGGCTCGCTTAGGAAGTCGCGGACTTCTTCAAGCTCTTCGACCGCCTCGTCGATGCCCGCGACGTCGGCAAACTTGACCTTGGGGCGCTCTTCTGCTGTGGTCATGGCCTTGGTCTTGCCAAATTGCATGGCCTTGCCGTTTTGGTCGCCAATGCGGCGCATGTAGTAGATCACCAGGGCAATAACGACCAGCGTAGGCACCACAGAAACCAGGATCGTCTCCCAAATTTCGTTGGAAGAGGTGTCGATCTTGTAGGTCACGTTGGGGTTGTCGGCCATGAGCTGGGCCAGGCTGTCGGTGCCAATGTAGACGCTCTTGAACGTACGGGTGGTCTTGTCCTTGCCCGAGCCGGTGGTGTACTGGCCGGTCAAACTGGCATCAGAGGTCTTGTACGTGACGCTTTCTACGCGCCCGTCCTTGAGCGCGGTTACAAACTCGTTGGTAGCAAGGGTGTCTACCTGGCCGTTTCCGGCAAAGGGGTTGCCGCTAAACGAGAAGATAAGGTACGCGACAATGAGAAGGACGACGACCAGCGTGGCCGCATACGAGCGCGGAGAGGGGCCGTCTCCCTTGGGGTCCGGCAAAAAACTTCCCCCAAGCGGATTCTTATCCGAACCCAACTGGCGTTTCTCGGGCTTTTGCTCGCGGTTGGGGGAAGATTGCTTGTTGCTAAGGGACAAAACAAAACTCCTTTATTACTTGGTGTAGACCTCGGGCTTAAGGACGCCGATGTAGGGCAGGTTGCGGTAGCGCTCGGCGTAGTCCAGGCCGTAGCCCACGATGAACGAGTCGGGCACGTGCGCGCCTACGTAGTCGGGCTCGACGGCTGGGCGCTTCTCGGCAACATCCTTGACCAGGAAGGCCGCGACCTTGATGGACTTGGGCTTGCGAGCGCCCAGCATCTTGATGAGGTAGGACAAGGTGATGCCCGAGTCCAGGATGTCCTCGACGATCAGCACATCGCGGCCCTCGATCTTGGCGTCTAGATCCTTCAAGATGCGCACGACGCCCGAACTCTTGACGCCGTCGCCGTAGCTGGAAACAGCCATGAAGTCGACAGAAAGCGGGCACTCGATGGAGCGCATGACGTCTGCCATGAAGATGATCGCGCCCTTGAGCACGGTCACCAGCAGCGGGTTTTTGCCCTGGTAGTCGCGGGTAATCTCCGCGCCCATCTTAGAGACAATCTCTTGGATGTCCTCCTGGGACAAAACGACCTCTTGGATATCGGGGTGAAGACCCTCCATTGTGTTCCCCTTTCTGGGAAGAAACGGCGTGTGAGCTTGTAGTTTTACCCCAAAACGGGGCGCAGGCTCAATTCTAACAGCTGACTTGTAGCAGGCGTGCAACGCACACGCTCGTCTGCCCTAATTCCCGCAACCCACACGATGGAGCCGGTTGGGGCTGTGCGCAGGATGGGTACCCGGTCTTTGTCGGCGGCTGGGATTTTTGCCTCGCCGAGAAGATCGGCCAGCTTCTTGGACTGGCCGTGCATGCCCAAGGGGCACAAGACGTCGCCGGCTCTCGCACTGTCCACCCAAAGCCGGCCGCCCAAACTGGGGTCGATACCTGCGGCTTGGGCGTCCAGAAGGACCGATTGTCCCTCCCACTCAAGGCCGTGGGCGCGTGCGGTTGCAGCTGGGTTGGTGCCGGGGTCTGCGGGCAAAAGGTGGGCGGTGAGGATGTGGCCGTCGGGCAGGGTGACCTGGCCGGGGACGTCCAGCCAGAAGGCCAGGGTCTGCGGCGCGGCCGTGCGGGCACGAAGCACCAGCAGGCCGTAGGTCACGCGGGCGTCCACGCCCATGGGGATGGTGACCGAGCCCTCCTGTGCGGCAACAATCCGCAGGACAGAGGCCACATGACGGGCCTCAAGGCGCACGTCGGGGCACAGGTCCAGGATGGCCGCACGAACAACGCGGCGGGCAATGGCAACCTCGCAGGCGGCCAGGCGGGCGGCGTCTAAGGCCACCAGGCCCGGGTCTTCTCGGCGCACTAGGTCGCGCAGGGTTCGGGCCGCCACGGCGGTGAGATAAGCGTCTTCTTCGGACAAAATGTCGCAGGTAGTGGCAATGCTCGACGTCACGCGCGGGTTCTTGGCCTTAACCACCGGCATGACCTCGTGGCGCACAAAGGCACGCAGGTAGTGGGTGTCAAGGTTGGTGGCGTCTTCTCGCCACACGATGCCGCGCATGCGCAAAAAGTCGCACAGGTCGTTGTGAGTTTTATCCAGCAGCGGCCGTACGATGCGGTTGCGCCGCCGCGGGATGGAAGAGAGGCCGGCCGCGCCCGTCCCGCGGATTGCGTTCATAAAGAAGGTCTCGGCGCGATCGTCGGCGGTGTGGGCGGTCAAGATGCGGGCGGCCTGGCGAGGCGTGCCAAACTCGGCCGAAAGGCGGTTGGCCAGGGCCGCGGCTTCTGCGTAGCGCACCTCTCTACCTGCGTTTTCTACGTTACCGTCGCCTTGGGCGGCCAGGGTCGCCACGTCCACGCGCCGCACGGTGCAGGGGATGCCGTAGCGAGCCGAGAGGTCGCGGACAAACTCCTCGTCCTCCTTGGCGTCCATGCCGCGAAGGCCGTGGTTGATGTGCAGGACATGCAGGCGCTCGCGGGCGATGCGGGCCGGCCCGCGGCCATCGTCGATATCAAGGTTTGAAGTAGCCGCCAGCACCAAAAGCGCCGTGGAGTCGGCTCCGCCAGAAACCATGAGGATCACCGGCGCGCGTAGCTGGTCGTCTTGCCGGCCGCTGGGGCGCTCAAAACGGTTTGCGGACGTTGCGTAACGGCGAGAAACACTCGGCATCAAAGCCCTCCCACGTGTAATCTAGTTCACTGTTTGAGTTTATGACATTACCGGCGGCGGGCGGCGAGAAGAACGCGCGGCCTTGCGGCGCTTCTCGGTTACAGATTGCGAGCTTGCATGACACCCCAGATTCACCTGCACATCCTGGCCAGCGGCTCTAAGGGAAACGCCGCCGTGGTCGAGGGGCCGGGCGGCAGCGTTCTTATCGACTGCGGCATTTCTCGCAAGCAGCTGCTTGAGCGCGCGGCCGAGCTGGGCGTGGACATGAATCGCGTGGTGGCCGTCCTGCTTACGCACGAGCACAGCGACCACGTGAAGGGGCTCTCGGTCTTTTGCAACCGATTTGAGGGCGAGCTGTACGCCACGGCCGGGACCGCCGGCGCCCGCAAGTACCTGTGCGAGCTGCCGTTTACCCTGGTAGACCATGGCGACAGCTTTGAGATTGCCGGCATGCGTGTGCAGTGCTTTCCCACCTCGCACGACGTCTGCGACCCCATGGGCTTTCGCTTTCAGACGGCCGACGACGCGCTGGGTTACTGCACCGACACGGGCTGCCTCACCGCCGAGGCCTACGCGGCCCTTCGCGGCGCCCGCATCCTGGCGCTGGAGTCCAACCACGACGTGAAGATGCTGGCAAACGGCCCGTACCCCTCTTACCTTAAAGAGCGAGTTGGCAGCGAGAAGGGCCACCTCTCCAACGACCAGGCCGCCGCGGCTCTGCGCGTTTTGGTTACCGAGGACACCGAGACCGTCGTGGCCATGCATCTCTCGGCCGATAACAACCGGCCCAGCGTGTGTGTGCGGACGTTGGCCCAGGCGATTGGCGCGGCGGCTGCCAACGATACCTTTACCGAGGCCCGCACCCCCGACGGCTTTCTCACCATCTGTGCGGCAGGACAGGACAGCCCAATGAGCATCTGGTAGACGGGGTGGTTGCAGCGATCCCGGGGCGGGCGCCGATGCCGGCTGGCCGCCGCGCTCTTCTCGCCGCCCAACGCAAAAGGGCCGGAACCCTAAGGCCCCGGCCCAGTTGAAACCGCATTGCAAGTCGCAGCTCTGCGGTCTAAGGCTGCTGCTTATATACCCCTACTCGATGGAAATCTTGGTGACGTTTACAGTTTGGTCCTGCTTAGGCACGTTCACCGTCAAAACTCCACCGTCGAACTTGGCGGTCAGGCCCGTGGTGGCGGCGTCCTTAAGGTAAACGCCACGAGTGGCGCTCCACTCGCAGGACTCCTTGTAGAGGTAGTTCTTGGACTTCTCTTCCTCGGACTCCTTGTGGTCAACCGAGATGGAGAGGCGGCCCTCGTTGAGCTCGACGTCGATGTCCTCGCGCTTAACGCCGGCCAGCTCGGCGGTGACGACGTACTTGTCGCCCGCGTCCTCGACGTTCATCTTGAAGCTTTGGGCGTCCTTGGCCAGGGTTGCCAGGGGAGCGTCGAAGAAGCTGTCCAGCGCCTCGAAGGGCCAGTTGCGAAGGGAACGACCGTAACGATCATAGGGAACCATGCTTGCCATAATGAACCACTCCTTTTGTGATGCGGCGCCCCGGTATGGGGCGCCTTCGTTTGACATTGGTACTTGTTCCCGGCCGTGCGGGGTTTATACGCAAGATTCAAGATTTTCTTAGCGACACATACTCATCATATCTAAGTGCGCACGTATTAGATATTGCTGTGTGAGCGGCCGTGGCGCCTGGCGGCCCGCGTGGGCGGGCCGATTTGGCCGCCTACCCAACCCTGTGCGCAAGCGAGTGCGACCTATTCCACTTTAAAATTGACTTTGTCGAGTAGCCAAGCCGTCTTTGCCCACGTTTGCCCAGTTGGCGAAAAGTAGCTACTCGCAAATTCCGGATTTAAAGTGGAATAAGTCGAGCTCGCGTAATGCAAGGGGGCCACAAGCGCAAAAAGTGACCAGTGCCCCAGCAAAAAACTTTTTGAAAATCGTTATAAACGCAGGTAGGCAGCGTGCGCGCGCATAAAAGTGACTAGGGCAATGGTCACTTTTTACTATCCGGCGCAACGAAAGGCCACGTAACAACGCCAATTGCCGTCGCTACAAAATCACTGGACTAGTCAGAAAAACCGCAGGTAGATGGCGGTGTGCGGGCTAGGATTTGTTGGATTGTATCGCTAATCTTCTTATAAAACTGCCTGTAAATGGCTATATGAGGCTTTAGAAGAAGTAGTGGGGTGTGGGTCGTTGGCTAAAAAGATTACGTATCCCATTACCCTCGAAATCACCATCAACGAAAGCGAGCTGGCAGTTCTTAAGTTCCTCGATAAACGCTTGGCTGGCGAGAAATCCGTCTCGATCACCGTTAAAGAAATCTGTTCCAAGCTTGATGCCAGCGATTCTTCTGTAAGAAGATGCTTTAGGTCCCTGGCCCGGAAGGGCCTTATCACGGTTGTGGAGAGTCGTCGCAAAGACGGCAGCTACACGGCAAACTCCTATGCCGTGACATGCGTGGGCAGCATGGTCTTGCGCCAGGAGAAAGAGGAAAAAGTCAGCAAGAAGCAGAAGGCACAAAAGCCCGCTGCTCCTCGTTCTTCTCGCAATAAAATCCCTGCTCCCGTGCATATTTAACCCATTGAAAACGGGCTGCTCGCCCTGGGCGAGTACAATTGGCTCCTGCATAAAAAAGGCTCGCCGCGCAGGCGCCCGCCTTGAAAGGAGACCCCATGACTATCAACCAAAAGAGCTACGACTATGGCGCTCAGAAGTCGTCCATCCGCGAGATTGCCGCATACGGCGGCGCGCGCAAGGCCCAGATTGGCGCCCAAAACGTCTTTGACTTTAGCCTGGGTAACCCGTCCATCCCGGCGCCCGAGGCCGTGAAGCAATCCATCATGAAGTCGCTCGAGATGCCCGCGACCGTCCTGCACGGCTACACCCCGGCAAACGGCCTGCCCGCCGCCCGCGAGGCCGTGGCCGCAAGCCTCAACCGCCGCTTTAGCACTGCTTACACCGCCGGCGACCTGTACCTTACCTGCGGAGCCGCGGCGTCCCTCTCCATCACCTTTAATGCCCTGGTCAACCCCGGCGACGAGGTCATCGTCATCGCCCCGTACTTCCCTGAGTACCGCGTGTGGATCGAGACCTCTGGCGCAACCTGCGTCGAGGTTATGGCAGACGAGAAGACCTTCCAGATCGACGTCGACGCGGTGGCCGCCGCCATCACGCCCAAGACCAAGGCCATCATCGTGAACTCGCCCAACAACCCCGTGGGCTCGGTCTACTCGCGCGAGAACCTGGAGGCCCTGGCCGCCGCGCTGCACAGGGCCCAAGACCAGCTGGGCACCCAGATCTTCCTTATCTCGGACGAGCCGTACCGCGAGGTCACCTACGGTGCCGAGGTCCCCTGGGTGCCCGCCATCTATGACCGCACCATCGTGTGCTACTCCTACTCCAAGAGCCTCTCGCTTCCCGGCGAGCGCGTGGGCTGGATCTTGGTGCCGCCCACCAACCCTGATCACGACGACCTTCTTTCTGCGGTGGCCGGCGCAGGCCGTAAGCTGGGCTTTGTTTGCGCCCCGGCCCTCTTCCAGCG
>CAVEMP010000152.1:5463-6952 GCA_963616835.1 uncultured Oscillospiraceae bacterium | reverse complement strand
GCCAGCCTGAACCCCATCATGGTCGACGGCACCGGCATGTGCGGCTGCTGCCGCGTCGAGGTCGACGGCAAGACCAAGTTCGCCTGCGTCGACGGCCCCGATTTCGACGCCACCAAGGTCGACTGGAACGACCTTCGCGCGCGCCAAGCCGCGTACCGCACCGAGGAGGGCCAGTCCCTCAAGGCCTATGAGGAGGCGAACTGCGCATGCCACAAGTAAACGGTCGCTTTGTCCCCGACATGAAGTCGCCGCGCACCCCCGACAACGAAGAGCCGGCCGCCGAGCGCGCCTGCGACTTCCGCCCCGTCGACAAGGGCTTCACCGAGGAGATGGCTCTGGCAGAGGCCGAGCGTTGCATGGACTGCAAGCGCCCCTTCTGCGTCGAGGGCTGTCCCGTCAACATCAACATCCCCAAGTTCATCGAGCAGATTCGCGCCAAGAACTACGGCGGCGCCCTGGACATCATCCGCGAGGAGTCCATGCTGCCCGCCATCTGCGGCCGCGTGTGCCCGCAGGAGAACCAGTGCGAGGGCAAGTGCGTTCGCGGCAAGAAGGGCGAGCCGGTGGCCATCGGCCAGCTGGAGCGCTTTGTGGGCGACCAGCCCGAGCTTGCCTCCGCCCCCGTCATGAAGCCCAAGAACGGCAAGAAGGTCGCCGTCGTGGGCTCCGGCCCCTCCGGCATCACCTGCGCCGGCGAGCTGGCCCGCAACGGCTTTGACGTCACCGTCTTCGAGGCGTTCTTCACCGGCGGCGGCGTGCTGGTCTACGGCATCCCCGAGTTCCGTCTGCCCAAGGCCGTTGTCAAGCGCGAGATCGATGGCCTTGAGGCGATGGGCGTCAAGTTTGAGTACAACGCTGTAGTTGGCAACATCACCAACGCCGAGGAGCTGTTTGAGGAGGGCTTCGATGCCATTTACGTGGCCACCGGCGCCGGCCTGCCCAAGTTCCTCAACGTGCCCGGCGAGAACCTCCCCAACGTGTTCTTTGCCAACGAGTACCTCACCCGCGTGAACCTCATGAAGGCCAACAACTTCCCCGAGTACGACACCCCCACCAAGCACGGCAAGAACGTCGTGGTCTTTGGCGGCGGCAACGTGGCCATGGACGCCGTGCGCACCGCCAAGCGCCTGGGCGCCGAGCACGCGATCATCGCGTATCGCCGCACCGAGGAAGAGATGCCCGCTCGTCGTGCCGAGCTGCACCACGCCAAGGCCGAGGGCGTCGAGGTCATGCCGCTGGTCGCGCCGCTGGAGTTTGTGGCCGGCGAGGACGGCACCGTGTGCGCCGTGCGCGTGCAAAAGATGGAGCTTGGCGAGCCCGACGACTCTGGCCGTCGTCGTCCCGTGCCCATCGAGGGCGCCATCGAGGAGATTCCCTGCGACGTGGCGATTTCTGCCATTGGCACCAACGCCAACCCGTTTGCCGCCAAGATCGGCGGCCAGATGGAGCTCAACAAGTGGGGCTACATCGTGGCCGACGAGGAGACCGG
>CAVEMP010000152.1:0-5193 GCA_963616835.1 uncultured Oscillospiraceae bacterium | reverse complement strand
TCGTGGCCTATATTGAAGGCAGGCACGCCGGAGGTGGCATATGACAGGCTTACGCACGAAGTTTGCAATCGATCCCAGCGCTTTGCTGGCCTTCGAACAGGCTGGTCTAACGCCGCGCGAGGCCGATTCCGCTGCATCTGCCCTTGCCGGCCTGACCGCCGAGGAAGCGGCTTGCAAGTTAGGCATTTCCCCTTCTTCTGTCGGCAACTACCGGGCGCGCGCCTATCGCAAGTTAGGCGTACGAAATTCCCGCGAGCTAGTTGACCGGTTTGGGGAATCTCGGCGCGCCGAGGCCCCGCAACCCCAGCCACACACCCGTCTGACCGCCTTAGGTCTAAACGAGTCCCAGGTAAATGTAGCCGCGTGCATTCTTGTCGGCCTGTCAACACGAGAGATTGCCGCAAAGCTCAACATCGCCGAGGGAACAGTCAACTCAAACCGTTCAAGAATTTATGCAACCCTCGGCGTTCATTCGCGGGACGAGCTTGCTCAATTGGTGACGCAGCCAGAGGATTCGCCCAAGGACGGCAACAGCATGGCGAGAAGAATCCTTTACGCGGCCGCACTGGCTCTTACCTGCGGCGCGTTGCTATTTGGAGCCTGGCACCTCACTCACACGCGCGCTATCAACGGCGTGTCCTTCTCGGTAAATGCGGCGGGAAAGTCGTACGGAAATTACGACGATGCTCAAATTCCCGATGGCGTGACCGGCAAATCCATCCTCGGCTACTGCCCAGACTTAATCGAGGTCACTGCCTCAAACGGCAAGCAGGGATACGCAAACGCCGAGGAGGTGATTTTTGACAGCACCGCCCCCACCTCCGTGTACGACGCCACCGGCCTGCACATCATCGGATCCACGTAAAGGAGAGGCACCATGGATCTCTACGTCGCCGCCATCACGATTTCATCTGGTCTGTACGAGGTTTTGAAGTTCGTCTTCCTTGTCTTGGGAATTTGCGCGCTGGTTAAGTACTTGCGGGCTAAATAACCTTCAGCGCCGGGTCTTGTACATCTAGAGACGTACAGGACCCGGCGTTTTTCTCTGTTTGTGGGGGTAATTGGCTTGTTGTGTACATGTCAGGATGTACACAACAGGACTAGAGATGAACTTGGACGGCTCCGGCGGGCACGGGGACGCCAAACAAGACCGAGTTCAACCCCCATCCAAACCGAGTCATACCCAATAACCTGTCGAGAAGAACCTTTGCGGCCGAAACCGGAGCCCGGCCGTCGGCGTGATGCGGCACCGTTCCCTCGAGAAGGCCAACGACTTTGGTAAGGCCGCGATACGACGTGATATTGCCCGCCTCAACGGTATAAATCGACCATCCCATACTCCGCAGGGCCTCGGCACGACGACGGTCCTTCTCGGCGTCCTGGTGAAAGGCCGCGCCGTTGTACTCAAGCCCCACGCGCTGTTTGGGCCACGCAACATCAATAAGGCACCGGTTTAAACCGGCAAGCCGCGACGCGGTCTCGTCGAGTGCCACCTCATAGTTGAGCTGCGGCGCCTCAAACGAGAACCCGCCAAGACGGGCAGGGAACGACAACATGCATGCCAGGACCGTCTCCATGGGAGAGCGCGCGCCATCAATAACAAGCCTCAACGCACGCTGCGCCGAGGACAATCCATAAAGACCCTTTAGCTGAGCCAACGTTTGGGCGATCTGCTCTGTGCTTGTAATCGCCGACCGATCATAAAACCCCGAGATAGGCGCCGAGAAGTGCGAGTAATCGCCGCACAACTCAAACCCCACAAGCGCCGCGCCCACCTCTCCAAGACCCCACGCCATCTGGGCAAACGTGAACTCGGGGCTGCTTACGTAAACCTGGGGCGCGATCGCGCGGACCGCCGAGGCCGGCAAAGACGCCAGCGCGCAGGTATGCGGCTTGACGTTGGCGGCAGCACTTCTCCGTACATCCTTGCCGCCCAAAACGTGCAAGGGGGTTCGAGAGATGCCGTAGTCTGCCGGGTCAAAAGCTGCCAGGTCGGTCGCGGTGGTTGAGTACTCGGCCGCAGAGAGCGGCGCCATGACCTCTGTCGACGTATCTACCTGGGGAGGAACGGCCCGCCAGTACTCAAGCGCCGAGTCGTGACTTATGAGCACAGGCATGAGGCCCCCTTCCAGTTGGCACGCGTGGGCAGAACTCTACGACAACGGCAAACAGCGCCCCGTACGAATCGGTAGAGGGCGTCTCTCGCCAGGTCGAATGGGTTATGTACGTCTTTACATGTACACGACTAAGCTTATCTCGGCAAAATCACCAAGGTTTGCCTGGTTTTGTACATGCTGAGAAGTACATGATTTTTACCCCGGCCCCTTATCGAATTACGTGTTCAACTTTGGCCCTCCTGGGGTATAACAAAATACAGTCTGCGGCGAGGGGCCGCGGGCCTGGTCAGTCCATGTTTTCCCAGCTGAGAGGGGTACAAATGTCCAAGTACGAGGGAACCCAGACCGAGAAGAACCTGCAGGCCGCCTTTGCCGGCGAGTCCCAGGCCACCAACAAGTACGTCTACTTTGCCTCGGTCGCCAAGAAGGAGGGCTTCGAGCAAATCGCCGAGATCTTCCGCAAGACCAGCGCCAACGAGCAGTACCACGCCAAGATGTGGCTGCGCGAGCTTGAGGGCATCGGCGACACCGCTCAGAACCTGGGCGCCGCAGCCGACGGCGAGAACTTCGAGTGGACCGACATGTACGACGAGTTTGCCAAGACCGCCGAGGAGGAAGGCTTCCCCGAGCTTGCCGAGAAGTTCCGCCAGGTGGGCGCCATCGAGAAGCACCACGAGGAGCGCTACCGCGCCCTGCTCAAGAACGTCGAGACCGCCGCTGTCTTTGAGAAGAGCGAGGTCAAGGTGTGGGAGTGCCGTAACTGCGGCCACATTGTCGTAGGCACCAAGGCCCCCGAGGTCTGCCCCGTGTGCAACCACCCGCAGGCCTACTTTGAGGTCACGGCCGAGAACTTCTAATAAAGCTGTAACTCAATCCAGTTGCTCCCCTTTGTTTCTGTGCTCAAACAGTCCTGACTCGCACGAAGGCCACATTAAGTGGCCTTCGGCTCATGCGGAACTGCGCCATAAACAAAGGGGAGCAACGTTGTATCGTTTTACTATTTAAGCGGCGGCATGGGCTGCCACTCGGGGTCGCGCAGGATGACCTTAGACTCCTTGTAGCCCGCCCACAGGCGCGCCCAACCGCTCTTAAGGTGGCTGCGATCCACGATCAAGATGCGCAGCAGCTCCTTAGAGAAGTTGGCCAGCGTGCCAACCGCGTAGCCCACAGGGTTGTAGTCGCCGTAGACCTTGTAGTAGCGGGCCAGGTAACCGCGGTTTCGTGTGATGTAGTAGCGCGTCATGTCGCTTGTACTGTTAAGCTGGCGCACGCTGCCTATCTCTTTGTTTGCCACTTCTCGGCGGCGCGAAAGCATATAGTCCGGTACGTAATACACATCAAAGTGTTTACTAACTACGTAGCCGTAGCAGGCGTCATCAAGGTAGATAAAAAACCGCGGGTCCGGCAGGCCCACCTCGTCCACCACGCGGCGAGAAAAGCACGAGCCCTCAAAACACAGCGCGTTTGCGGCCTTAAAGCGCTCGCCCTCGCGCCAGCTATCGCGCGAGAACGGATTGTAGATGGCCAACGAGGTCCAAAAACGGTGCTGCCAGTAGAAATGCCCGCCGTCAAAGTCGCGGCGACACCCCATGAAAGCCTGGGTCTCGGCGGACCAGCAGCGCATCGTGGCCAGGCCGTCCGGCTCGACCGCCACGTCGTCGTCCATGACCCAAAACCAATCGGCGCCCAGGTCATAGGCCACGCGCACGCCCGCAGAAAAACCGCCGGCCCCGCCGGTATTCTCGGTCATGGGATGATAGACCACGCGGTCAACGCCGCCCCGGACATCCGGGTCGTCGGTCGCCTGGCCCCAGCGCTCCCCCACCCGAGCAGAGAAATCCTGCAGCATCGCGGCCGTCTTTGGCGAGTTCTCGTTGTCCACCACCACAACACGCCACGGGGCCTCGTCCAGCCCCAGGATAGAATCGAGCAGCCCGGCGAGCAGGTCTTGCCTCTTAAAGGTCACTATGATGATCGCGGGCCGCTTCATGAACATCCTCTCGTAGCATTTGCTGCCTTATTATAGGGTACACACTTGATGGTTTCTTGGGCGCCGCGCCGCGCCCGCGCCGGGAGGGCACATGAGCACAGCCAACGATATGGTTTCGATAATTATCCCCATGTACAACGTGGCCAGCACGCTTGACCAGTGCCTTTCTAGCATCAAGGCGCAAACCCACACCAACCTTGAAATCATCTGCGTAAACGATGGCAGCCCCGACGGCAGCTCGGCCATCGCGCACGCCCACGCCGCGGCCGACCCGCGCATCACCGTGGTGGACAAGCCCAACGAAGGCTACGGCGCCTCGTGCAACCGCGGCATGGCGCTGGCCCGCGGCGCCTGGACGGCCATCGTCGAGCCCGACGACTACCTTGAGCCCACGATGTTCCAGGAGTTACTGAGAAAAGCCTCGGAGCTTTCCCAGGCTCCCGACATGGTCAAGTGCGCCTACTGGCGCGTCTTTGACGAGAACGGGCGCTCAAGCCGCGTCGTGTGCCCGTACAAGGGCCGCGTAAAGCCCAAGGCCCAGCCCTTTGCCGTGGGCGATGGCGTCGAGCTGCTGCTGCACCACCCCGCCATCTGGGCGGCCATCTACCGCACCGATTTTTTGCGCGCCCGCAACATCACCATGGTCGAGGTACCCGGCGCCGGCTGGGCCGACAACCCCTTTATGGTCCAGACCCTGTGCGCAGCCACGGCAATCGCCTACGTCGACCTGCCGCTCTACAACTACCGAGAGCACGACCTCAACGACGCCGAGCACCTGGCGGCGAGAAGCCCCCTTGTTCCCCTCACTCGCTGGAACGAGATGATGGACGCCGCCCTTGAGCTGGGCGTCGTTGACCGTCACGTGCTGGAAGCCCTGGCCCTTCGCGGCGTCAACTACGCCTCGATCACGCTGGGTGCAGCACCGACAGACGCACAGGCGCGCGAGCTGGCGGTGCGTTCGATGGCGCGACTGGACGCCTCGCTGGTGCTGCAGAACGACTGCGTGAGCCCCAACGGCAAGCGCCTGTACGCGCAGCTCTTGGGCTTGCCCGAGCCGCAGGTCAACAAGGCAGCCTGGGCGGCTCA
>CAVEMP010000151.1:11472-22328 GCA_963616835.1 uncultured Oscillospiraceae bacterium | reverse complement strand
GGCGCCTCGCGCACCAAGCGGTAGCGGCGCATCGCGCTGTAAAACGCCAGCCGCAGCGTGCAGGCCAGATCCTCTTCGCAGTTGTAGCCAATGATGCTCGCGGCGTCTTCGTGCGCCTGCTCGACGCCTGCGGCCACGGTTTTCTCGTCACCTGCCAAGACTGCGTCAAGGAGCTTCTCGGATGCCGCGATGCTGCGCGCGACCTCGCCCCAGCCCTTGTCGGCCGTAGCGTTGGCGTACTCGCCGGCCACCTCGCGGTTGGGGACAAAGACCTCGCGCGTTGCCTTGTCAAAGGCAAGGTAGCCCAAGTGCGCAAGCAGCGTAAGCACGTCGTCTGCGCTGTTAAGCGTCGTCATGTCGTTCGAGTACGTTCCCGTGTTCACCTGGACGCGACCGCCGCCCACCAGCTCGACCACCTTGGCGTGAAGGCCGTCGAAGTCCATGTCGATGTACTTGCGCAGCGCCTCGAAGGTCTCGGTCTGGGTCCAGTAACTCGAGAACTCGCCCGTCTCCATGGCGCGCACGACAGAGCGCGGTGCATAGACCTCACCGGCGCCGGGCAAGCGATAGCCGTCGTACCAGGCACGGCACTCCCCCAGATCGCGGCCCCACTCATCGCAAAGTGCGGCCACCTCTTTGCCTGTGAAGCCCATGAAAGGCGCCATCTCAAGAGGCTCCAGCATGCTGTACTCGTCAAACATGTTGAGCGCCGAGTGGGTGCCGTACTTCTTGATAGGCAAAATGCCCGTCATGTAGACCAGGGCAAGAAACGGTTTGTCCTTAAGCCATCCGCGAAGGAAATCCAGGTACGTTCTTTGGGCGCGCGTGTCATCGGAGCTCTCGCGCATGATGCAGTCCCACTCGTCGATAACGACCACAAACTGGCGAGAAGTCTGCGCATAGAGGTCGCTCATGACGTCGACCAGGCTGTTCTCGTCGCGAAAACGCAGGTCGCGGTACTCCAGCAAAAGGTCGAACAAGACCGACTTTTGAAGATCGGCAAGGGCCTCATCGACACAATGACGTGATTTGGTCCAAAAATCCTGCATGTTGATCTTGAGCACGTCGTAGCTGTTGCGCTCGCGGTCAAACGAGGGGTCGCTGGCAACGGCTAGACCGGCGAACTCGGCGGCGCCGTCGACCGTGCGATCGTAGTAGGCGCTCACCATGTTGGCGGCCATCGACTTACCAAAGCGGCGCGGGCGGCTCACGCAGGCATACAGGCGCTCGGTGTTGATCACGGAGTTGAGCTGCGCGATAAGCATGCTTTTGTCGACGTAGACGCTTGACGCGCGGCCGCGCCTGAGCATCTGTGGCCCGGGATTCAAAAACACACCCATGTCGCATTGCCTTTCTCGCCGTGTGAAGGGATAAAAGCAATCATACCCCACGCCCACTTAGTCGCGACGGCGCAGGCGGCGAGAAGACCCTAGCGCCTGTGCCGGCGGCCCGTCTCGCGCAAGATGTCGTGGGCCACGTAAAGACCCAGCAAAAGTGCCAGCATATAGCCAACAAAGCCCAGGATAGGGATGCCAAAGATAACCGGCTCGATGCGCGCGTAGTAGACCACCGAAGAGCCAATGAACAGGCCCGCCACAATGACGCTCAAGGTCAGGCGGTTGGCGATGCGCGACAGGTCCTCAAGCGGGTCCTCGGTACCGGCCACGTCGATGTTCATGCGCAGCTGGCCGCGGGTAAGCATGTGCATCGCGTGCCCGGCCTCGCTGGCGGCTTCAAGCAGGCCGTGACTGGCGGCCAGGCTCTCGCGCGCCAGGCGCTTGGTCTCGCGCTTGGCCAGCTCGTCGTAGGACTCGTGCGCGCGCAGGTGGCGCTTGATGATGTCGACCATCGAGGCGTTGGGCAAAAGATTGTCCACCACGCCCTCAAGGGTCACCAGCGCGCGGGCCAGCATCGTCACGCTGCTGGGCAGCTCGATGCCGTTCCTGCGCGCCATGCTTATGAGCGAGTTCACAAATCCGCCCAGGTCAAGCTCGTTCAAATCGGCCGAACCGTAGTTGGCTATAATGGCGTCCAGCTCGCCCAGCAGATGCGCGTAATCGACGTCGGAGGTATCCCCCACCGAGAAGCGCAACAGGCCGTCTGCCAGACCCGCCGAGTCATAACGCGCCACGGCATAAAGCATGTCTGCCAAGCAGCGGCGGTCGCTCGCCGAGAGGCGGCCCATGATGCCCAGGTCCATGTAGACGATCTTGCCCTCAGAGACCACCAGGTTTCCCGGGTGGGGGTCTGCGTGGAAAAAGCCGTCGTCCAAAATCTGGGCCGTGTAGTTGGCCATGAGCTTCTCGCCGATTTCGCTTAGGTCGTAGCCGCGCGCCACAAGCTCCACGGTATCGTCGATGGCGATGCCCTCAACGTAATCCATTACCACCACGTGCTTGGTGCAAAGTTCAGGATAGGGCTTGGGGCAGCTTAAGTACTTGCAGTGGGCGTTCTTGCGGCGAAACTCCTCGAGGTTTCTTGCCTCGACAAGAAAATCGGTCTCTTCTCTAAAGGACTGCCACAGCTCGTCCACAACGCTTTGCAGGTCAAGGAACTGATCGGCCCCCATAAAGCCGCCCAGCCGGCGTGCCAACGAGCGCACGATCGAGATGTCCTTGGCCATGACCTCCTGCACGTGCGGGCGCTGGACCTTGATGGCCACCAGCTCACCGGTAATGAGGCGCGCCTTGTGCACCTGCGCGACCGAGGCCGAGCCCAGCGGGTTGTCGTCGATGGCGTCGAAGATGTCCTCGATGGGGGTCTTGTACTCTTCGCGCAGGGCAGAAAGCACAGTCTCGCGGTCCATGGGCTCGACATTGGTGCGCAGCTTGGACAGCTCGCGCGTGAAAGCGGCGGGCAGAATCTCGGACCTCATGGACAAGATCTGGCCGGCCTTCACAAACGTGGGGCCCAGCTCTTCCAGCATGCGGCGCATGCTCTGCGGGGTGAGGCCGTGAAAGATGTCATAGTGGCGCACGATACCCAAGATCTCACCAATACGGCGCAGGCGAGAAACCCGCGACAGGTCGTAGGCATCAGAACCCGACGCCCGCCCGCCAAACAAACCGATGGTGGCCGAGTCGTCTTCTGTGGACGAGAGCCCCTGCATCACCTCGTCATACCAGGCGTTTAAGATCTGGTCGTATTCACGACGCTTGGCGGCGCCGGGGTCTTCCTCGACGCCGCCTTGCTGGGGGGTCTTCTCTGTGTCGTTTTGTGAAGTCACGCTGCCGTCCGCTTAGCTAAAAGGTGTTACTCAGTTTGATCGGCCTCGACGGCCTCGGCGTCGTCGGCGACAGGCTCGGATTCGACCTCAACCTCAACCTTGACCTTGTCGGCCTCGATCTGGGCCGCGACCTCGGCGACCTTGGCGGCGTAGGCGGCGCGCTCCTCGGGGGTCATGACCTCGAGCTTGGCGCGCAGGGCCGCGTCAGAGGCGTTATTAACGGTGGTGTCAAAGGTCTCTTTGACCTTGCGGGTGAGCTCGGCGTTCAAATCTTTGCCCTGCTGGACAGTGAGCTCGCCTTTCTTGACAAACTCGTCGATTACCTGTTGGGACTTCTCGGCAGTGATGGCAACGGCGCCTACGCTGGCGAGAAAAGCCTTGTTCAAACCGTCAGCAATGTCAAAACCAGCCATGGTTTTCTCCTTTCGCAGGCGAGCATCCCTCGCCTTTTTGACCATGCGTCAACTGTACCCCTAAGACGCGCCACCGATTCGCACAATCGCCCGGCGGCGCGGACGCTACCCCAAAAGGAGGGCGCGCAGCTCGTAGACTGTGCGGGCAATGGCGCAGCAGCCGGCGTTGACCAGCTCGTCCTCTTGGCAGGTGTTGCCGTAAAGCGTGCCAACGCAGGGGATGCCCGCCTGGTACGCAGCCTCGCAGTCAAAGCGGCGGTCGCCCACCATCACGGCGTCGGCGGCACCCACACCGGCAAGACCTATCACGCGGTCGATGATCTGGGCCTTGGTCTCGCCGTCGTCGCTGCGCTTGGCGGCCGGGAAGTCAAAGAGATCGTAGACCTCGTTGGTCTTAAGGCCGCGCTCGAGAAGGAAATCGCGCTTGGAAGAGGCGGTGGCCAAAAGGCAGCCGGCGGCCTTAAGGTCGCGCAGCAGCTCTTCCATGCCGTCAAAAAGGGGCCAGCCGTCGCGGTCGAGGTTCTTGTAGATAGCGCGGTAGTCCTCGGTGATAGAGGCGGCTTCCTCGGCACTAACGCCGTAGACCAGGCTAAACGCCTGCGGGAAGGGCGGGCCCACAATGCGGCGCATGTCGCCAAGCTCTTCATCTGTCCAGCCGTGCTCGTGCATGACATGGCGAGCGGTACGGATGATTCCCGGCATCGAATCTGCCAGGGTGCCGTCAAAGTCAAAGATGACCAGCTTCTTATTGGTAACGTCAACGCCGGTAAGCGCCATGCGACCCTTCCTTTCCATAAGGTTTTCTCGCCATCGAGAATACCATGCGACAGCATCGCTCACCCGGGTTTTGGGCCTGCCCGTCATTGCCCCGCAACATCGGCGGCGTATCATGGTGGGACCCTATGACAAGGAGCTTGCATGCACGCAGAACCCTTTACCTGTTACCGCCCCCGCACGCCCGAGGACGCCCAGACCTTTGCCAGCCTGCCCTACGACGTCTTTGACCGCGCGCAGGCGGCCGAGTACGTGGCCGCCCACCCCAAGAGCTTTTTGGCGATTGACCGCCCCGAGACGGCCTTCTCGCCCGATCACGACATGTACGCAGACGACGTCTATGCCAAGGCGGCCGAGCTTTTGCGCGAGCGCGTTGAGGACAAGACCCTGCTGCGCGACGGCTCGCGCTGCTACTACCTGTACCGCCTTGAGCAAGACGGCCGCTCGCAGACCGGCATCGTGGCCGCCTGCAGCATCGACGACTACGCCAACGGCGTCATTGCCCGCCACGAGAACACCCGTCGCGACAAAGAAGAGGACCGCGTGCGCCACATTCGCGCGACCGGCTGCCAGACGGGCCCCATCTTTCTTGCGTACCGCGACAACCCCACTTTAGAGGCCCTGGTAGAGGCCGCAAAAAGCGCCCAGTCCGCCTACGACTTCACCGATGAGCAGGGTGTTCGCCAAACGGTGTGGCGCGTGAGCCGCCCGGCCGCGGTCGAGGCCTTCCGCATGATGCTCGAGCTGGTTCCCAAGGCCTACATCGCCGACGGCCACCACCGCGCCGCCTCGGCCGCACGCGTGTGCCAGGAGATGCGCAGCGCCGACAAGGACTGCGACGGACGCGAGGCCTACAACTACCTCATGTGCGTCATGTTCCCGCAAAGCCAGCTCACCGTGCTTCCCTACTACCGCGTGGTCAAGGACACCAACGGACTGGACGAGAAGAGCCTGGTAGAGGCCCTTGAGGCCGCCGGATTCACCGTGGGCGAGCCGCAGGAGGCAGGAGTTGCGCCGGCCGAGCACGGGCAGTTTGGCTTCTTTGCCTTTGGCAAGTGGAGGACCTTCTCACCCGCCGCGGCCACCGAGGACGCCGATGTTGTCGCGCGTCTTGACGTGAGCGTGCTTCAGGACAAGGTCCTGGGCCCCATCCTGGGCATCGACGACCCGCGCCAGGACCCGCGCGTCAAGTTCGTAGGCGGAAACGTTGGCCTGGACGAGCTTGAAGAGGCCGCTGGCCAGACGGGCATCGCCTTTACCCTGTGCGCTACCTCGGTGGGCGAGATGATGGCCGTGGCAGATGCCGGCAAGCTCATGCCGCCCAAGTCAACCTGGTTTGAGCCCAAGCTGCGCAGCGGGCTGTTTATCCGCCGCATCTCGTCCAAGAGCTCGCTTTTGGACGGCGTCGAGCAAAAGGTAGCCCAAAAACTGGCCGAGAAGAACACAGAAGAGGACAAGTAGGAAAGCATGGCAGACGACGCTGAGCGCAACCCCAACCCGCAAGACGACGGCCTGGACAACATCATCTCGAGCCTTATGGATAGCCTTAAGGACCCGCAAGGCCCAGACGGCGAGAAACCCGTGGGCTTTGACGGGCACGCGCTGGACATCGTGCGCTTTGGCCGCGGGCTGATTGCGTCCAACGACCCCGCCGCGCACCTGCGCGCGATGGTGCGCGATATTGAGGCGGCCGAAGCAGCTTCTGCCTACGCCGGCTGGTTCGCGCGCCGCTTGCGCGAGGCGGGACTTTTTGAGACCGACACCGAGCTCCCAAAGATCAGCGTCGTGCGCCCCAAGACCTCGGGCCTCTTCTACATTCGCTGCCGCGAGGGCGAGCTCACCTACCTTGCCAGCCTGCGCCTTGTTGGCATAGAGAGCGCGCTTAACTTCGCGCTTTTGGCCCAGGGGTGGGCAAATGACGCCAACGAGGTGCCGGCAGAAGAGCTGGTGCGCTTTGAAGCGAGCGTCTGTGCCTCGGTGGCCGCGCAGGCAGGCCAGGGCTATCCCCTGGCGGAGTCTGGCGAGACCTACCCCAAGCACGGCGGCGAGTGGGACGTGCGCTACGCCATCTGCGAGGGCATGGAATCGTTTAGGACGCCGTGGAGGCTTGCCTATAGCCTAAGGGTCAACGTGGCCGCGGGTGCGGCCGCAATCGAGGTCGACTACATCGAGCCGCGCCTGATGCCGTCGGAGTTTTGGTCTGCCGACTTGGGCGCTGTTCCCGCTACGGCCGACACCAAGGGGGCGGTGGCCTGCGACTACAACCTGCGCATCGTTGTGTTGGCGGCAGCGCATGCCCTTATGCGTTGCCCGGCCTTGGAAGAGATCTGGGTGGCCTGCGTGAGCGACACGCCAAAGGGCTTCTCGTGCCTGTGCTCGGCCAAGGTCACGCGCCCCGACGTGGCCCAGCTTAACCTGGGCAACTTCGACCCGGTTGAGTTCCTGAGACAGGTTGGCGCCACGTTTGACTATACGGGCGGACAGTTGCAGCCCGTCAAACAGGGCTTCTCCATCAACTCGCAGCTGTTTTGCCCGCCCCAAAGATACGCTCCCGTCGAGACGAGCGAGGCGCGTCTCTCCACACGTGCAGCAGCGGGGCTTGGCGTGCAGCGAGTGGCCGATTTAAGCTGTGACCAGGCATGCGAGCTCAAGGAGCTTGCCAAGCAGGGGCTTTGCCACTTTGACTCGTCGACGCAAAACAACGTGCACTGGCTCTTGGAGCTGCGCGGACAGGCGCAGGACCCCTACAGTGTCGAGTCAATCAACCGAACCATCCAGGGCTTGCTTGAGGGCAATGTTGCAGACGACGCCGAGCAGATCAACGATGCCCTGCTTACGGGGAGCGCGATCGATCGCGCGGTACGCCGTGCCGACTCGCTGTTGGCCAATGGCAAAAACGAAGAGGCCTGCGAGGCGTTGCGAGAGGCGCTGAAACCCTATGACGACGCAGGCGTGTACCAGGACGGCGCGGGGGTGTACTGGCGCCACTTTGACCGCTACGCCGACCGCGCGCTGTGGAACCGCATGGTTGCCCCCGCCGGCGTCGAGGTGCGCCTGGTGCCCGACGCCTACTTTGAGGCCCATCTGGTGCTGGCAACCGCGGCCTTGGCCTGCGGGAAGAAGGATGAGAGCCTCGAGCACGCCCGGCGCGCGGCCCGCCTGGCACCGCTGTCGTTGCCGGCAAGCCTACAGCTCTCGCAGCTGCTGTCTGCCTTTGGCGACATGAGCGCCTCGGACGGCGAGCTGTGCCGCCTTATCTCTATGGGCCACGACCCCGAGACGCTGGGGGTGGGCTACATTCGCCTTGCCATGAACCAGTGGCAGCAGGGGCGCATGCGCGTGGCGCAGGCTTGCTACCAGATGTCCACAAAGTGGATTCCCTCACAGATCTTGCAGGTAGGGACTAAGGTCGCCAATCTACTGGGGACAAATGCCCCGGGCCTTGGCGAGGAGCTCTCGCAAGAACACGTCCACGAGACCTTAGCCGAGCAAGGCATCCCCATGGCTCCCTGCGACGACGTCATCGAGGTCCTGCGCGAGACAGCCATAGCCGGCATCGATGAAGAAATCTTTTGGGTGGGCAAGAGCTGTCTACACTTCCTGCGTCTTCTCACCAGCGACGATGTGGAAAGTGCCGTGCTGCGCTCACTAGAAAGCGAGCCGGACGCTTAGCGGGCAGGGGCCGGGACCGCAATCCCGCGCCGGCCCCGCTGCTTGCCTCTACTCCCCTGCCGAGAAAAGCTCGGACTCGACCTGGGCAAGCTCGGCAGGGACGTCTGCCACGTCGCAGTTGAAAGACTCGGCCACGGCCTGGGCCTGCAAGTGGCGGGCACCGGCCAGATCCTCGTTGCCCACGCCCTCATACACCTTAGAGAGACGCTCGAGCGACCAGCACACGTAAGAGGCCACCGAGTCGCCCATGCCCGAGAGCACCATCATGGTGACCAGCGAGTCGGGCGCTAAGGCAAGGGCCGTCTTGTGGTCAAGGTCGAGAAGCTCGCCAATCTGTTGCTCGATATCGGTGCAGGCAGTTGGGTCCTTCTTCTGCACCGCAAGTTTGAAGGCGCGGGCTACCGACTCGGTAAATTCGGCAACGATCTCTAAAATGTAGTCACGCTGGAGCATAAACTCACTTCTTTCTTCTTGGCAGGTAGGGCACACGCTCTGCCTGCGTATTTACTTACTCGGCAGCTCAAGGCCCAGGTGGTTGAAGGCCAAAGATGTGGCTTGCCTTCCCTGTGGGGTGCGAACGATTAGGCCGCACTGCAACAGATAGGGCTCGTAGACGTCCTCTAAGGTCGAGGGGTCCTCGGCCACGGCAGAGGCCACGGTGGTAAGGCCCACGGGACGGCCGCGGAAGGTACGGCACAGGGCATTCAAGATCTTGGTGTCCATGGTATCCAAACCCATGGCGTCGATCTCAAAGAACTCCAGGGCCTCGGCAGCAACCTCCCAGGTGATGGAACCGGCAGCCTTGACCTGAGCATAGTCGCGCACACGCTTGAGCAGGCGATTGGCCAGACGCGGTGTGCCACGCGAGCGCGAGGCGATCTCGGCCGCGCCTTGCTCGTCGATGGCCACGCCCAGAATCGCGGCGCTGCGTTTGACGATGACGGCAAGCTCGGTGGGCGTGTAGTAGTCCAAGCGGTAGCTAATGCCAAAACGGTCGCGTAAAGGCCCAGTCAAAAGACCGGTACGGGTGGTTGCGCCCACCAACGTAAAGCGCGGCACATCGATCCTGATGGAGCGGGCAGCCGGCCCCTTGCCAATGACGATGTCCAGGAAGAAGTCCTCCATAGCGGGATAGAGGACCTCCTCAATCTGGTGATTAAGGCGATGAATCTCGTCTACAAACAGGATGTCGCCTTGCTCAAGATTGGTAAGGATGGCGGCCAAATCACCCGCTCGCTCAATGGCAGGGCCAGACGTGGTGTGGAGTTTAGAGCCCATCTCGTTGGCAACGATGCCCGCAAGGGTCGTCTTACCCAAGCCCGGAGGGCCCGAGAAGATCACGTGGTCCAAAGGCTCGTGGCGCTCTTTGGCGGCCTGGATCAAGACGCGCAGGTTCTCGCGAACGCGCACCTGACCGCAGTACTCGTCCAGGCTCTTTGGGCGCAACGTGCGGTCCTGGTCAAGGTCTTCTCCGGTAAGCTCACCCGAGACGTCGCGCGGCGGCACCTGAGCACGGCGCGGCGCAAAGCCAGCTCCGGCAGGGCCGCTGGCATCTGCAAAGAGGTCCTTCTCGGCGGCTTCCCACATCATCTACCACTCCCCAGGCGGCGCAAGGCATACGCAACGACGCTCTCGATTGTAGCCGCGCCGGCATTTTGGTGCCCGTCCAGAGCAAGCTCTGCCTCTTGCGGGGTAAATCCCATGGCGAGAAGAGCCTCGGTGGCATCGGCCTCGATAGAAGAAGCGCTAGCTGCGCCCCCAGTGACGGCCAGACGCGCAGACTCAGCCGTGCCCAGGCCCACCAGACGTTTAAGCTCGGCGTTCTTAGAGAAGACATCCGAGAGCTCCATCAAAAGGCGGCTCGCTTTCTTTTGCCCCACGCCCGGGACCTGCGCCATGCGCGAGGAATCCTGCGCCTGCACAATGTGGGCCAGCTGCTCGGGCGTGAAGGTAGAGAGAACCGCCAGCGCAAGCTTAGGCCCCACACCCGAGATGGCGCGCAGCTGGTCGAACAAGGCGCGCTCGGTCTTGGACGCAAAACCAAAGAGGTCCATAGCGTCCTCGCGCACAATAAGGCGCGTAAGGACGGTGACGCCGGCTTCACCCTGCGCGGGCAGAGCCGAAATGGTGTTTGCCGAGACGCCCAGCTCGTAAGCGACCCCGCCCACGTCCAAGACGATAGACGCAGGATTTACCTCGAGCAATGTTCCAGTTAGCTGGACAATCACAGTACTGCGCTCCTCGATTTACCCAAGGACAACGTCCTTTGGAGATTTGCGTGGCAGACCGCCGCGGCCAGGGCATCGGCCGCGTGATCTGGATGGGGCTCGTGGTCTAGGGCAAGCACGTTTCTTACCATGTACATGACCTGGCGCTTATCGGCGGCACCCGTGCCCACCACAGCTTGCTTGATTTGCATGGGCGTGTACTCGCCCACCTCGAGCCCGGCGTTTGCGCAAGCGACGATGGCTACGCCACGCGCCTGGGCCGTAGCGATGGCGCTTTTGGTGTTGTCGCCAAAATAAACGTTCTCTATGGCCAGCTGAGAGGGGCCGTACTTATTGATGACCTCTACCAGCTGGTCATAGATCTTGCCCAGGCGCTGCGCGATGGGCTCTTTGGCACCGGTTGCCACACAGCCGTAGGCGCGGGCGCGACAGGTTGCCCCGCGGGTCTCGACAATGCCCCAGCCGGTGTGCGCCAAGCCGGGATCGACCCCCAAAATCACCAAAGCAACCTCCTTGCCCAACTTAGAACGTTCGTTCTAAGTA
>CAVEMP010000151.1:4616-11097 GCA_963616835.1 uncultured Oscillospiraceae bacterium | reverse complement strand
CGAGCGCGAGGACATAGGCAGGCACACAGGTCTGCCGCGCATGAGGGTGAGGTTTCTTCTCACCCGGTCGATGATGGTCTTTACGACCTGGGGGTGACCGTACTGGTCTGCGATGGTGTTCAAGGGGCGGCGGTACTCGACAAAGCCCCTGATAACCGAGTCAAGATACTCAAGGCACGCCTCGTCGGTCGAGCCGCACTGGTCCAAGCCCTCGATGTACGGCAGGCGCCAGACGTTGCGCGAGGCGTAGGGAATCACAGGCGAGATGGTGTTCCTAAAGTGGCCCAAGATCAAAAGGTCGCTCTTGTAGATATCTGCCAGCGGCATGACAAAGCCCGACTCAAGCGTGCGCGCGCCCACGATAGACAGCATCGTCTTGTCCAGGCAAGACAGCGCCAAAAGGCCGTTTTTATCTGCGTAGGTCGCGACCTGCGAAAGCCACGCCGCATGGAAAGCGGCGGGATCTGTGCCGTTCGCCGCCTCGACAAACGAGCAATTAAGCCGCAGGTTGGAAACCAAAGTCATGGGCGTGTCGGCAGTGTTTTTCTGCTCTTCGGCGGGCAGGAAGGCCGTCACACGCGTGGGGCCCAAAGCGTCGGTCGCCGCGGCCGCCAGGATCTGCGACTCAAAGCTCTGGTTGACATAAAGCGCCACGCCCGTGGCCCCCAACTGGCGCACCAGGTGAGACAGGCCAAAGGTCAGGGCCTCCCAGGCAACCAGGGGCTTGTCGGTGACCTGGAAGTGCTGGGGCGCGGCCAGCGGTCCCTCCGAGCCGGTGTCCACGTCGCAGACGAGAAGAGCCTCCTCGAAGGCGGGCGCCTGTGCCGCAAGCTCTTTCCACGGGGTCAAGACAAAGCTCGATCCGCAGAAGACCTGCAGGTTGTAGCAGCCCACAGACCCCACGCCCACAAACCAGGCGTCAAGCTCTGCCGCGTCAGCGACAAAGCCCGATTTCTCAAGCGAGCAGGCCATCGATGTGCCGGGGTCGTCCAGGGAAAAGCCGTAGGCCGAGAGATACACCACAATGTCTGTCTCGACCTCGTTATCGATGAGGTTGTTAATGTCCTCGTAGGTAAAGGCGACGGCGATCTTTTGGCCCTCGAAGTCGATAACGGGCACCTCGCTTGAGCGCACAAGAGACAGGTCGATGCCCTTCTCGCCATTGCCGCCCGCCAGACGAACCGAGGCGATCGTCCCGTCCTTGATAAGGGCGGCGTCGAGGTAGGGCACCTCGTCTTGGGCAACCACGATGGGTAGAAGAACCGGCAGTGGCAGCTCCTCGGCAAGCTCACCCAAAACGCCCGCGAGGTCGTTGGCGTAGGGCTCCGCGTCGCCCGCGCTCACCAGACCCGTGCCGCTCACTGTGCATAGGGGAAAAATAACCAGCCGCGCGTCCTGCTCATGCGCCTGGCGCGCGAACTCCAAGACACGAGCCTTAATGTTTAAAAAGTCGCCCGCGTCAGACGTCATCTGCGCAACAGCAAGCTTCATGGCAATCCTTCCTACCCACGTATCTACCTGCACTTTATTTAACTGGCGCCGCGCGCAAGCCGCGTATGGCGCCCAACATTTACGCTACCTCAACGTGCCCCTGGCGACCCACAATGTCGGTCACCTCGGCCAGAAGAACCATGTTCTTGGTATCCACCTTCAGCGGCAGCTCCATGCGCATAATGTCGCCCGAGGCTGCCTCGACGCGAAGCTCAACCAGGTCAAGGCCCGGGTAGCGGCCCATAACGCCCGAGAGGTCGTTCATGCGCGAGCGTGTGAGGGTATCGGCCGTGATGTTGATCTCAAGCACGCGCGGGCGGTTGTTCTTCTCGTTTAGGACCAAAGGCTCCAGCTCCATGACCTTGACCTGGTTGCCGCGGTCGCTTCGCTCGAGCTTGCCCGTGACCTTGATAAAGACATCGCCCGAGCTCTCGCCCGTCTCGGGGTCGACCTCGCCGGCCAAGACCGATTCGTACTTCTTGTAGGACTTGGGGAAAATCACCAGCGTGACCTCGCCTTCCATGTCCTCAAGCGTGACGATAGCCATGGGCTCGCCGCTCTTGGTGGTCTTCTTCTGGATGGCCGAGACCATGCCTGCAAAGCGCAGGACCTTGTCCTCGGGCACCTTGTACTGCTCGGTAACGCCGCCGCCGGGAAGCACGACCTCCTCGGAAACCTCGATGTCGCCCAGCGAGTAGTCGCGCGCCTCGTTAAGCGCGTACTCGTAGGGGCGCAGCGGGTGGTCAGAGACATAGAGGCCCAAGACCTCGTGCTCGCGGGCCAGCTTGATGGTGCGCTCCCACTCCTGGCTGTTGGGGGGCGGCACGGTCTCTTCGAAGCCCGCGCCCTCGACGTCGGCAAACATGTCGAACATCGAGACCTGGCCGGTCGCGCGCACCTTTTGCTTCTTGGTGGCCGCGTCGATTATGTTGTCGGGACTGGTCTTGTCGACAAAGCCCATGAGCTGCATGCGCGGGTAGCCCGTGGAGTCAAAGGCGCCCGAGCAGATCAGGGCCTCGACCACGCGTCGGTTGGCCTGGCCCGAGTCCATGCGGTCCACAAAGTCGTGCAGGTTGGCAAAGGGCCCGCCCAGCTCGCGCTCGCGCACGATGGCCTCGCCCACGGCCTCGCCCACGCCGCGGATACCGGCAAAGCCAAAGCGCACGCCCTCGGCGGTTGCCGTGAAGTCGCGGCCGCTCTCGTTGATATCAGGCGGCAAGATGGCCACGCCCTCGCGGCGATATGCCGTGACGTAGTGGACAATCTTGTCGGTCTTGCCCATGTATGACGTCAAGACCGAGGCCATGTACTCCTTGGGGAAATAAGCCTTCAACCAGGCCGTCTG
Organism: uncultured Oscillospiraceae bacterium; assembly: GCA_963616835.1. Lineage (GTDB taxonomy): Bacteria > Actinomycetota > Coriobacteriia > Coriobacteriales > Atopobiaceae > Paratractidigestivibacter. Next base: position 8,261 of record CAVEMP010000151.1, on the reverse strand, counting down.
CATAACCAGAATGGCATAGCCGGCCGAGTGCGACTTGTTGAACGCGTAGGACGCGAACTCAAGGACGTCGTCCCAGATGCGCTGGGCGACTTCCTTCTTGTAGCCGTTCTCGACGGCGCCGTTCATCCAGTGGTCGTAGATCGTCTCGTCTGCGCCGTTGCCCTCCCAGTGGAAGATCTGGTCGGTGAGCATCTTGATCTTCTTCTTAGCCACCGGCTTACGGATGCGGGAGTCCGACTCACCAGGCGTGAAGTTCGACATCTTCATCGAGATCTGCATGACCTGCTCCTGGTAGACCATGGTGCCGTAGGTCTCGTCCAGGATGTCAGACAGGCGGTCGTCGTAGAAGGCGACGTCTTCTTTGCCGTTCATGCGGTTGATGTAGCTGGTGACCATGCCCGCGCCCAGAGGGCCGGGGCGGTATAAGGCGATAAGTGCGACGACCTGGCGGTACTCCTTGGGCTGCATGCCCTTGATGGTGGCCGTCATGCCCGCAGACTCGATCTGGAAGACGCCGGCCGTGTGGCCCTTACCCATGAGCTCGAAGATCTTGGGATCGTCAAAGGGGATCTTGTCGACGTCGATGTCCACGCAGGTGGCGCCCGGCTTAATGGTGGCCTTAACCGCGTCGGGCATCTTGTCGATGTCCTCAACATTGGGGTAGGCCGCGCGGATGTTGGCCAGGGCCTTCGAGATAACCGTCAGGGTTCGAAGGCCCAGGAAGTCCATCTTAAGCAGGCCCATGTCGGCCACCGAGTGGCCCTCGTACTGGGTGATCTCGACGCCGCCCTTGGTGTCGACCTTTGTGGGAACGTGGTCGTTGACGGGCGTGGGCGCGATCAGGACGGCGCAGGCGTGGACGCCTTCGCCGCGGTGCAGGCCCTCGATGGAAAGCGCTGCCTCGATAATGCGGTGGTCGTCGGGGTTCTTTGCGTAGGCTTCGGCAAAGTCGCCCGAGTACATGTCCTCTTTGCCCTCGGTCTTGTTAAGCACGAACTTGAGCTTGGCCTTGGGGTCGTTGGTGATCATCTTCGAGAGCTTCTGGCCCTGCCACACGGGAAAGCCCAGGACGCGGCAGGCGTCGTTGATGGCCTGCTTGGCTTTGATCGTGGAGTAGGTGATGACGTGGCAGACGCGCTCGGGGCCGTAGAGCTCGCGCACGTGCTGCACGACCTCCAGGCGCCGCTCATCGTCGAAGTCCATATCGATATCGGGCATCTCGGAACGCTGGGGCGAGAGGAATCGCTCGAACATGAGGCCGTTGGACAGCGGGTCGAAGGTCGTGATGTCCATGGCATAGGCAACCAGGGCGCCCGCAGCCGAACCACGGCCAGGGCCCACGCCAATCCCGTTTTTCTTTGCCCACTGCACGTACTCCTGCACGATCAAGAAGTAATCGGCAAAACCCTTGGTGCAGATGATGTTGTACTCGTGGTCCAGGCGGTCAAGGACGTTCCAACCGCCAATCTCGACGTTTTTCCAGTCCTCGCCGTAGCGCTTGGCCAGGCCCTTCTCGCATTCCTCGCGAAAACGCTGCTCGGAAGTCTCGCCCTCTTTCAAGCCAGGGAACTTGGGCAGGTACATGCTGGACCAGTCAAGCTCGTAGTTGCACTTAGAGGCGACCTCGAGCGTGTTGTCGATGACCTCGGGCGCCCACGAGAACAGCTCGCGCATCTCGGCCTCGGTCTTGATGTAGAACTCGGTGCCGGTCATGCGCTTGCGGTTGACGTCGTCGACGCGCGACGCCGTGCCGATGCACGACAAGATGTCCTGCGTGGGCGCGTCGTCTTTGGTGAGGTAGTGGTTGTCGTTGGTGGCGATGACCTTGATGCCCAGCTCGTGGCCCAGGCGCACGATCTGCTCGGACAAGGTGCGGTCGTTGAAGCCGCCCCAAGCCGGATCCTCGAGCCCATGGTCCTGGACCTCAAGATAGAAGTCGTCGCCAAAGATCTCTTTGAAGGTCAAGGCCCACCTCTTGGCCTCGTCGGGGCGGCCCTGGAAGTACATGCGCGGAATGATGCCCGCCACGCACGCCGAGCTGCAGATGATGCCCTCGTGGTAGCGGCGCAGCATGTCCAGCGTGGTGCGCGGGTAGTAGTAGAACATGTCGCCCGAGGCCGCCTCGCTCATCATCTTCATGAGGTTGACGTAGCCCGTCTCATCCTTGGCTAGAAGGATCAGGTGGTAGCGATGCTGCTTGGTGCCCTTCTCGATGCAGTCATCGGTGATGAAGTAGGCCTCGCAGCCAAAGATGGGCTTGATCAAGAGCTCGGGGCGGTTGGCCTCGACGGCCGCCAGGTCGTGGCCCGAGGACTCCCAGACGGCGACGTCGGACTCCCACTGGGCGTGCGCGCGGTCGTGGGGCTTGGCGTCGGGCGCATCTGCCGGGGGCTCCTCGAGCTCCCAGCCCTTCTTGAAGCACTCGACGTCGTGCTTCCACTGTTTCATGTCCGCCTGCTTGTCGTTGTAGCCGCGGCACTCCAGGTCAAAATCGGGCACGCCAAACATGTAGCCGTGGTCGGTCAAGGCAAGCGCCGGCATCTCGAGATCGACGGCGCGCTTGACCATATCGGGGATGCGCGTGGCGGCGTCCAGAATCGAGAAATCGGAGTGGTTGTGCAGGTGAACAAAGGCCATGGGTTGCAGCACACCTTTCTATGCGAGAAGGGCTATCTAGTCTACCTAAAAGCGATAGCGAACCACGTAGGGTTCTGAAGCCATCAAGGGGTCTTCACGCTCCACGCAGACAAAGGCGCACTCGACGGATTCAAAGCCTAAGCCGAGAAGGACATCAGTGTAGAACTTGGCCTGCATCTGGTGGTGTTCGCGCAGCTCGCTGGGGGTAAGACCGGCGTCTCCCGTCTTGTAATCCACAACCAGGGCGCGGGTCTTTTGGGCGTTGGTGCACAACAGGTCAATGGCGCCTTCCAGCCACTCGCCAAAGTCGCTGGGGGCATGGACAAAGAAGGGTGCCTCGGGTGTCACGCGCTCGTACGAGAGGGCCTCGGCACGGATGGCCGAGTTTGCCCACAGGTCAAGAGCCGCGCGCAGGCGCTTGTCCTGGCGCGGCGAGAGGTGCCAGGCACGCGAGAGGGCGGACACGCGGGCCTCGTCCAGGCTGCCGGCCAAGGCCATGACCTGGGCCAGCTCGTGGAAGGCGCTGCCCAGGTTGGTGGCCTTGTCGGGGTCTGCAGTCAGGGGCGCCGCATCGTCGGCATCCTCGTCCAGGACACGTGCCGGGATGGGGACGTCGGGGGCTAGGAGGCTGCGGGCGGGCTCGGGGGCGTTGGGGGCAGCAGGCGCGTTGGGGTTCTGACCTGCGGCGGGTTTGACAGCCGAGGCACCGGCGCCCGCGGGCTTCTCGGTGTCTGCGGTCTTCTCGGCGTCCGCAGCCTCTAGGGCCGCGCGGGCGCTCGAGTAGCTGTAGGTGCCCTCGCGTGAGCTCCAAAAGCCCACCTTGGGCCGAGGCGCGGGCAGGTCGTAGAGGTTGAAGGCCGCGTCCTCGTGCGGGTGGGCAACCTTGATCGCACCTTCGTAGGCGTCCAGGTAGCCGTCGAAGCCGGGCAGCGTGTCGCCAGAGGTCGCGAAGACGTGGGTCTTGTCCTCGCGGTCTACCTCGATCTGGACGCAGCGCACCGTGGCGGG
>CAVEMP010000151.1:0-4267 GCA_963616835.1 uncultured Oscillospiraceae bacterium | reverse complement strand
CTGGCGTCGCCCCAGCACTCCCCCACCGCCACGATGGGAAACTCCAGGCCCTTAGAGGCGTGGATCGTCATGACGCGCACGGCGTCGCCCTTGCCGCCCGAAAGCACGGCCGGGTGGGCCTTGGCCACCTCGAGCCACAGGTCGAACTCCACGCAGGCTCGCGCCACACCCAGGCCCAGGTCGTGTGTAAGATCGCGCAGGTAGCGCACCGCGGCCAAGAGGTTGGCCGCGCACGAGCGGCCCTGGGCGCCCTGGTGCTCAAGGCGCAAAAGCCAGCCCGACTCGACCAGCGCGGCGCGCACGACGTCTGCCAGCTCCCAGGTGCCCATGCGCGAGAAGGCGCGGTCCAGAACCTCAAGGGCGCGGGACAGGCGCGGCGAGGCCTCGACGCCCGGCGCCATTGCGCCTTCCAGGACGCCCGCATCGATGCGGCGCTTGCCAAAGGCCTCGAGTTTCTCTTGCCATCCGGTGCCCAAGGCGCAGAAATCGTTGGCGTCCAGCCTAAACATGTCGCTGGAAAGCAGGCTAAAGAGCCCCTCCTTGGTGTCGTGGACGTTTGCCAGGGTATGCACCAGCGCGCGCACGACCTTGACCTCGTCCAAGCGCGAGAAGGTCGAGCCGCCCGTGACCACGCACTTGATGCCGCGCTCGCGCAGGGCGTCAACGTAGGCCGCGGCCTGGCTCGTGCGGCCAAGGAGAAGGGCCATGTCGTCGGGGTCCTCGCCCGCGGCGGCGTAGGCGGCCAGACGGTCGGCCACCTGGTTGGCCATGACGGCGCCCCGGTTGGCGGCAGAGGCGGCGCGCGCCACCTCGACGTAAACGCGGGGCAGGTCACGGGCCTGATAACCGTCAATTCTCGCCGGGTTGGGCAAGAGGGACATGAAGCCGGGAAGGATGCCCGCGCGGCCGCCCAGCCCGCCAAAGACGGCGTCCACAAACGAGAGGATGTCGGCGTGGCTGCGGTAGTTGATGTCCAGGCGCACGTGGTTGTTGGGGTCCACCGTGGCGCCGCGACGCTTAAAGACGCTCACGTCGGCGCCGCGAAAACGATAGATCGACTGCTGGGCGTCGCCCACGGTGCACAGGCGCTGGCCCTGGCCGCTCAGCAAACCCACCAGCTCGACCTGGCGCTGGTCGGTGTCCTGGAACTCGTCGACCATCACCAGGCGAAACTGCTCGCTGTAGAGAGCGGCCAGGTCGTCGTTGGTCTTAAGCGCAGCCAGGCACAGACGGATCAGGTCGTCGTTGTCCAGGTAGGAGCCCTGGGTCTTGTAAGCGGCATAGGTCTGGTCGAGCTCTTGTGCGATGGCGAGAAGATCGGGCAGGTAGCCCTGCAGCAAGGTGAGCAGGCTATCCTTCTTCATGCGGGCGATGGTTGCCTGCAGCTCCTTGGCCGTCTCTTTGGGGTTGCTCGTGGCCTTGGGGCCGCGGCCTAAGGCCTGCAGGGCCTTGTGGGCGCTCTCTTCGTTTTGCTCGCTCAAAGGCAGCTCAAAGTAGGCGGCAAGGGTCGCGAGCTGGGCCTCGACCTCGGCGATGGCCTTCTCGGATTTGCAGACGCGGCGCTTCTCGGCAAGGAAAGACTCGTAGCTGTCGCGCAGCCAGGCCATGCGGGGAGCAGCGGGCGATGCGGCCGGGACCTTTAGCGAGTCAAAGCCGCAGGGGCTCTTGCCGGCAAGGTCCACCAGCTGCCAGGCCAGGCCCACGACCGAAAGGCCGGCCGAGCCAAAGCCCGTCTCTTTGGGATACATCGAGCCAACCAGGCGCGCCAATTCCTTCACGCGCGGCTCGTGCGAGCAGCGACACATGACCTGCTCGGTGGCCTGGGCGCGGTAGGAGTCCTGCAGGTTTGCAGGCAGCATCTTGAACTGGGGGTCAAGGCCTAAGTCAAGGGCGTGGCGGCGCAGGATGCGCGAGCACATGCCGTGGATCGTGGATATCCAGGCGTCGTCGACGGTCAGGGCCGCCTCGGCCATGCCGTTCTCGCGCAGGGTCGAGCGCACGCGCTCCTTGATCTCCAGCGCGGCGGCGTTTGTGAAGGTGATGATAAGCGCCTGGTCAAGGCTGTCGATAAAGGCCGAGCCGTCGGCGGCAGAGCCCGGCGAGAGCGCCCAGGCAATGCGGCGCGTCAAGGTGAACGTCTTGCCAGAACCCGCGCCTGCCTCGACAAAGAGGGGCTTGTCCAGGCCGCACGCGATGGCACGCTGCGGCTCGTTTAGGGTAGAGAGGTCGATGGCCACGGCTAGGCCCCCATTCTTTTCTCGCAGTGAAGGTGCGGGCAGTAGCTACAGGCGTCGGCGTCCACGGGGCAGGCGTCGATCTTGCCGCGCATGAGGTCGCCGATCTTCTCGGCGACCATCGCCTCGACGTCGTCCAGGTACTCCCAGAACTCCTCGGTGCCGCCCGAGGGGCCCTCGATGCCCATCGAAAGGCGGCGCGAGCGGGGCGCGTCCTCGACGCCCAGGATGCGATCGACCTGGCTCTCGGCGCAGGCGCCGGCCAGCGCATGGGCGCCCTTGGTGGCAAGGAAGAGTGCACCTTCCAGGCGAACCTCTGGGTGGGCACGACGCACGACCTGCGCGTATATGAGTGACTGAACGTGGCGCGGCAGCTTTCCCGCGTCAAAGTCGCCCCTAAAGGCGTCGTACTGGTTGAAGTTCACCGGGCTCTTGTGCTTGTAGTCGATGATCAGGGCACGGCCCTCGCCGTCGACGTCCATGCGGTCGATCTTGCCGTTGAGCCACACACCGGCGTAGCCCACCGGCCCGTCGTGGGCGCCGCCAAAGCCCCACTCCAGCCAGCGCGGCTCGTAGCCCACCAGGATGTTGGCCTCATAGTCCATCAGGCTGAGAAGATCCTGTTTTGCCTGGTTGACGTCTTCTTCCTCAAAGGTAGCGTGGGCCACCAGCAGCTGGTCCATCTTGCTCACGCGCTTGCGCTCAAGAAACTGGTGGCGCAGGTGGTTGTCAAACTCCTCGGCCACGATCTGGCGGGCCTCTTCCAGGTTATCGACCGTGACGCGCGAGGCGGCCAGGCGCTCTTCTGGGTGCGCCGCAAGGTCGATGTCGCGGCCCTCGGCGCGCGCAGCCTCGACGGCGTTGTTGAGCAGGCGAACACGGGCAAGCTCCAGCACGCGGTGGACAAAGGTGCCCATCTCGGTGCCGGTAAATCCGGCGTCCACGTTGTCCAGGCCAAGGCGGCGCAGGCTAAACCACTTGTAGGGACACTCAAGGTAGGACTCGATCTGCGAGGCCGAGAGCATGGGCGCGCCGCCCGGCAGCTCCCGCAGGCCGTTGGTAACAAGGATAAGCGGCTTGTACTTGGCGTCGATCGAGCCCGCCGCGCGGGCGTCGTTGCGCAGGGCAGGGACGGCTTGCGCCCCGTCGTCCAGCAGGTTCTGGGCGAGAAGGGCCTCGGGGCGCTCGGTGTGGGGCAGGGCGGTTATCTCTTGCGGCTTGGCACTGGCGGCGATGCCGTAGGCGGCGTAGACCTCGCAGAGCATAACCGAGGGGAAGGTGGGCGCGCTATCTGCATCAAAAAGGCAACGTTCGAAGATGACGTTTTTGCGGGCAGCGGCAACCGCGCGCGCAAGCCCGGCGCGCTGGCGGGCAAGCTGGTTTTGCGCCGGGTCGACGCCTGTGACCTCAAGGATGCGAGACAAGACGTCGTCGGTGCGGCCCACGGGGCTCTCGGTCGCGGTCTGGGCGCAGTAGATGACGACGTCGGTAGAGGCGGCCTTGAGCTTGGCGGCGTCGCCCAGGGAGACGATCGTCACGGTGCAGGGGGCGCCTGCGGCTGCTGCGACGGCGGCCGCGGGCTTCTCGCCGTCTTGGGTTGCTGCGGGGTTCTTAGCCGCCGGGTCCATCTGCGGGGTAAGGACCACCGAGATGTGCTCAAGCTCGTCGATGACCTGCTCTACCAGGGCAGAGAGGGGCACGGCGTTGTCTGCAAGGGGCGCGGCGGTGACGCCCAGCTGCGCCAGGGCGCCCGCGACCATCATCGTGGCCTGCAGGACGCCCATCTCTTCTTGGCGGGCCATCTCGTCGGTCGCGGCCGCAAGGGCGCCGTCCTGCCCGGCCTGCTTGGGATTTGCGCGGTAGCGGGCCATGAGCTTGCTCGCGCACGAGCCCACGCGGCCCAGCGTGAGCTCGGCCGTGGCCTTGGCCACCGTGTCCGAGGTCTTCTTGGGGCTCATGAGCTCGTCCAGCACGGCGGCCGGGGTAAGCAGCCGGTTGCAGCGCCAGTTGCGGTCGATGTCCCAGGCGCGCGC
>CAVEMP010000150.1:2875-14134 GCA_963616835.1 uncultured Oscillospiraceae bacterium | reverse complement strand
CCGGTGAAGCCGGCCGAGAAGCCCAGGGCGCGGGAGGCGTGGCCCAGGTTGCCCAAGACGATGGACACGTTGATGCCCTTGCCGCCGGGCAGGATCTGCTCGTAGTTGGTGCGGTTAATCACACCAAGGCGCATGTCGTCCACGCGCACGATGTAATCAAGCGACGGGTTGAAGGTGACGGTATAGATCATGCGAACCTCCACTTTTGACGGGATTTGCTCGTTGGTGGATAGTATTGCACGTTTTTGGAAACTTGTGAAGTGATTTGAGCAAATTCTTTCATCGATTTTGAAAGAATTTGCCCGGTTTCACGCAAAATCACGCAGAGACAGGCATTTCTCGGCGAGAAAACCCTGGCGGGGGCGCGACGGTGGGGCGCGGTTGCGGCGCCTACAAGCGAAGGCGCCCTACCCTACCACCTCGACATTGTCGCAGTCAGCAAACTCGCTGTCGGCGGGAAGAGAGCTGGTCACGATGACGGCATCGTCCATGGCGCCAAAGGTGACCAGGCTCGTGCGGCCCATCTTGCTCGCGTCGCACAGGACAAAGCGGTGGATCGTCTGGACCATGGCAAGGCGCTTGACCTCGGCCTCGTAGATATCGGGCGTGGTGAAGCCGTCCTTCTTGGTGACGCCGTTGGTGCCCCAAAAGCCCAGGGTAAAGTGGTAGCGCGAAATGGCCGCGTTGGCGTCGGGGCCCACCAGGGCCTCGGTCGCGTCCTTCAAGCTGCCGCCCAAAACCAGCACCTCGAAGCCCTTCGAGGCAAGCTTCAACGCATGGCTCACGCAGTTTGTGGCATAGGTGGCGCGTTTCTCGGTCAAGGCATCTATCAGGGCGTCGATCGTGGAGCCCGCGTCCAGGAAGACAAAGTCGTTGGGGCTTACCAGCTCGGCCGCGCGCGAGGCGATGATGCGCTTCTCGTCGGCGTGCTGGCCAGAGCGCTCGGCCACGGGGATATCGCGGATAACGCCCTCGGGGTCAAGCGCCACGGCGCCGCCGTGTACCTTGGTAAGGCGACCGGCCTCATCGAGCTTCTCGAGGTCGCGGCGGATCGTGGACTCAGAGATGCCCAGCTTCTCGGCCAAGTCGACCACGGTGGCCGAGCCGTCGCGCGAGACAATCTCTAAGATCTGGGAATGGCGCTTATCGGCGAGCATGGGTTACTTCTCCTCTTCGGGGTAAACGACGCCCAGGTCGGCGCGGACTCGGGTCATGATGCGCATGACGTCGGCGGCCAGGTCGATGAGCTGAGAGGCAGCCACGTCGCCCGCAACGGCGCGCTCGAGGTCGGCCATCTCATAGCACAGGGCATAGGCCTCCTCACCGCATGCAACCTCCTCGGTGTGGCCGTCGGCGGTCCAGGTGATGGTGGCCTTATCGGCGCGGGGGTACTGGTCGATCTCGATGTAGCAGTCGTCAAAGCTCACGACGGCACGTTTGGGCTGCTTGGAGTGCATGGTCAAGCTAATAACGCCCAGCTGGCCGCTCGCGTTCTTGCAGATGATGCCGCTCGAGACGTCGACGCCCGTCTCACAAAGGTTGCCCAGGCACATGACGTCGGCCGGGGCCTCGTCCATAAAGAGGCGCATAATGGACAGGGCATAGACACCAATGTCAAGAATGGCGCCGCCCGCCAGGTTGCGGTTGTAGAAGCGGCTCTTGGCGTCGTAGGGCTTGAAGCTGCCAAAGCTCACCTGCGCCAGGTTCATGCGGCCAAAGTCGCCCACCTTGGCGCGGCGGAGAAGCTCCTGGTAAAGAGGCATGTGCAAGATGGTGGTGGCGTCCATAAGAACGGCGTTGTTCTGGCGGGCCAGGGCCTGCGCCTCGTCGAGCTCTGCGGAGTTCAAGGTGATGGACTTCTCGCAAAGGACATGCTTGCCTGCGGCCAGGGCGGCGCGCAGGTAGGTGATGTGTGTGTTGTGAGGCGTGGTCACGTATACGGCGTCGACCTCGGGATCTGCGCACAGATCCTCAAACGTGGAGAAGACCTTCTCGACACCAAACTTATCGGCGAAGGCCTGGGCCTTCTGGGCGGTGCGGTTCTGCACGCCGTAGAGCTTACGGCCGGCCAGGGCCATGGACTCGGCCATCTGGTTGGCAATGACACCGCAACCCACAACGGCCCACTTGAGCTGGGGCGCCGTGAAGATATCTTGCGGGAAGGGCTTGTCGTGGGCGGCCGCGAATGCCGCCTTTGCGGCGGCCTCGGCGTCGAGGGGCTTGGTCGCGTTGGGCATCTTAGGTCTCCTTCACGTGGTCTTGACCATGGTCTGTAGTCAATTATAGCCAAGGCGGAAAAGAGAATCCGTCATTTTCTCTCAAAATCGCGCAGCGTCTGGTAAATCTCGTGAGCCAGAGAGGATGAGATGCCGTCGACAGCCGCAATCTGCTCCTCCGTGGCCTCGCGTAGGCGCTTGAACGAGCCAAAGGCCTTTGTGAGCTGCCGTTTTCTCTTGGGGCCAACGCCGGGGATCTCGTCCAAGATGCTTACGGTCATGGCCTTGTCGCGCAGCTCGCGGTGGAAGGTGATGGCAAAGCGGTGGGACTCGTCGCGCACCTGCTTGATGAGATAGAGCGAGGGCGAGCCCGAGGGCAGGACCACGGGCGTCTCGTCCCAGGGGACAAAGACCTCCTCGTCGGACTTTGCCAGGCCGCATACTGGGATATCCAAGCCAAGCTCTGCCAGCTGGTTCATGGCCGCAGTGAGCTGGGGCTTGCCGCCGTCGACCACCAGAAGGTCGGGACGGCTGCCAAAGCGCTCGTCGGCCATGCGCTCGGGGCTGTAGCGGCGGCCCAGGACCTCGGACATAGAGACGAAGTCGTTGGCTTCCTCAAGCTCGGCCTGGATCTTGAAGCGGCGGTACTGGGACTTGTCGGGCCGTCCGTTGGTGAAGACCACCATCGAGGCCACCGTGAAGCGGCCGTGCAGGGTCGAGATATCGAAGCACTCGATGCGCATAGGCGGCGCGTCCAGGGCAAGGGCGCTTTCCAGCTGCAACAGGGCCTTGTTGGTGCGGTCATCGGCGTAGCCCGTGCGCACCATGTAGCGCATGAGGGCATGCTTGGCGTTTTGCGAGGCGGTGTCTAAAAGGTGCTTGCGCTGACCGCGCTGCGGGCAGTGAAGCTCCACGGCATGGCCGCCCTTCTCGGCAAGCCACGTACTGACGACCTCGGCATCCGGCACCTCGCAGGTGAGCTCGACCTGCGAGGGGATGTCGGCTGTCTCGTCGTAGTAGCGCTTGAGAAAGCCGCCCACCAACTCGTCCTCGGCAACGTCTAAGCCCTTGTCCAGGATAAACTCGACCGAGCGCACAGTGCGGCCCTCGCGCACCACAAAGACGCAGGCACAGCTGATCGTCTCTTCTCGGTAGATGCCGATAAGGTCGATCGAGACGTTGCCCGAAAGCACCACCTGCTGGTGGACGTCAAGGGCGCTTAGACTGGTCAGGCGGTTCTTAAGACGGGCGGCCTTCTCGAAGTCGAGGTCGGCGGCGGCCTCGTGCATCTGGTCGGTTAACTCGTCGACGATCTGGGAGCGATGGCCCTGGAGGAACTTCTCGACCTGGGCGACGTGGGAGGCGTACTCGACGGTGTCGACGGCCCCGCAACACACGCCGGGGCCGCGGCCCACGTGGTAGTCAAAGCAAGGGCGACACTTCTTGGCAAGCATCATGTTGGCCACGGCCGCCTGATCGGGGTCCTTCTCCAGCAGTCGCTTCGCGCGCTTCCACTCCGCGCAGGTAGCGGTGCAGATGGGCACCACCTTACGCAGGGTGTCGATGGTCTGGCGGGCGGCCTTGGAGTCGGTGTAGGGGCCAAAGTATCGCGTGCCCTTCTTGTGCTTCTCGCGCGTGTACTTGATTGCGGGGAAGACGTCCGACTCGGTGATCGCGATGTAGGGATAGGACTTGTCATCCTTGAAGTCGACGTTGAAGTAGGGGTGGTATTGGGCAATGAGGTTGCGCTCGAGAACCAATGCCTCGTGCTCGGAGCCCACGACCACGTAGTCGAAGCTGGCGACGACCTGCATCATCAAGGGGATCTTCTCGCGGTCGTCCGTCAAGGTGACGTACTGCTTTAGGCGGGCACGGAGGTTTTTGGCCTTGCCCACATAGATGACCTTGCCGTGCTCGTCTTTCCATAGGTAGCAGCCAGGGTCTGTGGGGGCCTGCGCCACCTGCTCGGCAAGCGACGGCAGGTTTCCCGGCCCGTGGCTGTGGGTATGCTCGGCCGCAGCCTGTCTTTGGCTCTTCTCGTCCACCTGGTTGTTATCCGTATCGCGCTACTGGCGGGCAGACTAGATGCCCTCGCCCTTGGGGAAGAACTTCTCGAACTTCTTGACCTGATGGTAATAGTGCACCCAGGCCCACAGGCGCTGCATAGGGTCGTCATCGGGGATGTCCAGGGCAAAGCTGGTCTTCTTGGCCTTGTAGGCAGCAAGGACCTCTTGCTTGAAATCGCCCTCGGGCATGTAACGCTGGGCCACCTTGACGGGAACGGCGCCGTAATACCAGTCGTTGTTGACCTTTTGCGGCTTGGGCTCGATGCCGCAGACGGTCTTCTCCACTTGAAGGCGGGCGAAGTTGATGCCGGCGAGAAGAACGATCCAAGAGCTGCGGCCCGGGCGGGTGTTCATCTCGAGGAAACGATAGGAGCCATCGGCCGGATCGCGCTTGACGTCGAAGGTGCCCATGCCGCGGTAGCCCACCTTCTTCATGAAGCGGGCGGCGGCCAAGGCCAGCACGGGGTTGTCCTCGCCGGCAATGATCACGGCGTTGCCGATGGCGCCGGGCATATGGTCCTCAAGCCCCACGTGGCCGCAGACGGTGAAGACCGGGTTGGAGTCGCTGTCGGCGTAGGCGTAAACCACGTGCAGGTTGTCGTCGCCGCCGCCGATGTACTCTTGGATGATCAGTTGCTCGTTGTAGCAGGACATCTGCAGCTCGCCGTAGACGTAATCGAGCTCGGCGCGGTCGTTGATGAGAAAGACCTTCTTCTTGCCCTCAAACTCGACGTAGTGCCAGGCGGCGGAGTTGGAGGGCTTGGCCACCAGCGGGTAGCGGAATCCTTCGTCGTCGGCCGACTGCCCCGTCACAGAGCAATCAAGGAAGCGGGTCTTGGGGTAGCCCAGGCCAAGCTCTTCACAGGTGTCGTAGAAGTTCTTCTTTTGGGAGACAAAATCAAGGACCTCGAAGTCAACGACCGGCGTGTAGAACCACTGCTCGAGCTCTGCCTTGCGAGAAGAGACGATGCGCGCGTAGAAGTCGCCGCAGGTCACCAGGAACGGCACCTTGCCGGCCTCGCAGAGCTCCTCGCCCAGCCGGGGCAGGATCTGCATGAGCATATCCTCGGAGTCCATGCCCGGGATGTAGCGGTACTCGGCAAAGCGAGTACGCGAGATGGACTTGATGTCGTCGCTGCCCATAATGATGGACTTGACGCCGTAGGCCTCCCTAAACGCGCGGGTATAGGCATAGGCCGAATAGTCCGCGCCCAGGATAACGGGCTGCAGGCTGCCAGGGAGCTGCTCGGGGGTGATATCGGTTGGTCTGGATGCCATCGTGTGCCTTCTCGGTTGACCGTGAGCGTTTTGTAACACTGGCAACTATAACGCGCCCTGCCGGGTTACATCAAAAGAGCAGGGCGTGCGGCGATGTTACTTGCGGCGGGCATCCAGCTCGCCGGCAAGCTCGTCCAAGGTTACGCCATAGCGCTCGAGGGTAACCATAAGGTGGTAGATAAGATCGCCCGCTTCGTAGCGAATGTGGTCGTGGTCGCGGTCCTTGCAGGCCATGATGACCTCGCTGGCCTCCTCGGCAAGCTTTTTGAGCAGCTCGTCCTCCTCGCCCTGCAAAAGCTTGGCGGTATAGGACTCCTCGGGGGAAGACTCGCGGCGGCCGTGGATCACCTCACCCAAGCCGTAGAGGGTCTGGCCAAGGTCGCCGTCCTGGACATTTGCGGTGCGTACACCCATGGGGTCTCCTTATTCGATAGGGCGCGGCCGAGAAGGGCTGCGCCGGGGTTTGCGATGTTGGGGGCCTACTGACCCAGGGCCACCTCGCGATAAAAACAGCTGCGGTGCCCGGTGTGGCACGCCGGTCCCGGCGAGTCCACGACGCACACCAGGGTGTCGGCGTCGCAGTCGACCAGCAAGCGCTTGACCTGCTGCATATTGCCGCTGGTGGCGCCCTTGTTCCACAACTCCTGGCGGCTGCGACTCCAGAACCAGGTGGTGCCGGTCTTGACGGTAAGGGTCAAGGACTCGCGGTTCATCCACGCGACCATCAGAACCTCGCCGGTGTCCTCTTGCTGGACAACGCATGGGATTAGTCCCTTGTCGTCAAAGCGGGGTTCAAGGCCTGCGAGGTCAATCGCCAGGGTCTTCTCGCCGGCATAGGTGAAGTCGTCTTGCAACATGGGCGGCCTCCCTAGAAATCCAGGCGAACGGGGATGCCCTGGCTCGCCATGTACTCTTTGACCTGACGGACGCTGTAGGTGCCAAAGTGGAAGACCGATGCGGCCAAGACGGCATCGGCCTCGCCCTCGATGATGCCCTCGGCAAAGTGCTCGAGTGTGCCCACGCCACCCGAGGCGATGACGGGGATCGAGACAGCGCGCGCGACCGAGCGGGTAAGGGCCAGGTCAAAGCCGTCCTTAGTGCCGTCGCGGTCCATGCTGGTAAGCAAGATCTCGCCAGCGCCGCGCTTGGCGGCCTCCTCGGCCCAGGCCACGGCGTCGATGCCCGTAGGGATACGGCCGCCGGCCAGATAGACCTCCCACTTGTCGGTATGGCCCACCTGCTTGGCGTCGATCGCCACGATGACGGCCTGGCTGCCAAAGGCGTCGGCGCAGGCCGTGATGATGCCGGGGTCCTTGACCGCGGCCGAGTTGATCGAGACCTTATCGGCACCTGCGGCGATCATGGTTCGACAGCCCGCCACATCGCGGAAGCCGCCGCCCACCGTGTACGGAATGCGCAGCTCGCCGGCCGCGCGCGAGGCAAGGTCGATCGTGGTGGCGCGGTCGTCTGAGGTAGCGGTGATGTCAAGAAAGACGACCTCGTCGGCGCCCTCTTTGTCGTATTTGGATGCAAGCTCAACCGGGTCGCCCGCGTCGCGCAGGTCGACGAAGTTGACGCCCTTGACCACACGGCCGTCCTTGACGTCAAGACAGGGGATAACTCGTTTGGTTAACATGCGTGTCCTTTCGGGTTAGGCGGGCGTGTTGCCGGTGGCGGCCAGGGCGTCCTCGAGCGAGAAGTTGCCCTCATACAGGGCCCGGCCCGTGATGGCGCCTTCTATGACGCCGGCGGGCTCGGCTGCAAGACGGCGCAGGTCATCGAGACTAGCGATGCCGCCCGAGGCCACGACCGGCGCGCCAAAGAGCTTGGCCACGCGGCGATAGGCGGCAACGTCGATGCCCGTCTGCATGCCGTCTCGAGCGATATCGGTAAAGACCAGGCGAGAATAACCAAGCCCCGCTAAGGAGGGGAGAAGCTCGTCGACTGTAAGGTCGCCTGCCGCCTCGCGCCAGCCGTTGACCTTAACGACACCGTCCTTAGCGGCGACGTCAGCCACCACCAGGGCGCCGAACTCGGCGGCCGCCTGGCGAGCGAACACAGGGTCCTTGACCAACGCTGTGCCAATAGCGATACGCGAGACACCCAGGTTTGCCAGGCGCTCAACGGCGGCAAGAGAGCGCACTCCCCCGCCGCAGTCGACCTTGATACCGTCGACGGCGCAGATATCTTGAATCGCGTGGGCATTGGCGGCACAGGCCTTCTCATCTTCCTCGAAGGTGGCCGAGAGGTCCACAACGTGAATCCAGCTGGCGCCGCGGGCCGCGAAATCGGCGGCCACGGCGGCGGGGTCGGTAGAGTAGATGTCCATCTGGGACCGCTCGCCGCGCTTAAGGCGTACGACCTGACCCGCGATGAGGTCGATTGCCGGAAAGAGGATCATCGGGCACCGCCGCGCACAAGGTCAACAAAGTTGGTAAGGATCTGGCGTCCGCAGGCCGAGCTCTTCTCGGGGTGGAACTGCACGCCAAAGACGTTGTCCTTCCACACGGCCGAGGCAAAGCTGCGCACGTAGTGCGTGCGGGCGGCCACGTCAAGGTCGCTTACATCCTCGTCGATGGCATAGGAGTGGGTGAAGTAAGCATTGGCGCCCTCGGGCACGCCGCGAAACAGCGGGCAAAGCCTGCCACGCTGCGTGAGGTGCACCTGGTCCCAGCCCACGTGCGGCACCTTCAGGCGGCCGGAGCGCAAGCGCGTGACCGAGCCCTCGAAGATACCCAGGCCCTCGACCCAGCGCTCGGGGTCGTTGACACCGTGGAGCTTGCCGTCGCACCTCTCGTCGCCACGCTCAAAGAGAAGCTGCTGGCCCAGGCAAATGCCCAGGAAGGGGACGCCAGTAGAGATGGCCTGCTTGACGGCATCGGCCTCACCGGACTCGCGCATGAAGGTCATGGCATCCTCGAAGCTGCCCACGCCCGGCAAGACAACGCCGTCTGCCTGGGTAATCGCCTGGCAGTCGTCGGTGGCAACGGCCTCGCCGCCCACGTCGGCCAGCCCGCGCACAACAGAGAGAAGATTTCCCTTGTGGTAGTCAACCACAACTATCCTAGCTGCCATTAGAGGCTCCCTTTGGTCGAGGGGATTGAACCGGCGCATCTGGGGTCGGGCTCGACGGCCTCGCGCAAGGCGCGCGCTGCGGCCTTGAAGGTGGCCTCGAGGATGTGGTGGGCGTTCTCGCCGCAGATTAGGCGCAGGTGCAACGTTATGCCTGCGTCGCGGGCAAGGCCAGCAAAGAACTCGTGGCCCAGCTCGGTATCGAAGGTGCCCACCTTGTTGGGACCAATAGGCACGTCCCAAAACAGCTCGCCGCGGCCCGAGCAGTCGACCGAGGCCAAGACCAGCGCCTCGTCAAGCGGCACCATAACCGAGCCAAAGCGGCGGATGCCGCGCTTGTCGCCCAGGGCCTCGCGAAGGGCCTGGCCAAGCACGATACCCGTGTCCTCGACGGTGTGGTGGTCGTCGACGTAGGTGTCGCCCTTGACGCGCAAGGTGACGTCGATCAGAGAGTGGCGAGAAAAGGCATCGAGCATGTGGTCGAAGAACCCCACGCCCGTCTCGATGTCTGCGGCGCCGGTGCCGTCCAGGTCGATGGACAATCCAATATCGGTCTCTTTGGTGGCACGGACCACCTTGGCGGTGCGGCTCATGCTTCCTCCTTAACAAGGGTGGTAAGCGCGGCGAGAAGCTCGTTGTTCTCTTGGCGGGTGCCAACGGTCAGGCGTAGGCAATCGGTGAGGCCCTCGGCGTAGCTAAAGTCGCGCACCAGGATGGAGTACTCGTCGCGCAGGCGAGCGCGAATGCTACTGGCACCGTTCATACGGGCCAGGACGAAGTTGGCGCTGCTCGGCCACACGGTCACGCCTTCGAGGGCGGAAAGGCCATTAAACAAGCGGTCACGCTCGGCCACGATGTCGGCAACAATGGGCGCCAGGTCGTCCTTGTGTGAGACGGCCGCTGCGGCCACCGACTGGGCAAGGACGTCCTCGGAGTAGATCTGGCGAATAGCTGCGAGCATCAAGACGACATCGGGGTCGGCCACCAGGTAGCCAACGCGAAGGCCGGCCAGGCCAAAGGCCTTGGACAGCGTGCGCAGGATAATGAGGCGCGGGTTGTCCTTGACCTGCGCGGCAAGCGAGGCCTCCTCGCCGGCGAACTCGATGTAGGCCTCGTCGAGAAGAACCAGGGCCTCGGTCTCGGCCAAAAGACGGCTGACCAAAGCGGGGTCGACCAGGTTACCCGTAGGGTTGTTAGGCGAGGTCAAGACCACAATGGCCGCGTCCTTTGCGGCAGCGATCAGCGCGTCTGCGTCGATCTCGAAGTCAGAGGCACGGCGCCAGACGCACTCGACGGGCGTCTCGCACATCTTGGCGAAGTTGGCGTACTCCGAGAAATCCGGCGGGCAGGTGACCAGCGTGTGGCCCGGGCCACCAAAGGTGAAGAACAGGTTGAAAAGCAGCTCGTCTCCGCCGTTGCCCACCATGATGTTCTCGCGGGACACGCCGTGGCGGGCGGCGAGAAGGTCGCGCAGCTCGTTTGCCATAGGGTCGGGGTAACGGTTGAGGGGCGTAGCGACCATAGCTTCGTTCATCGCGGCCACGACGGACGCCGGCAGCTCGTGGGTGTTCTCATTTGCCGAAAGGTTGATGCGGCAGGGTGTAAAAGCCGGGTCGTAGGGGTCGAAACCCTGAAGGGCACTCCTCGCCCGCTTGGCCGCCCAGGAAAGGTCTGCCATCTTAAGACTCCTTGGCGTAGCCGGGAAGGTACGGGATACCGGGCTGGGATAGCTCGGTGGGCCAGGCGACCTTTCCCGCGCCCTCGCAGGCGGCGGGCGCGTCGTCGTAGCCCTCAAGGCCCTGCTCGGCCAGGCGGCGCCTCATACCCACAGAAAGCGCATGGGCCCACAGGCCCTCTGCCTGCGCCATGGCCTGGGTGGCGGGAGCGTCTGCCAGCATGCCCTCGGGCGTGTAGCAGATGACGCTCGAGCGCTTTTGGAAGTCGTAGACGCCCAGCGGGTTGGAGAAGCGAGCGGTGCCGCCAGTGGGAAGGGTGTGGTTGGGACCGGCCACGTAATCGCCCAGGGGCTCGGAGCTCCAGGCGCCAACGAAGATGGCGCCGGCATTACGGATCTTGCCCAAGAGCGACATGGCATCCTTGCAGTGCAGCTCAAGGTGCTCGGGCGCCACGACGTTGACGGCGTCGACGGCCGCGTCCAGGTTGTGGGCCACCACAATAACGCCGCGATTATCCAGGGAAGCGCGGGTGATCTCTTCGCGCGGGGACTGGGAGACAAGAAGCTCGGCGGCGTCCAGGACCTTTTGCGGCAGCTCGGCATCGCAGGTCACCAGGTAGCAGCTGGCCAGCGGGTCGTGCTCGGCCTGGGCCATGAGGTCGGCCGCGACTACCACGGGGTCTGCCGTGGAATCGGCCAGCACGCAGACCTCAGAGGGGCCGGCGACCATGTCGATGCCCACATCGCCCGAGACGTAGCGCTTGGCGGCAGCCACATAGGCGTTGCCGGGACCCACGATCTTGTCGCAGGCGGGAATGGACTCGGTACCGTAGGCAACGGCGCCGATGGCCTGGGCGCCGCCCACAGCGTAGACCTCGTCAACGCCCGCGAGCTTGGCCGCGGCCAGGGTATAGGCAGAAAGCGAGCCGTCGCGCTGGGGCGGGGTCACCAT
>CAVEMP010000150.1:0-2374 GCA_963616835.1 uncultured Oscillospiraceae bacterium | reverse complement strand
AGGTCTCGGATTCTCTTATCGCAGCGATAGGCTGCCGGGCCTGCGAAGAAGCGGGCGGTGCATTCCATGACGTCGTCGACGATGACGAGGTCGTTTTCCTGCAGCGTGGTGCCCGTGGCCGTGATGTCCACTATGCGATCGGTCATGCCCACGATGGGGCCCAACTCGATGTTGCCGTGCAGGGTGAGGATATCGACCTGCTGACCAATACGGTCGTAGTACTGCTGGGTGATACGCGGGTACTTGGTGGCCACGCGCACGGTGCCGCGCCACTGGTAGTTCTTCTCGGCCTGACCGGCGTTTGCGGCGGGCTCGGCCACGACAAAACGGCAGCCACCGTAGCGCAGGTCAACCAGCTGTAGCAGGTCGAGATTGGCCTCTACCAGGGAATCCTTGCCGCAGATGCCGCAATCGGCGCCGCCCGCGCCCACAAAAGACGGGGCGTCCTGCGCGCGCACGATGATGTACTCGACGTCGTCCTCGCGAATGATGAGCTTGCGACCGGGATTCTCGAGCTCCTTGGTGGGAAGGCCGGCGGCGGCAAGCACGCGCAGCGAGTCCTTGAAAAGAGAGCCCTTGGGAACCGCGATGCGTAAGGGGCGAGAAGACACACGCACGCCCGGGGTCACCACGCCCGACTCGCCCGGCTCACCCAGGACCTCTTGCAGACGCTCGAGCGAAAGGGCAAAACCGCAGGCAGCAAGGCCGGGACGCCCCAGGTTGGCAAGGACGGCGTCGTAGCGGCCGCCCGAGGCTACGCTCGCGGCGATGCCCTCGGCGTAGCCCTTGAAGATGATGCCCGTGTAGTAGTCGAAGCTGTTGATGATCGAGAAGTCAAAGCTCAGACGACCCTCGTCAAAGAGGTCGGCGAGCTCTGCCACCAGGGCCTTGAGCTCGGCGGTGCCGCGCATGGCGGGCGCCACGTCGGCGCAGGCCAGAAGGTCGTCGATCTTGTCGATGACATCGACGCCGCCGTGCATGCGCGGGATTGCGTGCAGAGCGCGGGCAGCGGAGGGCTTGAGCTGGGGCGTGGCGTCGACCAACTCGTCCAAGGTGACGAGGTCAGAGCCGTGGACCAAGGCAAGGACCTGCTCGCTAAAGTCCGCGCTGGGGGCGCAAGCGTCGAGAAGGGCCGTGAGCGGGGTCACCGAGCCAAAGGTCACGCGCCAGGCGGGAACGCCCAAGGCGTCCAGAACCTCGGCCAAAAGGCGGACGACCTCAACCTCGGAGGCCGCGCCGTCGGCTCCCACAAGTTCGACGCCCAGCTGAGTGAACTGACGGGGCTGGCCGCGAAGCGACTGCTGCTCACGCACCACGGGGGCGTTGTACCTAAAGCGGGCGGGCAGCTCGTCTTGGGCCACGTGACCCGCGACTAGGCGCGCGATAGGCAGCGTAAGGTCGGGGCGCAGCATAAGCAGGTTGCCGTCGGCATCAAAGAGCTGGAACGGCGTGTTCTTGATGCGCCCGCCGCGCTCGAGCGTGGCGCGGTCCTCTAAAAGCGGAGTCTCGACCGGCAGATAGCCATGCCCGCTAAAGCACTCCCGCACCGTGGCGCAGATGCGCTCACGCGCCAGCGCCTCTTTGGGCAAGATGTCACGAAAACCACGGGCAGTTCCAGCTATCACGTCTCTATCCCCTCTTATTAGGGTCTTCTCGGTCAAAAAGCTCAACCACTTTACCACGCTAAAGTGGTACAGGAATTATCGAGACAAACTCGTAACGAAGACAAAACAACTGCCGGATATGACTCTTATCCCTTGTGGAGAACCTTGCCGATGAGAGACTTGATGAAGTCGCTCTCGGGCATCTTGAGAAGTATCGCCAGACCAAAGGTCACGAAAAGCGACGGGATGCCGCCTACCACGCAGTAGAGAAGCGCATGGGCCGCCGAAGATGTGGCAGAACCCACGACCAGGCTCAGCCCTGTGCAGATGGCAAAGCCTGCCGCACTGCCCGCGACGCCGATAAGCAACGAACGGGCACTCGAGATGGCCATGGACATGATGCCGATGGAACCCAGCGTCTTGCGGAAGCTGATGATCATCGTGACGTCGATACAAACAAAGTAGACGATCGAGGTTGCAGCGACGCCAAAGAGGCCAAGGCTCGCAGAGCCAAAAACGCACAGGATGGTCTGGAAAATCGAGCCCACAACGTTGGCAAAAGCGTAAAGACCCATGCGGTGCATGGACGAGCAGACCTTCTGGAAGAACATGCACACGCCATAGAACGGAAGCGCAAAAATCATGCCGTGGAGATACTCGACGACCATCGCGATGGACTCCTCGGAAAGGCCAAAGATGCCCGAGAGGGGCTCGGCAAAGATGTAGATCAGCATCGAGAGGGGCACCAGATAGAAGATGATCTTCGAGGT
>CAVEMP010000149.1:0-2949 GCA_963616835.1 uncultured Oscillospiraceae bacterium | reverse complement strand
GCTCCCCTACTCCTCGACCTCGGTCTGGCCGGGACGGGCACCGGCGGCCAGGGCCTCCTCGTAATCCTTCATCGCCTGGGCGCGCGCGAGCGGCGCCAGGTGGTCGACCATGGTCTTACCGTGCAGGTGGTCGATCTCGTGCTGCAGGCACACGGCCAGAAGGTTCCACTCGGCCTCGTACTGCATAAGGTCGCCGTCTAGGTCAAGCGCCTGCACCACCACGTGGCTGGGGCGAATAACGTCGACCGAGATGCCCGGGAACGAGAGACACCCCTCGCTAAAATTGCGCGGGTCGCCGTCTGCGCAGATGATCTTGGGGTTGATCAACACGTAAGGGTTCTGGTTGGTGATGCGGCCGCCCTTTTTCTTCCAGTCGCAATCGATAACCACCAGCTGCTTAAGCACGCCCACCTGAGGCGCGGCCAGGCCACAGCCCTCGGTCTCGTACATGATGTCGAGCATGTGGTTGGCCAAATCACGGATCTCTTGGTCAATCTTCTCGACAGGCTCGCACTCAGTGGAAAGCCTTTTATCGGGAGACAGGACAACCTCTTCGGCAAGGCCCATACGGGTCTCCTTTCGCGCAAAACGGCGCGACCGGCCAATAAAGGCCCGGTCACGCGGCTATCTGGTAACGGTCTTCTCGCCGCGCCCGCGTGATGCGGCCGCAGGCAAGGCTACAAGATGTCGTAGGCGTCGACATCAATGGCAATGTTAATGCCTTGCGGCACCTTAAGGCGAGAAACGCACGTTAAGAGCATTTCTCCGGGGGCCGAGTCGGGCGGGCTCTTTAACATGACGTGGCGGCGCACGCGGTCCTGGATCTTGGCCTTGATGCAATCGGCGGGACCCAGAACCTCCCACCCCCGATTGTCGCCAACGCATTTGCGCAGGTCAGCGGCAAGGGATGCGGTTAATTCCCGCACCGCTCGTTCGTTCACGCCCCACACGGCCACGTTTGACAAACGCGAGAAGGGCGGGTAACCGGCGTCTTTGCGCTCGGCCAGCTCGGGGGCCAGAAAGACGTCGCGGTCGTGCCCCTTGGCGGCCTGGATCGCCGGGTGCGTGGGCCAGTAGGTCTGGATGATGACGCGGCCCGGCCGCTCACCACGCCCCGCGCGGCCGGCCACCTGCTCCAAAAGCCCGTAGGTCTTCTCGGCTGCGCGAAAATCGGGCAGCTTGAGCATGGTGTCGGCGTTAACGACGCCCACCAGGGTGACCTCGGGGAAATCCAGGCCCTTGGCGATCATCTGGGTGCCCACCAGCACGGCGCACTCGGCCGCGTCAAAGCGCTCCAGCAGCTCTTGGTGGGCGCCCTTGGCCCGCGTGGTGTCGGCGTCCATGCGAACGATCTCGACGTCGTCGCCCAACAGCATGGCTAGCTCGTCCTCGACGCGCTGGGTGCCCACGCCATAGGCAGCCAGGTAGCGGCTGCGGCAGTTGGGGCACGACGTCGTTGGGTCGGGGTAGGCGCGCACGGGCCAGACGCGCCCGCACGAGTGGCACATCAGACTGTGCGTGCGCTCGTGGTAGGTAAGCGACGTCGAGCAATGCGGGCACTCGGGCACGCAGCCGCACTCGCGACACATGAGGAAGGTCGCAAAGCCACGGCGATTAAGCAGCAGCACGGCCTTCTCGCGTCTTTCCGCCACCTGGCGCAGGGCATCCGCCAAAGCCGGCGAGAAGACCGAGCGGCCGCCGCCCCGAAAGGCCTCGGCCATGTCGACGACCTGTACATCCGGCAGCTGTGCGGTTCCGGGGCGCTCGGGCATCTGGACGCGGGTCCAGGCGGCGCCTCGAAAGTGGCCCTCGCGGGCGCGCTCGAGGGACTCGACCGAGGGCGTGGCGCTGCCCAAAACCAGGGCACACCCCAGCTCTCGGGCCATGTGCGCGGCCACCTCGCGGGCATGGTAGCGCGGCGCCGAGTCCTGCTTGTAGGAGCTCTCGTGCTCCTCGTCAATGATAATGAGGCCCACGTCGCGCACCGGCGCGAAGAGGGCCGAGCGGGCACCCACCACCACACGGGCCTGCCCCAGGCGGGCCATGTCCCATTGGTCATAGCGCTCGCCGGTAGAGAGGCGTGAGTGGAGCACGGCCACGTCCTGGCCAAAGCGGTTGCGAAAACGCGCGACCGTCTGTGCCGTGAGCGAGATCTCGGGCACCAAAACAATGGCGCCGCGCCCCGCGGCCAGGGTCTTCTCGATGGCCTGCAGATAGACCTCGGTCTTGCCGCTGCCCGTGACGCCGTCGACCACCACAACGTCGCCTGCCCCGGCAACGCGCGCCCGGTCAATGGCCTCAAGGGCCGCGATCTGCCCGGCAGTTAGCGTCTGGGGGCGCGGGGCCAGGCCAGAGGATAGCGAGGTCTCCCCCACCCCGCGCACCACGCGGCGAGACACGACGTCTACCAGGCCTTTATTAGCCAGCGACCTAACCGCGGCACCCGCCCCGGGGATGGTGGCCGCAAGCTCGGCCAAGCGAGCCGGGCCCTGGCGCAGGGCCTCGAGCACCTGGCGCTGGCGGCTCGCGCGGGCAGGCGGCTCGTAGTCGTAACCCTCGGGCAAAAGATGGACCCAGCGAGCATCGACGGCACCCGCGCGTTCGCACACCAGCTCCCATGGATCGTCCTTTGACTTGCGGGTCACCCGGACCTTCTGTCCGGGCGCCAGGTAGAGATGAACGACATCAGCCAGGGGCGCGGCGTACTCGCGTGCCATCCACAGCGCCGTCGCGGCCGCATGGGCATCGAAGGCAGATGGAGCCAGGACCTGCGCAATCCCGCGGATCTTTGCTGCGTTCAAACCTTCGGGGGCCTCGGACTTAACGCCCATAACGTACCCAATGGCCACGCGCCCGCTAAACGGCAAAAGTACCGTGGTTCCCACCTGGACCACGCCGAGAAGATCTGCAGGGACGCCATAATCAAACGTCGAGTTAAACGAACGTGCG
>CAVEMP010000148.1:0-6896 GCA_963616835.1 uncultured Oscillospiraceae bacterium | reverse complement strand
CGGGCTTGGAGCGCTCGCCCACGAGCATGCCCTCGTAGCACTCGGTGCCGGGCTCGACGAACAGCTGGCCGCGCTCCTGCAGGGTGCCCAGGGCATAGGCCACGGCCTTCTCGGTGCTCATAGAGATCATGGCACCGTTCTGGCGCACGCCGATTTCGCCGGCGTAGGGGCCGTACTCAAGGAAGGTGTGATAGAACACGGCGTCGCCGTGGGTGACGTTAAGGATGCGGTTCTTGAGGCCCATGATGCCGCGGGTGGGGATCTTGAACTCCAGGTGCGTGGTGTTGACACCCGCCTCCATGCTCACCATGGTGCCGCCGGCGTTGCCAAAGACCTCGATGACCTTTCCGCCGTACTCGCCGTTGCACTCAACGACGGCCTGTTCGATGGGCTCGACGGTCTTGCCGCTCTCGTCCTTCTTGAACAGGACGCGGGGACGGCCAACCTGGAACTCGAAGCCCTCGCGGCGCATGGTCTCCATCAGGACCGAGAGGTGCAGGATGCCGCGGCCGCTGACCTCGATGCCGGTCTTGTCGGGAAGCTCCTCGATGCGCATGGTGACGTTATTCTCGCGCTCTTGGAACAGGCGCTCCTTAAGCTGGCGGCCACCCACTATGTCGCCCTCGCGGCCAACAAGCGGCGAGGTAGAGGGCTCGAAAACGATGGACAGGGTGGGCGGATCAATCTCGATCGGCTCGAGCTCGACGGGGTTTTCGGGGTCGGTGTAGACGTCGCCGATGTCGGTGGAGTCCACGCCCACGACAGCCGCAATGTCGCCGGCCTGGGCCTCGGTGCACTCCTTGCGGCCCAGGTAGTCGAAGGTGAAGAGCTGCTTGACCTGGCTCATGGCTCGCGAGCCGTCGTTCTTCACGACCAAGATCTTGTCACCGCTGTGAATGGTGCCCGAGTAGATACGGCCAATGCCAATACGGCCCACGTACTCGGAGTGATCGATGGTCACGCACTGCATAGCCAGCGAGCCCTGGGTGTCGACCTCGGGTGCGGGCAGGTCGTCGACGATCATGTCGAGCATGGGGAACATGTCGGCGTTGTCGTCGGCGGGGTCGAGACGGGCAAAGCCGTTGACTGCAGAGGCGTAGATGACGTGCTCCATGGCAAACTCAAGCTGCTCGTCGGTGGCGCCAAGGTCGGCCATGAGGTCCAGGCAGTCGTTGTAGGCCTTCTCGGGGTCTGCGCCGGGCTTGTCGATCTTATTGACCACGATCATGATGGCCAGGCCGGCGGCAATAGCGTGCGAAAGCACGAATCGGGTCTGGGGCATAGGGCCCTCGGCCGCGTCGCACAGCAGAAGGGCACCGTCGGCCATGCGCAGGACGCGCTCGACCTCGCCGCCAAAGTCGGCGTGGCCCGGGGTATCGATGATGTTGATCTTGATGCCCTTGTACTCGACCGAGATGTTCTTGGCCAGGATGGTAATGCCGCGCTCGCGCTCCTGGTCATTGGAGTCAAGCACGCGCTCCTCGACCTGCTGGTTGGCACGGAAGGCGTCCGTGGCCTTAAGCAGCTGGTCAACAAGGGTGGTCTTGCCGTGGTCGACGTGGGCGATGATGGCAATGTTCCTAATGTTTTCCTGGCGCATAGGTCCCTCTCGAAGACAAATGAATGTGATTTAGGCAAACGGTAGAAGTATAGCGCTCAAGCGGTATAAGAAAATGCCGTGGCATTATCTACCACGGCATCTACAGCACTTCCACAGCTGTTGGCGAGAAAATCGCAGGTCGCCAGGCGGCCACGGCGCGCCCTAGAGCAGGGCGTCGACCTCTCCCGCAGGGGCGGGCTCGGACCAACCAAAGGTGTCCTCGTCGCCGGTCACGTCGACAAGCGAGAAAGCCGAGAAGCTCCGGTAGCCCTTCTCGCCAAACTCCAAGATCACGGCGTCTTGGTAGGCGCCGGCCTCGTCCTCAACGGCGCCGCGGTAGGTCAGGGCGTAACGCACGGGGTCGCCCAGGCCAGCGGCCGCGTCGCCCTTCTCGGCCGCCACCTTGCCCACCTTGGCGCGGGCACCGTCCAGGCACTCCTCGGGGCCGTCCTCGGCAAACTCGTAGCTGGCGATGTTTCCCGCCTTGTCCTGAACGGCGAGAAGGACGTAGAGGTCCTCGCCCACGGCCAGGACGTCCAGCGCCTTGCCCAAAAGCTGGCTCGCCAGCTCGTCCGTCTTTGCCGAGACGCCGCCCTTGAGGCCGCCTGCATCCGCCATGTGAGTCCCTTCTCGCAGCTTAACGCCCACGATAATACAGCAAGCCTTCTGCTTCTGGCCCGGCGCGCCCGCTACAAAAAACGGGCGACCGCGAAGGCCGCCCGTAAGCAATCTATGGTGGAGACAATGGGGTTCGAACCCACGACCTCAGGCTTGCAAAGCCCGCGCTCTCCCAGCTGAGCTATGTCCCCAAATGCGTAAAAT
The DNA here is from genome assembly GCA_963616835.1 of uncultured Oscillospiraceae bacterium. Classification (GTDB taxonomy): domain Bacteria; phylum Actinomycetota; class Coriobacteriia; order Coriobacteriales; family Atopobiaceae; genus Paratractidigestivibacter. Next base: position 4,474 of record CAVEMP010000148.1, on the reverse strand, counting down.
CCATCTTCATTAATAATCGCCCCAGCGGCGACTCGGCTAACACTGGGGCGACTATTGGCGAAGAATGGTGGGCCTGACAAGGTTCGAACTTGTGACCTCCCGGTTATCAGCCGGACGCTCTGACCAACTGAGCTACAGGCCCAACGCAAGAAGTTATATTACGCGCCCCCACCCCTCTCGTCAACAACTTTTTAGAAAAAAGTGGCTTTGCTGTTAAACGTCTGCACGTATGCCCTCATAGAGGGTAGGATTTAGAGCAAGAAAAACGTTTTGAGGAGCTATGTTTTGCCACTTCGTAGGATGGAAATCAAGTCGATCGTCATGGGTCCGGGTCGTGCGGGGTCGCTCGTTGTCTTGAAGCCAAAAGAAGCGCAACCTGGCGAGCACGCGGCTACGCTGCCCATCCGCATCGGCGCGGTCGAGGCATCGGCCATTAGCATGGGCGTCGAGAAGAAAGCCGGCGCGCGCCCGCTCACCCACGACCTTCTGGTCAACGTCATCGAGAACCTGGACGCCCAGGTAGAAAGCGTGCGCATCACCTCGGTTGCCGGCACCACGTTCTACGCGCAGGTCGAGCTGAGCGACGCGCTGGGCCAGCACCACTACCTGGACGCGCGCCCCTCCGACGCCATTGCGCTGGCCGTGCGCTGCGGCGCCCGTATTTGGGCAGACGAGAAGGTCCTCCAAACCGCCAGTATGCCCGATTTTGCCTTGGTCGAGGCCAACGAGAAACAGGCCGAGATGGACGAGTTCCACTCGTTTGTCGAGAACCTCTCGCCCGAGGACTTCAACATGATGCCCGACCAACCGGACGACCAGAAGCAGTAGGCCGCGCCCCGGCACCCTGGCGCCGCTGCCCCACCAACAACACCCTGCACACAAAACGAGGCCCCGCGAATCCAATCGCGGGGCCTCGTCGTTTACGTGCAGCTGGCGAGAAGCGCTCTACTCCTCGTCAAGCAGGCTCGGCTCGGCATCGCCGTCGGCGCCGTCAGTGCCGTCGCTGCCGTCCTCGCCTTCAGTGTCGTCCTCTGCGCCCGGCTCGTCCTTCTCGGCGACCATCCGGGCCACGGCTGTGACCGCGTCACTCTCGGGCAGGTTCATGACCCTCACGCCCTGCGTGGAGCGGCCCAGCTGGCTGATGCCCTCGACCTTGACGCGAATAACAACGCCGTCGGCGCTCATAATCATAAGCTCGTGGGACTCGTCGACAATACGGCAGGCCACAAGCTGGCCCTTCTTCTGGGTCATCGTGATGGTAAAGACGCCCTGGCCGCCACGCTTGTGCTCGGGGTACTCACTCACCGGGGTGCGCTTGCCATAGCCCTTCTCGGTAATGACAAACAGGTCGCCCGAGCCGTCGGTAATCTCCATGCCCAGCATCTTGGCGCCGTCCTTCATCGTGATGCCGCGCACGCCCGAGGTGTCGCGTCCCATGGGGCGCACGTCGGACTCGGGGAACATGATGGCCTTGCCGTCGGTCGAGACCAGCATGACCTTCTCGCCGGGCTTCACGCGACGGACGTTGACAAGCTCGTCGCCGTCGCGCAGGTTGATGGCGATGATGCCGTCGTGGCGCGTGCGGTCGTAGGCGGCCATGGCGGTCTTCTTGACGGTGCCGTTGGCCGTGGCAAACATCAAGAACTCGTCGTTGGGGAAGTCGCGGCAGGTCATGACGGCCATAGCGTGCTCGCCCTCGGCAAACGGGATGAGGTTGACCATCGCGGTGCCGCGCGCGGTGCGGGCGCCAATGGGCAGCTCGTGCACCTTCAAGCGGTAGACCTTGCCCTTGTTGGAGAAGAACAGCACGTAGTCGTGGGTGCTGGCCACAAAGAGGTCCTCGACAAAGTCCTCGTCCTTGAGGTTCACGCCCTGGACGCCGCGGCCGCCTCGGCGCTGCGCACGGTAGGTGTCAACGGGGGTGCGCTTGACGTAGCCGGCATGGGTCACGGTGACCACCATGGGCTCGTCGGCGATCAGGTCCTCGACGTTGAGGTCGCGCGAGCCCTCGGCAGAGATCTGGGTGCGGCGCTTGTCGGAGTACTTGCGAGCTATCTCGCGCATCTCCTCCTTGATGACGGCCAGAATTTTGGGCGGGTTGGCGAGAAGGTCCTCGTAGTAGGCGATGGCGCGGCGAAGTCCGGCCAGCTCTTCCTCGATCTGGTCGCGGGAAAGGCCGGTCAGGCGGCGCAGGCGCATCTCGAGGATGGCCTGGGTCTGCTCGGGCGTGAATCCAAAGCGCTCGATCAGGCGAGAAGACGCCTCGGTGTCGGTACGGCTGTCGCGGATGATGTGGATGACCTCGTCGATGTGGTCCAAGGCCAGCAAGTAGCCCTCAAGGATGTGGGCGCGGGCCTGGGCCTTCTTAAGGTCAAAGCGGGTGCGGCGGGTCACGACGTCGACCTGGTGGTCGATGTAGTGCTGCAGCATCTCGCGCAGGGTCAGCAGTTTGGGCACGCCGTCCACCAGCGCCAGGTTGATCACGCCAAACGACGACTGGAGCTGCGTGTACTTATACAGGTTGTTCTGCACAACCTGCGGGATGACGTCCTTCTTAAGCTCGATGACCAGGCGAATACCCTTTTGGTTGGACTCGTCGCGCAGGTCAGAGATGCCCTCGATGCGCTTCTCGTTGACCAGCTGTGCGATCTTCTCCTGCAAGGAACCCTTGTTGACCTGGTAGGGCATCTCGGTAAAGACCAGGCGAGAACGGCCCGTCTTGGTCGTCTCGACGTGAGCCTTGGCACGCACGGTGATGGAGCCGCGACCGGTCTCGTAGGCCTCACGGATTCCGTCGGTGCCCATGATCACGGCACCGGTGGGGAAGTCGGGGCCAGGCATGACGGTCATCAGGTCGTCAACCGTGGCATCGGGGTTGTCGATCAACATGCAGGCTGCCTCGATCGTCTCGCCCAGGTTGTGGGGAGGGATGTTGGTGGCCATGCCAACAGCGATGCCGCCACAGCCGTTGACCAGCAGGTTGGGGAAGCGCGCAGGCAGGACCCGCGGCTCTTGCAGGGACTCGTCGTAGTTGGGCTGCCAGTCCACAGTGTCCTTCTGCAGGTCGCGCAGAAGCTCCATCGCGGGCTTAGCCAAGCGAGACTCGGTATAACGCATGGCGGCCGCCGAGTCGCCATCGATGTTGCCAAAGTTGCCGTGGCCGTCGATCAGCGGCGTACGCATCGAGAACCACTGGGCGAGACGAACCATCGTCTCGTAGACCGCGGAGTCGCCGTGGGGGTGGTACTTACCGATAACTTCGCCGACGGTCCAGGCAGACTTCTTGTGCGGGCGGTTGGGGAAGATGCCCGACTCGTTCATTGCGTAGAGGATGCGGCGGTGGACGGGCTTCAGGCCGTCGCGCACGTCAGGCAGGGCGCGGGCCGTGATGACCGACATCGAGTACTCGATGAAGGACTGGCGCATCTCGTGGCCAAATTCCTTGATCTGCAGGGCGCCGCCGTGCTCGTCGGTCTCACCGGTCGAGACACCGGTGCCGGCGTTGCCAAACTCCTCCTCAAGCTCGCCATCGTCTTCGTCGGCGTCTTCGCCCTCGGTCTCGTCGTAGACGTCCTCGCCCTCGTCGGAGGCCTGGGCGCGGTCAAGAAGGCGCCTCAGGTCCTCGGGCAAAGACTCGTTGTTCTCGCCGTCGTTGTTGAAATCGTCTGCCACTTAAGGCCTTTCTCGTAAGGTTAACGAACCTGTCTGTCTAGTCTCTCTCCGCTTAATTACGCGTCGAGGAACCTCGCGTCATGAGCGTGACGTTCAATGTACTCGCGACGGTACTCGACCTGGTTGCCCATCAGCTCGCGGACGGCCTTATCGGCCATGGCGGCATCGTCGATGGTGACTCGCTGCAGGATGCGCGTGCGCGGGTCCATGGTGGTCGAGGCCAACTGCTTGGGGTCCATCTCGCCCAGGCCCTTGTAGCGCTGGACGGTATAGGGACGCTTCTTGCGCTTGGTCTTGCCGTTGGTGGCTTCTTCGTCCTCGGCATCGTCGTCGTAGGCAAAGCCCAGCTCGGCGATCTTGCGCTTTAGGATCTCTTCCTCGGGCTCCTTGCCGCTGGGGTAGACGTAGTAGATCTTCTTGCGCACCTTGATGCCAAAAATCGGCGGGCACGCGGCGTAGACGTAGCCCGCGTCGATCAAGGGACGCATGTACTTGTAGAAGAAAGTCAGCAGCAGGATGCGGATGTGCGCGCCGTCGACGTCTGCATCGGTCATGATGATGATCTTGTGGTAGCGGGCCTTGGACAAGTCAAAGTCGCCGCCGTCGCCGGTCGAGGTGGTGACGCCCGTGCCAATGGCCGTGATCAGCGACTGGATGGTGTCGCTCGAGAAGGCGCGATGGTCGCCCACGCGCTCGACGTTCAAGATCTTGCCGCGCAAGGGGAGAATTGCCTGGATGTCTCGGCGACGGCCGTCCTTGGCCGAGCCGCCTGCCGAGTCGCCCTCTACAATGAAGAGCTCGG
>CAVEMP010000147.1:5180-11209 GCA_963616835.1 uncultured Oscillospiraceae bacterium | reverse complement strand
TGTCCTTGCAGTCGACGCTCATGGCAAGCACGTTGCCGTTGCGGTCATAGATGGTACCGCGCTTGGCGTGGATGGCAACGGTGTTGGTGTGGCTCTCTTCTGCCATTGAAGAGAGGTTGCCGGCATCAATAACCTGCAACCAGATAAGGCGCAGGCACACAACAACAGCAACAAAGCCAAGAACCGCAAAAATGATATTGGGATTGCCCTCGGGGCCAAAGAACTTGCCCCTACCCGCGTTTCTTATCTGCCTACGCGAACGAGAAGCCTCGTCATACGAGGCTTCCGAGTACGAGCGGGGCCGATGAGGGCGTTGTCTATTATTCCTTGCCACGACACCAGTTTACCCTTCGGGCGTAGGCAGGATCTGCGCGTCGCTAGACTGCGCAGCATCAACATCTACTTGAGCAGAAGCATCGGCGGTCGCGGCGGCGGATTCTTCGGCGGTCGCGGCGGCGGATTCTTCGGCGGTCGCGGCGGTTGCGGACTCGACGGCCTCTTCGGCGGTCGCGGCCTCGGAAAGGTTGATGCTCATGGTCTCGCCGCTAAAAACCATCCCGTAGTTCTGGGTGGCAATGCGACCAATGCGGGTGCTGCTAGAAAGAACCGAGCGCTCGATCTTGAGTTCATCGTTTAGCGACTGGGCCTCAGAGACCTCTGTGCGAAGGGTCGCGTTGGCGCGCAAAGCCGAGACGGTGGCTGTCGACAAAACGATGCGCACGGCACCGATGACAAGAAGCGCCAGCGCAATAGAACAGACCACTGCCACGCGAACGAGGAACTCATAAGAGACGCCGCGGCGCACCTTGGCATCAAGGCCACCGCCAGAGACGACCTCGAAGGACGGCGCGGCCTGCCTTTGTTGACGAGCGCGCCTCCTCTCGGCGTACTCCAGATCAATTGCCTCTGAACCCTGGTACCTCATGAGAAACTCGCTATCCCCTCTAGGAGAAAACCCATAGCCGTTGATAAAACATGGCAGGTACGCTGGGTTCTTGAGGGTTGCTTTAGTGTTTCCCTCAAGTTTTGATTGAGCGACCTTAAGACTTGCGTGAGAGTTGGTTGATACTTCGTTGATGCTTCGTTGGTAGTGCGTTTAGAGTGCGTTTTGGTTCGTTTTTGTTACATAAGTAGTGCGTCTTAAGGCTCCCATATACAGACAGCCTTGCGGCTGACTGAAACGATTTTGCTAGGAGGCGTCGAGCTTAATTGCCACCCTAGTGAGTGCGCTCCTAGAGCGCGGGTTTCTCGCAATCTCCTCGTCAGACGCAACGAGGGGCTTACGAGTCTTAACGTCGAGTATCGGCACATGACCGCAAACGCAAACCGGAAGATCCGGCGGGCAGGTGCAGCCCTGGGACAACTCCGAGAAGACGTGCTTCACAATGCGGTCTTCAAGGGAGTGATAAGCAATGACGCAAATCCTTCCTCCGGGGTTGGCCCATCTAACCGCAGCACGAAGGCCGCGGTCCAAAACGTCGAGCTCGTGGTTCACCTCGATACGCAGGGCCTGGAAGGTCTTGCGTGCCGGGTGCCCGCCGCGCCTCCTGGCTGCTGCCGGGATAGCCGACTTCACAATCTCGACCAGCTCTAGGGTCGTCTTGACAGGAACATCTGCCCTTGCCTTGACGATTGCCTTAGCGATGCGAGAAGCAAACTTCTCGTCACCGTAAACGCGAAGAATTCTGGCGAGGTCTGCTTCGTTGTAGTGGTTTACGACCTCTGCTGCGGTTAGGGTGTTGTTGCCAAAATCCATGCGCATGTCTAGGGGAGCGTCCTCGTGAAACGAGAAGCCCCTCTCTGGGATGTCGAGTTGCGGAGAAGAGACACCCAAGTCAAACAAGAAGCAGTCGACGCCGGGAATCTCCGCCTCGACCAAGAGGTCGTCGAGGTCTCCGAAGTTTCCCTTAAGCAGTTTGATGTCTGCGTTGGGAACTTCTTGCTCAAGGCGGGCCGATGCGGCGGCAAGTGCCATATCGTCTTGGTCGATGCCAATGGACAGGCCTTGGGGCGCCACCCTCTTAGCAAGCTCCACCGAGTGCCCGGCTCCTCCCAGCGTGCAGTCGCAGACCACGTCACCGGGTTTGGGATCGAGCGCTCGAAGGACCTCCTCAAGCATTACGGGTATATGCCGATATTCTTCTGCCAAGGTACTAACCTTTCGAATAACTAGTCGCAGTAAAGCAGCGAATCGAAGCCTTCTTCGTAGACCGCGCGCATCTCGTTCCACTTGTCGGTGTTCCACACTTCCAGGTGGTCGTCCGCGCCCACAACCGTTACGTTTCCCACAAGGCCGAGCTTCTCAGTGATCTTGTAGGTGGGCTGATCGACCTTGCCCAAAGCCACGCGGCCGGCCGAGTCGATCTCGACCTCCTGCGACGTACCCAACAAGAAGCGCTTGAGCTGCGCGTCTTTGCGGTCACGGGCGTTAAAGCCGTTCTCATTGGACTTAAACAGGCCGTTGAGCCAAACCTTAAAGCCTTCGACGGTAAAGCAGTTCAGGCATCCGTCGTACGGGACCAGCATCACCGTGTGATCGTCTTCGCCAAGAAGCTCTTTACGATACTTAGACGGGAGAGTGACACGACCCTTGGCGTCGACCGACATAGAGTAGGCGCCTGCGAGCATGTCTCCCTCCAATCTTTTGCGGTGTTACGGTCCTTTCCTTCAGAGCGTGAAGAACACTATACGTCAAATTCCCCACCACGCCCCACCAGAAAACACTTTTCCCCACTTTTCTGTTCGCAGACGGAAATTTACGCCCCTCGTCGGTGTTGCGGCCCCAGATGTTGGGTGTGCAAACATGTGTTTCCACAAAGCGCGGCGCGAACGGCGCCGTTGTTGTGATGGAACTGTGAATGCCCAGTTCAAAGGTAGTGTACAAAGGATTTTGAGGGGTAAATCGGGGTGTGCGCACATGCGTATTGGGAGTGTTATATCACCCGATTTAGCCCCAAGTGGGGCACTTTCCCAGGTGTGGGGCGCTCTCCCACCTGCGGTGGGGCGTCTGCCCACAAAAATCGGTTGAAACGGGGTCGCGGTGGGGATGTGGGCCGGCGCCCCACCCGCCCGCAAACACACATGCGCGAGTTTTCGAGGTTTAAATTGGCTCGGGCTAAGTAGCTCTTCTCGCGCAACTGGGCAAACGTCGGCTAAAAGCCCTTGGCTACACCGCGGGCGGCGATTTAAACCGCGAAAAGTCGCGCATGAGCATTCAAAGGGCCTAGAAACGACGTTGAGGGCTAGTCCAGGCGGGCCCTGGGGTGAGCCGCCAGGTAGACGCGACGAATGTGGCTTGTGTCCACGTGAGTGTAGAGCTGCGTGGTGGCAATGCTCGCATGGCCCAGCAGCTCTTGAACAACGCGCAGGTCAGCGCCGCCTTCAAGCAGGTGGGTCGCAAAGCTGTGGCGCAGGGTGTGGGGATGCAGGCCCTCGATCCCTGCCAAGCGGCCGTAGCGCTCCACGATCGTGTGGGCCGATTGGCGTGAGATGCGCCGCCCGCGTACGTTAAGAAAAATCGCCGCCGTGGGCCGATGCCCCACCAGGCCGTCGCGGCCCTGCTCAAGATAGGCGACAAGCGCTGCCTGCGCGCTGCCCAGAATGGGCACAATGCGCTCCTTGGAACCCTTACCAAAGACGCGGATGACCTCTTGTTCGGGCGAGAAATCACGTTTATCCAGGCCAATGAGCTCGCTTGCGCGCAGGCCGCAGCCATAAAGGACCTCCAGCATCGCATGGTCGCGCAGACCCGCGGGTGTCTGGGGAAAGTGCTGGTCAAGCAAGCGCGCCGCAGCATCTTGCGAAATAACGTCCGGCAGCTTGGCAGGCCGTTTGGGCAAGGGAATGGCCGAGGTGGGGCAGCTAGCCGCGATCTGCTCGACAGCCATAAAGCGATGGAAGCCCTTGATGGCAGACAGAGAGCGCTCTACCGATGCGGGCGCAAGCCCCACGTCGGTCAAAACGCCCAGGTACTCCTCGACCAACGAGCGCGCAACGTCGTCCGGCTCGCAGATTCCGGCTCCGGCCAGGTAATCCACATAGCGCAGAAGGTCACGGCCGTAAGCGTCGATGGTGTTCTTGGACGAGCCCCTCTCGACGGCCAGGTAGTTGAGGTACTCTTCGCGCGCTTGTGCCAGGTCCATGTGCCTCTCCCCTCCCTGCCATCGCCGTACCATTGCCCGTTGCACGCACCATTATAAAAAGAAGCCCCAGAGACCGCTCGGGTCCCCGGGGCAAAAATCACGTGCTAAGCGGCGGCGCAGGCCGCTTTGGCGAGAAGACCTTTTGTCTTCTTACTCGGTCGAGTTGACCTCGTGGCGGTCGCAACCCTCGTTGAAGGCGATGGCGGCACGCACGAACTCGCGGAAGAGCGGGGCCGGCTCGGTGGGACGGCTCTTGAACTCGGGGTGAGCCTGGGAAGCCACAAACCAGGGGTGAACCGACTCGGGAAGCTCGACCATCTCGACCAGGCGGTCATCGGGAGAAAGGCCCGAGATGACAAGGCCGGCCTCGGTCAGGCGCTCGCGGTAGGCGTTGTTGACCTCGTAGCGGTGACGGTGACGCTCGTAGACCAGGGCCTCGCCGTAAGCCTCGGAGGCCAGGGTGCCGGGCTGCACCTTGCAGGGGTAGGCGCCCAGACGCATGGTGCCGCCCTTGTCAGTGACGTCCTCCTGATCAGGCATGAGGTCGATCACCGGGCACTCGCAGTCAGGCACGAATTCGGTCGAGATGGCGCCGGGCATGTTGGCCACGTTGCGGGCAAACTCGCAGACGGCCACCTGCAGGCCCAGGCAAACGCCCAGGTACGGAATCTTGAGGGTGCGGGCGCGGTGAGCCGCGGCGATCTTACCCTCGACGCCGCGCAGGCCAAAGCCGCCCGGCACCAGGATACCGTGGGCACCGGCCAGGACCTCGGCCACGTTGTTCTCGTCCAGCTCCTCGCCGTCGACCAACTGGATGTCCATGTGACGGCCATAGTAGACGCCGGAGTGGTGCAGGGCCTCAATGATGGAGAGATAGGCGTCGGGCAGCTGGGTGTACTTGCCCACGACGCAGATCTTGGTGACGTCTTCCTTCTTGTTGGCGGCGTGCATCGCGCTAGTAAAGCGGTTCCAATCGGTGAGGTCGCTTTCGCGGGCGTCCAGGCCAAGGCGCTCGCAGACCTTGGTGTCGAAGCCCTGGGCAGCCAGGTGGGCAGGCACGTCATAGATAGAGGCGCAGTCGGAGTTCTCAAAGACGCAGCTGGGGTCGACGTCGCAGAAGCTCGCGATCTTGGCGCGGATGTCGGCGTCCACCTCGTGATCCGAGCGGCAGACGATGAAGTCGGGCTGCAGGCCCATCGAGCGCAGCTCGCGCACGGAGTGCTGGGTGGGCTTGGTCTTGACCTCGTGGGCAGCGGCGATGTAAGGCACCAGGCTCACGTGGATAAGGACGCAATCAGCAAAGCCCTTCTCCTTGCGGAACTGGCGAATGGCCTCAACAAAGGCCTGGCCCTCGATGTCGCCGATGGTGCCGCCAAGCTCGGTGATGACCACGTCGGCGCCGGTCTGCTCCTCGATGCGCAAGAAGCGCTGCTTGATGGCGTTGGTCACGTGCGGGACGACCTGCACGGTGCCGCCCAGAAACTCGCCCTGGCGCTCCTTGGCAATAAGGCTCTGATAGATGGCGCCGGTGGTGAAGTTAGAGTTGCGAGTGAGGTTCTCGTCAATAAAGCGCTCGTAGTGACCCAGGTCCAGGTCGGTCTCTTTGCCGTCCTCGGTAACAAAGACCTCACCGTGCTGGAAGGGGCTCATAGTGCCGGGGTCGACGTTAAGGTAGGGATCGGCCTTCTGCATCATGACCTTGTAGCCACGCGACTTAAGCAGACGGCCAAGCGAGGCAGCCGTTATGCCCTTGCCGAGCGAAGAAACGACGCCGCCGGTAACAAAAATGTGTTTTGTCATTCTGGGACCTTCCCGTAGTGAGTCTTATGGATGGCTTCTTCTACGGGGTTTCATTCTAAAGCGAGAAGACCTTTCTGTGTGACGATT
>CAVEMP010000147.1:0-4806 GCA_963616835.1 uncultured Oscillospiraceae bacterium | reverse complement strand
GGGCAGGCCGAGTCGGTGCCCAGGCCCACGTCGATGCCGTTCTCAAGGGCCTGCTTGGCGCTTTGGATGATGCCCTCGCACACAATGTCACCGTTGATCTTTTGGACCTCGGTCGAGAGGGTCTTCTCGGGCGGGAGCTTCACGAAGGGCAGCGCGGGCGAAATGGTGCACGTGACCGAGGGTTTTCTCCCGGGCAGCTGCGTGCCAGCCGCGCCGTGATAGAGGCCGATGACCTCTTGCGTCATGGGCGCGCCGTGCTCCACGGTGTCGACGCCGGCGAGAAGGGCGAGCTTCACGCCCTCGGTGCTCTCGACGTGGGCCATAACGGGAAGTCCCAGGCGGTGGGCCGTGGCACAAGCGGCCCTGGCAACATCAAGCGACATGCGCACGACGCCGGGCTCGCCGGCCACCGTGGCGTCAAAGACCCCGCCAGTGATAAAGAGCTTGATGACGTTGACGCGGCGGGCAAAGAGATCGGCCACCATCGACGAGGCCTCCTGCGGCGTGTTGGCCACCTGGGCAAAAAGACCCGCGCCGTGGCCGTTAGGGGCCGTGATGCCCGTGCCCGGCGCGATGATACGCGGGCCCTCAAGGCGCCCCTCCTCGATCAGGTCGCGCACGGCAAGGTCGCCGTAAAGCGGGTCGCCGGCACCGCGCACCGTGGTGACTCCGCTTGCCAACTGCTGTTTTGCATTGTTGCCCAAGATGTGGCGCACGATAAGGCGGCCTACTGGGTTGTCCAGACGACGCATGATATCGCCGGCGTTGCCCGCCGAGTATGGCTTGCCCGTGCCGCAGAAGTGGACGTGCATGTTAATAAGACCCGGCATAAGGTAGGCGCCAGCCAGGTCGATAACCTTGGCGTCTGCAGGGACCTGCGCCACCGACGAGGGACCCACCCACTCAATCTTCTGGCCGCGGGTGATGACGGCCATGTGGGGCTGCGCCACCATATCGCGGCTACCGTCCAAAAGGGTGGCGTTGATAAGGGCATAGGACTCAGGCTTTTTGGACATGGTCTCTCTCCTGCTGTGGCTAAACGGTCAAACCTCGTGAATCAATTCTTTAATCGAAACTACGCGATGGCAAGACGAACGGCCGCGACTATTCGGCAAGCGACGCGTGCGCCTCGAGCATCTGACGCGCGTGGTCGCAGGCGGCCTGGGACGTGTCGCCCGAGAGCATGCGCGCGATTTCCTCTACGCGCCCAGCGTCGTCCAACGGCTCGATGGTGGTCCTGGGGTCGTCGTCTTTGGTCTTAGAAACCAAAAGATGGCTCTGCGCCACAACGGCCACCTGCGCCAAGTGGGTAACCACGATGACCTGGTGCGTCTTGGCAAGGTCTGCCAGTACCTGGGCCAAGGCGTTTGCCGTGGCGCCGCCCACACCGGCATCGACCTCGTCAAAAACCAACGTGTCGCACTCATCGGCCGCGCCAAGCACCACCTTTAGCGCCAGCATCACGCGGCTCACCTCGCCACCCGAGGCTATCTTCTTAAACGGGCGTGGGGTCAGGCTTGCGCCAGGGCGATAGAAGAACTCGATGCTCGAGGGGCCTTCTTTGCCCCATCGCTCACGCGGCAGGCGTTCCATCTTGACCACCAGCGCGGCCGTGCCCATCTCAAGACGAGCCATCTGTTCTTGCACCGCCGCTTCAAGGCCGGGGATCGCGGCAGAGCGGGCCTCATCCAAGGCGTCGGCGGCCGTGGCCAACTTCTTCTCGGCCACCAACAGCCTCTTCTTGGCGGCACGCAGGGTCGTACCACCGTCCTCGGCGGCCAGGACAACCTCGCGAGCCTGGTCGCGACGCTCGAAGACCTTCTCGATAGTAGGGCCAAAGCTGCGCATAAGGCCCTGCAAAGAAGACATCCGCTCCTGCATGGACTGCAGGGTCTCGGGGTCAAAGTCAACCTTATCGGCATAGGCGCGCAGGCGAGAAGACACATCCTCTAGGTCGATGAGCGAGCTGTCGATCATGTCGCTTAGCTCGGCTAGCGACGAGTCCATGCGCGAGGCGTCCATAAGCACGCGGGCAGCCTGGCCTAAGGCGCCACAGGCGCCGTCCTCGCCGCTCAAAAGCTCGCGGGCACCGTAGGCTGCACTCACCAGGGCCTCGGAGTGCTCGGCCCTGGGCAGGGTCTCTTCAAGCTCCTCAAGCTCACCGGGCTGCGGGTCCACTTCTTCGATGCGGCGCAGGGCAAAGTGGGCCTCTTCTAGCTTCTCGGCAGCGCTTTGGCTTAGCTCCTTCACGCGGGCGAACTCGGCTGCAGCCGCAGCGGCGTCCTCATAGGCCCTGGTGTACGCCTCGCGCGTAGGCTCCACGGCGTCGCGGGCCCAGGCATCGAGCATCGTCACGTGATTCTTTGCCGATAACAGTCGCTGGTGCTCGTGCTGGCCACAGAGGTCGACCTTGGATCCCACGGCCTGAGCCAGTTCTTTGACCGAGGCCATCTTGCCGTCAATGGCAATGCGACTGCGGCCGTCGGCACCAACGCGGCGGCGCACAACGCGGCCCTCCGCGTCATCGGACCCCATGAAGAAACGCCCCTCGACCTCAAGCGAAGACGCGCCCTCGCGCACCGCGCCAGCGTCGGCGCGCTCGCCGATCAGCAACTTAATGGACGACAACAGCGCGGTCTTGCCCGCGCCCGTCTCGCCCGTCAAGACCGTAAGACCGCCCGAGAACTCGATCGTGGCCTCTTGGATCAAGGCCACGTCGCGCACATGCAGCTGGTCGAGCATTACTTGCCCACCTGCCCATAAAAGACGCGCGAGACCGAGCCATAGAAACTCTGAGCACTGTGATCAAGGAGAAGAACGTCGCCCTCGCCGCGACGCACGCGGGCGCTGATAGCCCACGAGGCGTCCGTATCGCCAATAGGCTGACCGTCTGCAAAAAAATGCCTGATAGCAGGCCTGTCTTGGCTCATCTCAATCTCGACCACGTCAGCCGGCGAGGTCAAGAAAGCACGAGCCATGATGGTATGAGGCGCCACCGGCACGCACACCATGCCCGTGAACTCGGGGCACACGATGGGGCCGCCGGCCGCCAAGGCATAGCCCGTGGAACCTGTCGCGGTAGAGACAATGAAGCCGTCACCCCGCAGGCGGTCGATGTGGTTGCCCGAGACGCTCACGTCAAACTCCACCACGTCGCCCCGACCGCCGCGCGAGAGCGCGAAGTCGTTCAAGGCAAAGCTTCTTTGGATAAAGGTAGAGCCGTCGGCCCGCATGAACTCAGACTCGATTTCCAGAGTGGCACGGTGGCTCACGTGCAGCTCTCCCGCAAGGGCGCTAGCCACGGTTTCGATAAGCTGATCAGGGCCAGCACTGGTCAAAAATCCCAGGTGGCCATAAGAGATGCCTAAAATGGGCACGCCCGTATATCCCACGATGCGGGCGGCGCGCAGCAGCGTGCCGTCACCTCCCAGCGAGACAACCAGCCCACAATCTGAGGCATCAGCGTGGCGGTTGGGAAATACCTTCTTGTCGTGGGCCCATTTGGTCTCCACACCCTGGTCATCCAGCCAGGACTCCAGCTGTCGCGCGCTGTCCAGCGCATCAGGCCTTGAGTAATTGGGAACGATAAGAACCTTCACGGGACACCCCTCAATCATAGAACATCCGTACGGGTATCATATCACCTGTGAAGGGCGCACGCCACCACAACTCTACGGGCGCGACGCATTTCTTTTGCCGTACAACAGATACTCGACGTTGCCCTTGTGGCCCTTGATGGGGCTTGTGCAAAAACCCTGGACAACCAGGCCGCGCCCCTCAAAAGCCTCGCGTACGCGATCCACGCAGGAAAGACGGACGGCCTCGTCACACACAATGCCGCCCTCCCCAACGTCCTCGCGCGCGGCCTCAAACTGCGGCTTAACCAAGGTGAGAAAAGCCCCATCGGGCCGCAGCAAGTCGCACACGGCAGGAAGAACCGCCAACACAGACGTGAAGGAAACGTCGCAAACGGCCAGGTCAAACAAGCCACAGCCCAGAAGGCCAGGCACCTCGACGATGTTCGTGCGCTCCAGCAGCCGCACGCGCGCGTCCTGACGAAGCGACCAATCAAACTGCGCGTAGCCCACGTCGACAGATGTCACGTGAGCCGCCCCATGGCTCAACAGACAATCGGTAAATCCGCCGGTCGAACAGCCCACGTCCAAGCAGGACAGGCCCTCGACGTCAACAGCAAACTCAAGAAGCCCGCGCTCAAGCTTGACGCCGCCGCGGCTCACATACGAGGGGCGCCCCTTAACGTGCAGGTAGATGCCGCAGGGGACCTTCTCGCCGGCAGACGTCAGGCGGCGCTCAGAAGTAGAGACCTCGCCCGCCATGACGGCGCGCAAGGCCTCATCTTTAGTGGTGAAAAATCCCTGCTCGACGAGCTCCTCGTCCAAGCGGCGACGCTTAGCCACCTGCCCTACTCCTCTGCAGTTGCATCGGCGGCAGGCTCATCAGCGCCCTCGGCGGCAACATCAGTGCCAGCCGCATCGGCTTCATCGCCCTTCTCAGCCTCGGCCTTCTGCTGCTCGAGCTGGGCCTCCTCCTCGGGCGAGAAGTCGGTGGCGTCGACCATGTCAACGGCCTTGGACCCCAACGCAATGGCCTCGTCAAAGAGGTCAAGCGACTTCTCGAGCGAGACGTCCTTGTCTCGCACGGCCATCACGATGTCGTCCAAGCGACCCGTGATCTGCGAGAAGGTCTGGTACTTGGAGGTGTCGACGCGAGCCATTACCAGCGGTCCTCGTCGTCCTCGTCGTTAGCGCCCGGGCCCTCGACGTGGTACACGCCGCCGCTCATCTC
>CAVEMP010000146.1:0-11093 GCA_963616835.1 uncultured Oscillospiraceae bacterium | reverse complement strand
GGCATCTTCCCGCAGATCCACGCGCGCCGCCAGATGATGGACCGCTACAACTCGTTGATCTTGGCCAAGTACCAGGATATCCAGCTGGTGGGGCACAGGGCGCAGTTTAGTCTGTCCTACGGCGACAACAGCGATTGCTACTTTTGCGAGGTCGAGCGCGGCGACGGCCTAGCTCCCGGCTCTAAGCTCGAAGGCCTTCGTAAGAACAACTTTATCTGCACCTCAATCTTGGGCCCGCTGCTGATCCTAAACCCGCTTTTAACCAAGAAACTTCTGGTCACGATGGGTGTCCCCAACCCCACATTGGCCTTCGAGGACACCGTGATGGCCGCCTATAAGACGCGCCTTTCAGAGTTCGTGAAGCCAAGTCTTCGATACGTGTAACCGTTCGCACAAGTCTTCGAGACCTATGAATCAGAGGTCCGTTCGTGCTGTTGCATTCTTTAGAATCCGGGACTTGTCGGAAGCATTGTTTTACGTTTGAGGGGTTGTCGGAAGGCTTGGAGCTCAAATCTTTCCGACAACCCCTTATTTGTAAAGAAATCCTTCCGACAACCCCCAAATCCTAAAGCCGTGACTCTTCGCCCTTCCGATAACCCCGGATTTCAAAAGTGTGCAGCTTGCCAAAAAGGCCCCGCGCTACCAGGTCTCCAGCGCGCTTTCTTTAGGGGCGGGCGCCAAGAGATTGTGCGTAGATAAATTAGGGGTGCCCCCAGGCAATATTTGTCTATAGGGAGCTGTAAACTAATGAGGTGTATGCAGCAAAATCACACCACCCTAAGGCACAGCATGCTTAACGACTTCCTTTCTAAGTTCAATACGGTTACCCAGAAGTTTGGCGAGAAGACCGGCGACGCCGACGCAGCTGCTCAAGATGCCCCGCAGGGTGCCTCGCCCGCGTCGGCCGCGTCGCCCGCTCCCAGCAAGAACAACCGCAACTATCTGCCCGCCGTCGACGGCTTGCGAGCCGTGGCGGTCGCGGCCGTTTTGGCCTACCACCTCAACCTCCCTTGGGCTCCAGGCGGCCTGGTGGGCGTCACGGTTTTCTTTGTCATCTCGGGCTTCCTCATTACCGGCATCCTCTCTACCGAGCTTGCCCAGAAGCGCACCATTGACCTCAAACGCTTTTGGGTTCGCCGCCTGCGCCGCCTTATGCCGGCGGTCATCCTTGTCTTGGTTGCCACGGCACTTCTTGCCTGGTTCTTTAACCAGGGTCTTCTCTACAAGCTAAAGACCGACCTTCTTCCGTCTCTTTTGTGGGTCACCAACTGGTGGTACATCTTTCGCCAGGAGTCCTACTTTGACGCGATGGTCTCGCCCAGCCCGGTGCTGCACTTTTGGTCGCTGTCCATCGAGGAGCAGTTTTACCTGGTCTGGCCGCTGGTCATGCTCTTCCTGTACAAGAAGGGCTACCGTCGTCGCGGTATGCGCAAGCTGTGCCTGGCGCTGGCGTGCGCCTCGGCTCTGGCTATGTTTGTGCTCTATGTCCCCGGCGCGGACCCCAGCCGCATCTACTACGGCACCGACACACGCGCTTT
The DNA here is from genome assembly GCA_963616835.1 of uncultured Oscillospiraceae bacterium. Taxonomy (GTDB): domain Bacteria; phylum Actinomycetota; class Coriobacteriia; order Coriobacteriales; family Atopobiaceae; genus Paratractidigestivibacter. The sequence goes on along the minus strand of CAVEMP010000146.1, from coordinate 9,555 downwards.
CTCGCTTCTTGCCGGCGCGTACCTGGCTCTTCGCTGGCCAGTCTACGTCAAGTCGCCCATGCCGTTCTCTAAGTTTTGCCCGCCCGAGCGCCAGCGCCGCCTGACGTACGCTGGCTACGCTTCGCTGGCCGCGCTGGTCTTGATGTCTTGTCTGGTCACGGGTACCGACGCCTTTTGGTATCGCGGTGGTCTGGCCCTGGCGTCTGTGGCCTCGGCGGTACTGATTGCGGCCATCACGCTGCCCGGCTCTAAGATGGGCCGCGTCTTTGCGTCCAAACCGCTGCTGTGGCTGGGCACGCGCTCTTACGGCATCTACCTGTGGCACTATCCGCTGCTGCTTCTTATGAACCCCAGCAACGCGGGTGCGCCCAGCGTGCTTAAGATCATTGTCGAGATTGCCGTCATCGTGGGCGTGGCCGAGCTGTCCTACCGCTTTGTCGAGAACCCTCTTCGTCACGGTGCCATTGGCAAGGCCTGGCATGCGTACAAGGCCGGCGAACTCAAGGGAGCAGGCCTTGGCCGCGCCACAGCGGCTACTGCCACCTGCGCAGTATTGCTTGTCTCGGCTGGTGTCGCGCTGGCTGTAGCGCAAAACCCCAACCAGGGCCAGGGTCTTCTCACCGACCAAGACATCGCTGCTGGCACCAGCGAGGGCACCATTGTGGTCCAGGACCAGGCGGCATCCAACGGCGAGACGGGCGACGGCGCCGCAGACGCTTCGGCCAATGCCGTCGCCACCAACGACGAGGGCCCTGTCGAGGTTACGGGATACGAGCCCCTGATGATTGGTGACTCGGTCTCTATCGGCTTGACCGACGAGTTCCACCAGGCCTACACCGGTGGCCTCATCGACGCCTGCGGTAGCCGCCAGATCGCCATGGGTCAGACTGTCTACGACTACTACCGCGATCGCAACGAGGTGGGCCACACCGTGATCTTGGCTCTGGGCACAAATGGCTCGTTTACCGCCGAGGAGCTTGAGGCCTTTATTGCCGACATTGGCGCGGATCGCCAGATCTGGCTGATTACCAACCGCGTGCCGGCGTCCTGGCACCGCACCACCAACCAAACGATGGTCCAGGTGGCTGCGGCGCACGACAACGTGAGCATCATCGACTGGGAGGCCTACAGCGAGGGCCACGACGAGTGGGTTAGCAGCGACGGCATTCACCTTACCTGGGAGGGCCGCGAAGCGTACATGCAAATGATCGTAGATGCCATTGGCTCTAACAAGTACATCGAGGCTGCGACCGCTAAGGCCAACGAGGCCGCCGGCGGTGCCTGGGTCAAGCCCGAGGACGGCACCTCGACCGAGATGCACGACGCCCTGCTGCTGGGCCTTACGCCTGCTGCCGAGATTAGCCGTCAGGTCACCGGCGAGGACCTGCCTTAAGGCGTCGCCGCGCCGGCTGCCTTATCGTTGCGCCTTAAGCAGGGCTGCGGCCAGTTTGTCTCGGTCGACGGGTTTGACCACGTAGTCGCTCATGCCGGCGGCGCGGGCGCGCTCGATGTCCTCGGCAAAGACGTTGGCCGACATGCCCACGATTGGAATGCTCAGGGCGTCTGCCTTGGGCGAGACGCGAATTTGCCGCGTGGCTTCTAGGCCGTCTACCTGCGGCATCATGACGTCCATGATAATGGCGTCAAAGGTTCCCGGCTGCGAGCGCAAAAACGCGTCGATGGCCTCTTGGCCGTTTCTCGCCACGCTTACGTGAGCCCCAGCGTCTTCCAGCACGTACTGGATGATCTCGAGGTTAAGGTCGTTGTCCTCGGCAATAAGAAAGTGGCGATCGGCCAGGTCGAGGTCAACGGGGCGCAGGTCAGCACTGGTGTCGCCCGCCGCAACGTCAAACGGCAGGCTAATCGTGAACGTGGTGCCCACGCCCTGCTGCGACTTCACGTCCACTGTGCCACCCATGAGATCGACAGTCTTTTTGACGATGGCTAGCCCCAGGCCCGTGCCCTGGTAGGTCGAGCGTGCGTCGCTGCGCTCTTGCATAAAGGGCTCAAACATGTGCTCGACAAACTTCTCGCTCATGCCAATACCCGTGTCTTCAATGACAAACTCGCCAATAAGGTGCTGGTCAGAAGCATTGAGCTCGTGATAAGAGCACGTTACGCTGCCGCCGGGGTTGGTGTACTTGATTGCGTTGTTGAGCACGTTGATAATGACCGAGCGCACGTGCTTGGCGTCGCCCACAACACAGGGGTGCGGAAAATCGACGCAGTTCATGCGAATCTCGACGCCCTTCTCGGCTGCAATGATCTTTTGCAGCCCCAAGACGTCGTCGCATAGCTTTTGCACGTTGAAGGGCTCGCTGGACAGCACCATGCCCGAGTTCTCTAGCTTAGAAAGGTCCAACACGTCGCTGACCAGCGCCAAGAGGCTTCCCGCCGAAACCTCAATCTTGTCCAGGCACGCTAACACGCGCTCGCGGTCGCTCGAGTGGTCCTTGGCGATCGCGATCATGCCCACAATACCGTTGATCGGCGTGCGCACATCGTGGCTCATTCGAGAAAGGAACTCGGACTTTGCGCGGTTTGCCCCCTCGGCTTCGCTTGCCTTCTTAGACAGCAGGCGCTGCTGGTTGTTCATAAAGACGAGAAGAACCGTGAGCGTGAGGCCCATGGACGAGCTAGGCGTGCTGGTAAAGAAGAACTGCATGATGGTGCCCAGCGTAAGCGGGATGATGTAGAGGATAAACTCGATCGCGTCGCGGCGGCGTTCTTGCGTGGGCTCTTTGAGATAGTGCAGAGCGGCGAGAAGAACCGCGCCCACCGTGTAGCCGTTTGCCAGCACAAAGACAAAGAGGGCAAAGAGCGGGCCGCGCACGTAGGTGCCGTCTGGCAGGATGGTAAAGATGAGGCCCGTGGCCCATGAGGTCATGACCAGGACGGTCAGGACCATGATTGGTGTCGAAATCGCAAGCTGTAGCGCTTGGCGATCCAGAATGCTCGACCCCAAGCGTTGGGCGCACAACAGGAAGAAGAAGTACGCGATGTAGGCCGTCGAGAGGTCAAACGCGGCGTTGAGCAGGTAGTTTCCAACCTGTCCGGCAGCGGCACCCACGCCAATGCACAAGGCGTCCGAAAGCGCGCAGATGCACGTGGCCATAAAGAGCTTCATGATCCAGCGCTCTTCCTCGCCAAAGCCAGGGGTGCGCGTGAGCCTGTGGACCAGAATCACGTCGATGAGCAGCAAGAACAAGACAACAAGGACGTAGGTTGTGTTTCCCAGGGTGAGGTTCATGGGCTTCCAGACGGTAAAGGGCGTTGACGCAGGTCGCGGGGTTTGCGGCGACCTTTTGATGGTAGCACTTGGGAAGGGACGATGGGTCGCGCCGGTGGTGTTTGCTAGGGCTTGCTGGACGTTTTTGGAGGCGAGGCTGTGGTAATCTTTCTACATCTGTCGTTTTGCTCCGCTTGATGTGCGTGGCGAGAATAAACCCCAGCTCAGGGGCATAAGAGGAGTAGACATGTCCATCGACCAGTTTTGGCTCAGCACCCTGGCACCGATCTTTGGCTTGTTCTTTCTCGCGCTGATGATCCACCGTGGCCGCACGCTCGACGAGCGCTCGCGCCGGCTGTTCTTTCTTGTGCTTGCTGCCGAGGCCGTCGAGGTGGCAGCCGCCATGGGCGAGATCGTTTTGAGCGCCGCCCCTACCTACTCGGTTTGGCGTGGTGTTCTAAGCGCGATCGGCTACTCCGCGCGCCCCTTCATCCTCTTGTTGCTTTTGCTCATGCTCAAGCGCAAGAACCGAAGCGTGGGCGCCAATGTCGCGCTGTTCACGCCGCTGGTCGTAGATCTTCTCGCCGCGTTCTCGGTCTTGTTCACTGACGCAGTGTACGGCTACACGGCAGACAACACGTTCTATCGCGGAGGCCCCTTGGCTTGGATTCCGCTGGTGTGCATCTTCATTTACCTGGCTTGGTTTGCGGTCCACATCATCAAGCACAACATCTTGGGCCGCTACTTCGATACCACGATGATGATGCTCATTGTGGTCTATTTGGTTGTTACCACTATTGCCGAGACGTTCTTTGACGTGCAGAACATTGGCCGCACGGCCATGGTTTACGGCACGCTGTTCTACTTCTATCTGTTTCAGTCCAGCGTACTTAAGCGCACGTTGGTGGCCGAGGAAGAGAACTGCTCGCTTAAGCAGGCGCTGGCCGAGCTTAAGGCCGCGCAGGACGAGCTTTTGCGCAACCGCTCGGTCACGCAGGCTTTGGGTGAGAACTACCTCACGATTTTGCAGTGCGACCTGGCGGCCAACACCATCGACATCATCAAGATGGAGACTTCTTACGAGTCGAGCGCTGCGGCGCGGGGCATCTTGGAAGGACTTTCCTTTGACGAGGTGATTTCGACCTACGTGGACTCCTTCATCGTCAAGGAAGAGCGCGAGCACTTCTTGAGTGAGTTCACCCGCGACAAGCTGCGCGTTCTTCTCGCCGCCAATCCCAGTTTGACAAGGCGCTATCACTTTACGCGCGACGGCGGGCCGGTTTCTGCCGCAGAGCTGGATATCATTCGCATGGACGAAGACGGTGCGAATGATGGTCAGACGGGCTTTGGCGTCATCATTGGTCTGCGCAACGTCGACGAGTTGGAGCGCGAGGAAAACGCGCACATGGAGGAGCTTCTTGCCGCCAAGCAGGCTGCCGAGCACGCCAACACCGCCAAGACGAACTTCCTAAGCCGCATGAGCCACGACATTCGCACGCCGCTCAACGGCATCATTGGCCTTTTGCAAATCAACCAGATGCACGCCGACGACATCGAACTGGTGCGCGAAAACCAAGAGAAGATGCGTGTCGCGGCCGATCACTTGTTGTCGCTGGTAAACGACGTGCTGCAGATGAACAAGCTGGACGACGACTCGATTGAGCTTAAGTTTGGGGCGACCGACTTAATGGACGTGTCGCGCTCTATTACGACGATTATCGCGGACAAGGCGCGCGAAGAGGGCATCGCGATTGCCGTTGACAAGCGCGAGATTCCGGTGCGCTATGTTTACGCCAGCCCGCTGCACCTGCGGCAGGTCTTTCTCAACATTTACAGCAACTGCATCAAGTACAACAAGTCGGGCGGCTCGATTACGACGTCGACCGAGTGCGTGAGCAGCGATGACAAACGGGTTGTGTATCGTTGGACCATCTCGGACACCGGTATTGGGATGAGCGAGGAGTTTGTGCAGCGGATCTTTGACCCGTTTGTTCAGGAGGGCGACGACTCGGTGCGCACGCATGTCCAGGGTACGGGCCTGGGGATGTCGATCGTAAAGCGCCTGGTAGAGAAGATGGGCGGCACAATTAGTGTGACCAGCGTCAAGGGCGAGGGATCGACGTTTGTGGTCGAGATTCCGTTTGCCGTGGCGCCCAAGGTTGCGGGCGCGCCTGAGGCGCCCACGGCTGAGCACAGCATTGAGGGCCTTACCATTTTGCTTGCCGAGGATAACGAGCTTAACACCGAGATAGCTAAGATTTTGATTGAGGACCGTGGCGGAAATATTGTGACAGTGAGCGACGGAGCTGCGGCTTTGGCGCGTTTTTGTGCCGAGCCGGCAGGTACCTTCGACGCGATTTTGATGGATGTGATGATGCCGGTGATGGACGGCTTCGAGGCCACGGCGAAGATCCGCGCTAGCGGGCGTCCCGATGCGGGGAACGTGCCCATCATTGCGGTTACAGCCAACGCCTTTGTCGAGGATGAGCGGCACTGCCTGGAGGCGGGCATGAACGGGCATCTGGCTAAACCTATCGACATCGATAAGCTTGTTCAGGTTGTCTCTTCCTGCGTTGCGGCCCGCTAGTTTTTACGGGCATGTCAGTGGATTTCGGGTGCTGTTGCGCCGCGGGTCCAAAATTGCGACGCGTCTACCTGCGGTTTTGTGAGAGGTGCAAATAATGGCACCCAAAAAGCACTGACAAGGCCCTCAAAGCTAGCACGTTTTTATCAAAAATTGAACAATTGCGAATACGACACGGGGCTTCTCGTCTGGGAACAGATAAGAAGCCCCGCATTTGCCTTCAACAGGCAAAACCGCAGGTCGCGGTAAAGGCTGTGAAGACATCGTGTGCGCGTATGGGTCCAAGGCGTCGTGATTTTTGCCGGATGACCTGCGCTGATAGATACATGATAGGTTGCTGCAAGCGTTTCTTAATTACTCGCTGAGAAGTACCTGTGCCGCCGTTAGCCTTAAGACATGGATATCGTGGTCTCGCATATGGCGGCGCTTCATTTGATTCGAAGTGGCCGCATTCAACGAAACAGCTGGTTGGAGTGCCCGACCGAGCTGCCTAAGGCCATGTCGTCGCCCGCTGATATGCGGGAGCTTCTGACCTTGTTCCCGCAGCTTGATGCGCTTCAGGGGCCCATTGGGGTGCTCGTCCCCACCCGGCAGCTTGCCCACGGTGCCCGGCGAGCCCGCGCGCATGTTTGGTCGAAGCCCTTGCCCGCCGGGGCGCTGATGCAGGTGGCTCCAGGGGTTCGATGCGCTTCTCCGCTGCTGTTGCCTCTGCTTATGGTTCCGCTGCTCAAGCCGTTGGAGCTTCAGCTGCTGTTGTCTGAGCTCTTTGGCCTTTATGCCCCGTCTAGGATGTGCGATATGGGGCTCTTGCAAAGAAGGGAACCCCTTATTACCCCGGCCGATCTGCTGGGTTTTCTGGATGCCTTAGGCCCCATTAAAGGAACCGCCGTCTTGCGCAAGGCCATAAGCAAAGCGCCTGTCCTTGCCGCGTCGCCCCAAGAGGCCAAGCTCTTTCTGCGGGTTACGCTTCCTTACATCAAAGGCGGCTACAACCTTGGCGAGGTTGTCCTTAATGACGCCGTTGAGATCCAAAGGCTCACGGCGCGCTCAAAAGTTATGCGAACGCGAAAGCCTGACCTGCTGTTTCTTTACGGCAATGCACACGTGTGCCTTGACTATATGGGCGCCTGGCATGACAGTGAAAGCGGCGTGCGTCGTGATACTACGCGTCGCAATGAGCTTCTTGCCGCAGGATTCAAGCCCTACGAGCTGTTCAAGAATCACTACGACAAGCTCGACTACATGGACGCGCTTGCCGAGAAAATCCGCGCTGACCTAGGTATGCCCAGGTCAAAGCCGTCACTAGAGCTGGGTCGCAAGCGCCGACGCGCCCGGTATGAGCTGTGGCGGGATTTGGAGGCCATCGACACGACCTATTGGGCTTCTCGCCAGGACTTGCGCTAGCGTGCGGAGAGTACCTTGCTAGCGAGAAAGGCCTTGTCAGTGGATTTTGGGTGCCGTTTTTCGCGCTTCTCACAAAATCGCAGGTAAACGCGTTGCGATTTTGCACCCATGGCGCAATGACACTCGAAATCCACTGACAAGGCCGTCAAAACTAGCAAGGTTACCGCGCGTCGCGCCCGCTTTACTCGGCGAGAAGGGCGGCTGCTACGGCGCCGGCACCAAGGACGGCGACAGCACCCAACTCAACCGATGCGTCGCCGGTCAAAGGCACGCCGCCGGCGCCCTTCTTGGCCTGAGACGTAGTGGTTGTGGTGGTCTGCGTAGTTGTTGTCGAAGGCGAGACGGGCTCGCTGGGCTCTGCGGGATCAATGGGATCTACGGGCTCTACCGCGTCCGCGTGATCCGTGATCTTGATGCGGCCGGCGCCGTTGGCGTTTGCGTAGTCCTCACCAATGACGCCCTTGAGGTTTACCTGCACGTACTCGATCAGGGCATCGGTCTCGAGCCCCAGAAGCTCGACGTCGTTGGCATTGTCGGGGATCGGCATGGCGTCACCGCCGCCAATCAGCACGTAGTCGATCGTGACAAGGTCGTAGGTGGCGTTAGGGTCAATGGGTTTGCCGTCGATGCAGGCGTCCTTAACGCGCCTCTCGCCATCGTATCTCTCGACGTAAGAGCTGTCATCGGACATCACGACAGGACTTGGGATGTCGGTGCGCACCGTGTACGTCACGCCCTCGGAGACCTGCAGGAAACCGCCGGAAATTTGGGGCTGCTTCCTGCAGCCAACTTCCAGCATGTCCAGGATGTGCTGACCCGTGACCTTGAGGCACGCCAGCTGGTTGTTGAACGTCAGGACCGAGATGCAGTCACCGTAGGTTACATCGCCGGGGTGGATCTCTTCACGGATGCAGCCGCCGCTGCCAAACGCTAGGTCGCACTTGCGCCCCAGGTTGGACGCACGGTAGAAGTACGCATCGGCAACCAGGTCGCCCATGTTGGTTTCTTGTTTGCGAATGGCCCAGGCGTGGGTTTCGTCCTCAAAAACTCGCAGGTCAACCAGGCTTTTGCCAATGACGCGGCTGGTTTGCCCAGAGAGCTCTTGGTCGATCTGGGCAACAAGCTCTGCAATCTCGGGGTCGCTGCCGTCCCACTTGGTAATAAGCTCGGACGCCACGCCGGTTGCGGTCAGCTGCACGGTGGCCTGGCCGGTTGCAGGGTCGATCGTCGAGCTACTGAAGGAAGAGAACTTGGTGCCGCCCTGCACGATGACGACGTCCTGGCCGTCGGCGTTCTTGACCGTCTGCACGTACTCCTCGTGGGAGTGGCCGTCAAGGACCAGGTCAATGCCGCGCGTGTTGGCGACCACGGTATCGCTTCTCCACGGGGTTATGACGCTCTTTTGGCCCAGGTGAGAGAGAAGAACTACGTAATCTGCCTCGCCAAAGTTGCGCGCGTTGTCTACAGCCTTCTGCACAACCTCGTAAAGCTTTGCGCCAGACGTATCGCCGCAGAAGCTGTAGACCGTGTTGCCGTCTTGGTCCTTGAAGCTCGCGGGCGTCGAGGAGGTGAGGGTCGACGGCGTGCAGACGCCGACGTAGGCCACGGTCACGGTCTTGCCCGCAACTTGGTAGTCGACCAGGCGGAAGGCGTCAAAGATGCGGCAGCCGCTGGCGTCAAGAAAGTTGCAGCACGTATACGAGAGCCCCTCATGCGCCTTTTGCTCGGTCTGGCGAACACGAAAGAAGGTTTCCATGCCGTAGTCAAACTCGTGGTTTCCGCAGGTCATGATGTCGTATTTGCAGGCGCCAATAACGCGGGCAGGAAGCTCGCCTTGGCTCAGTGAGCCGCTTGTGTCGCCTTGAATGTTGTCGCCAGAGTCAACCAGGCTCACACGCTCGTCGCCGTATTTGGCGCGCTGGGTGGCCACGTAGTTGGCGAGCTTGGCATAGCCCAGCTCGGTCGTCTTATTAGAAAGAGCGCAGTGAATGTCGTTGGTGTGGACGATCATGATTTTGGAATCATCGACCGTGCCCTTCTCGCCGTCGTCGCCGGAAGGGGGAGTGACTGCATCCTGGTCCTGCGCAAACGCGGCTGCCGGGCCCGATGCCAAAGAGAACGTGAGACTTGCAAGAACAGTGCCTGCGCTGGCGAGAAACCCGCGGCGACTAAGATTTGTCTTGCTCATGGAAGGCCTTTCATGTGGGGGCGGTACAAGTCCTTCTATGATACTCCGTCCGCCGTTCGCCGACCGTAAGCGGTAGCAAAACCTCGGCAAGCGGCAAATTGACGCGAAAATTGAAAACGATACCAATTTTCAATTGACGTCATTTTCAAT
>CAVEMP010000145.1:0-4379 GCA_963616835.1 uncultured Oscillospiraceae bacterium | reverse complement strand
CGGAGCCGACGGCTTCGCGCCCGTCCACATCCGCGACCTGTCCTTCCAGTGCGAGATGGACGACGCGACAAGTTACGCCCTCTTTGCCGACGTCGCGGCCTCGGCCGCCGGCCACCGCGACGTCCACTTCACCAAGGAGTACCTTGAGTCTGCCGTCCCCGCGGCAGACGACGGCAGCCGCCCCAACGTCCTCGAGATCCCCGTGGAGACAGACGACGGCAGCTCCTACCTGTTGAGCGCATCTATGGACGACGCCGACATCCTGCACAGCCCGGTTCCCGCGCAGGTGGGCGACTACAGCGACATCGAGCACACCGTCGCCGTCGAGGTCATGTGCGCGCCAGGCTCCTCCTCCAGCGCCGCCACGGTCTCCCTCGTCGTCGACGACGTCGAATGGGCCAGCGCCACGGCGGTCCAGGACCCCGACAAGTCCAACCTCTCCAAGGTCTCCTTCACCGACTACTACCTCTCCAAGATCCAGCCCGGCCAGAAGCTCAAGCTGCGCTTCCAGGTCCCCGGCGAGAAGGCCAGGACCGTGACCTTGCCTCTTGAGTTCGAGCCCGCCCTCTCAATGGGCATTGGCTCGCAGAAGCAGCAAATCTCCCCCGGCACGACCATAACCGAGATGCGCGACGATTTTTGGATGACGTGGTTCTTTGGGGAGTCCGACAACATGTCGGTTGCCTTTCCCTTCATCCCGGTCGATATCTTTGGCGACGCGGGCGGCAACCACGGCATCACGTTCACCATCCTCACCTTCCAGCCTTACAAGGAGGTCAACGGCTGGCAGGTCGACCCCGCCGGCCTCAAGAAGTTCGGCGGCAGGACGTTCTCGAGCGGCTGGAACAGCTGGAAACAAAACACCATCGCCAAGTCGCAGGTAGCTTACAAAGAGGCAAACACCATGCCGAACGGCGAGGAGAAGTTCTTTGGCGCCTCCAAGTTCTCTCGGCAACTGGCCATAAACTGCGACGTCTCGGTCACGGGCTACGCAAAAAGCGAGTGGGTCGACAAGATTGCCAAATCGGGCGACACAAAGGGAAGCGGCTTTGTGGGTGTCGGCGGCAGATTTGGCATCGACGCGTCTTTTGGCCAGCAATACTGCGTCGCCATGATCCCGTGCTACCTCAATATCGATATTAACCTGGCGCTTCAGGCACGCTTTGGCATCATGATCAAGTTCAAGAACTTCCTCGAGGAAGTCGAATGGGTCACGAACCCCCTCGATACCCCTCCTATCATCGTCTCATTCAGTGCCCAGGCGGCCCTGTCGTTGGGGCTTGGGGTCCGCGGCATCATGGGAGCCGGGCTGCGCGGGTACGCGTCGTTTAGCTTCTCGCTCACCATTGGCAGCACGCCCTCTGCCGATTCCTTCTATTCCTATTCCGCCAACGCCCAGGCAGGCCTGCAGATCTTTGTCCAGGTCCTCTTCTTCTACAAGTCTTTCCTGCTTTGCCACCCCGTCCAGAAGAAGTGGCCCGAGGACAAGCTCGGCGCCTTCAGCAGCCGGGCCCTCGCCGACATAGACCTCTCTGATGCCAGGGCCATCTCTAATGATGTCCTCATGGCCACCGCAGAGTTCAAGTCAACCGTAAGCGAGGAGGCCCCCGCCCTCTCGGCCGAAGGCGACGGCGGCCAGGCCGTGGGCTTCTCCAGCGAGATGCCCGAGACCTTCGAACCCATCCGCAGCCACGTCCTCGTCGATCGGGCCCCTCTCGTAATCTCGGGCCCTAAGGGCGCCAGCGGCTTCGCCGACCCCTACGGCGCCCTCGACGCCAACGGAGAGGTTCTTCTCGGCGCCTCCTTTTCCTTCACGAGCGACCTTGCCCGCGAAGACCACCAGGACGCCTTCAAGTCCGTCAAGACCTACAACCCGCGACTGGGCCTCATCCCCGTCGAGCAGAAGCTCATCTTCGACCAGGTCTTCAGCAATTCGCACGTGCGCACCTTCGTGGGCAGCTCGGTCTACGCAAGCAATCCCGAGAAGAACACCGTCATGGCGCGCCTGGTCACCGTCAAGATTCCCGACAACGGCGGGCACTTCTGGACGCGCACCCGCGTCTACGTCTGCCCCTGGGACGCCGAGAAGGGCGAGTTCGGCACCGAGCAGGTCATCAACTTCAGGGTCGAGGGCCTGAAGCTCGAGGAGCGCTATGACGTCGACTACGACCTCGACGTCGTCGAGCAGGACGGCAAAGTGCTTCTCGCCATGGCCGTCACGAGCATCAAGGTTTCCGGCGACGAGCCAATAGTCTGCGACGTGGCCCTGGACAGGCAGTTCCTCACCTTCCTGGTCTGGAACGTCACCGACAGGCGCCTTATGTGGTCCAAGTCGCTCTACTCGCAGCTTTGCGACGGCAAGAAATCCACGTACAGTCCGCGGGCGCTGGTCCAGGGCCAAGCAAACGACAGCCTTGCCTGTTTCTATTACCAGCGCAAGGACGTTGACACGGGTGTCTACGAGGGCATCTACACATCGCCGATCTTTATCGCGGACGCAGACCCGATGTATCCGGACAGCCTGGACAACGCCCTTCTCATCTGTGCCCCCAACGCCGACGGCACGGGCACGGCGCCGGGAAGCTTCGAGGTCGCGACCGTGAGCCGCGAGGGCAAGCACTATCCCGCGACGGGGCTTACGCTGAGCGTCGTCGTGGCGCAGCTCGCGGAAGGCGGCTCGGTCACCATCAACGCGGTCGCCTACGACATGGTCCCGGGATCAAGCTACAACAGGGACACCCTTTGCCTCACCGGCGTCGCGGACATCACGCCCCTAGGCACGCAGGAAACCTCGACCTTGTTCGCCTACACCTACGACAGCGACGCCCCTGGCGAGAAGAAGAACCGCGTCGTCAAGTGCGACCCCGACCAGACCCGCCTCTTTGACGAGGAGACCTCGGGGTATACCTCGGACTCCAGCATCTTTGCGTCCGCGGACGGCAAGCGCCTCTACACCGTGCGCCTGAACGAGGGCAACGACCTCCAGGTGAGCGACGAGGTCCAGGCCCTTCTCGACGCGGGCGCCCAGTTGCAGAGCTCCGAGCACTACTGCTCGTCCACCGGCGCCAACTTTGGCGGCGCCTCGACCGCGAGCGACCAGCGCGAGCCGGTCTACCAGCTGCTCGAGTCCCGTTGGATCGAGTCGTTGGGCGCGTTCCACAAGTTCTACCCCATCGCGCGACTCTGCTTCGCACCCGACAACACGGCCATTCTCAGCTGCGTGAACGGCCGCCGCGACTTCGTGATGGCGAGCCTCACCGGCTTGCCTTCGATGGAGGAGGCCGGCAACAACCCCGAGCTCAACGTCAAGTCCGACATCTACCAGGTGAGTGTCCCCGACGTCGTGGCCATCCAGTGCGAGGGCGTCACCGTGGGCACGTCCTTTGCGGCCGCGGGCGACATCGTGACCTACGACGTCGAGGTCTCGAACATCGGCAACTGCCTGGTCAACGGCTTCACTGTGACCCTGCGCGACGGCGACGGCCGAGTGGTGGACGAGAAGGTCTACGACGATTTGCGGGAGTACCTGCAGGTAAGCGAGGAGAACTATCACCCCGTCTACGACGAGAACGGCGAGGCCGTCGTAGACGAGAACGGCACAATGGTCTCGGAGTTCGTCGAGGATATTCGCGACACCTCCGGTATCCTGTGGCCCGGGTTCCTGCGCAAGTTCCGCTTTGGCTTCACGATGCCCGAGGGCTACGAGGGTCAGACCGAGTTCAGTGTCCAGGTGAGCGAGCCGCGCTCCAACCCGTACGCCAACGCGCTTTCGGCCAGTGAGGTGCTTCTTTCGAACAGCGCCCCCTCCATGCCGAGCCACCTGTCGTGGCTCGAGCCCGAAGACTTCGCCGAGACCGTCTTTGGCGCCGAGCTCCAAACCATCTGCGACCCGCGCAGGATGCCCTTCTCGCTGGAGCAAAAGGCTGTGTCCGAGGCCGTGGCCTCGAGCTTCTCGGCCGTACCCGCCGTCTACCAAACCGACGACCAGGTCGACGGCGGCGGGTACGAGCCCGAGCCCAAGGACGGCGCCGACTCCGGCAAAAAGACCGCCAAGGTCAAGGTCCCCCAGACCGGCGATAAGCTGCGCTCCGCTAAGGGCGTGGCGGCCGCAGCCCTGGTAACAGCCGCTGCTGCCGGTGCCGTCAAGCACCACGAGGCCAAGCACGAGGACGACGCCTCGTAGCCGCCGCCCACCCGGTCCCAATCCGCAAAAGCGCCGCCCGTCCTCACGACGAGCGGCGATTTTCTTGCACGCGCAAACAAAAAAGTCGAAAGACGGGCGCACTCGCCGCTTCAAGCGAGTAGCCCCGCGTTTTAACCTTCGCCCAACTGGGGTTTCTTGGCCAAAACAGCGGGGCTACTCGCAAGTTGCGCCTAGT